>CATGLK010000001.1 GCA_949538735.1 uncultured Clostridia bacterium
ACAGACTGGATGAAATTTGCTATTAATATAGAAAAGCTAAGAAAAAGAGGTCTAGTATTTCTACTAGACCAATATACAAAAGTACATATTGAATGTACAAATTGAACCGCCGTATGCCCGAACGGCACGTACGGTGGTGTGAGAGGGGAAAAACACATTAAGTGTTATCCTCTACTCGATTTTTAAACATAAATCAATTCACTAAAAACAATTTCTTCGGCTTGTGCCTTAATAGAGTTCATTGTGCCAACCCAGTATAACACATCAGTATTTTTCATATCTTCTATCAAATCGCTCTTAGTTTTTAACTCACTAATAATCTGTTGCACTCTATTATCTGCTGTTTCTTGTATTTCTTTTAAGTGTGTATTTAATGTTCCGTTCATAAGCATTATAGTATAATCAGATTTTTTGTGTTCTTTCAAGTATTTTAATCTCATTCTTCCATATTTATTTAAAGTGATTTTTTCTTGTTTAGGTATTGCTATATTAGGTATATAATAATCTCCCTCTAAATGATATTCAATTCCTGTTCTCTCATCAATTTTTGTTTTTGGTAATTCGTTATCCATAACTTTTTCCTCCTTTTAAAATCTGGTATCATTATTTTTCTTTTTATTCTTGTTTTGCTTATTTTCATCTGGTATAGTTACTTTCCTAGCAATGTTATTTGCGATTTCATTATCGTTGTTGTCAAATATGCCATTTTTATATAGGTCATCACTTACAATTTTATAGTTATTATCTTTATCATAGCAAATTCTTTTGTGAAAATGGCTCATAATACTATGCCAAAAGCCTTTGAATTTCTGCAATTCCTGTTTTAGCTTTTCTTTTTCAGCTTGTAATCTTCCTGTAATTTTATCTTTAGCAGAGAGTTCATTTTTTAAACTGCCGATTTCATTATCTTTTAGTTCTATTTCATATTTAAGTGAACGATTTTCTTTTTCTATTTCAAAAGCAGAGTGTTCAAAATCCTTAATCGCCATATTTAAGTCATTTACACTTCTAACTGTTTGAGTAATATCTTTTACATCTTTTGTATAATTTTTGATTTTCTGAACATCCTCGTTTGAAATAACCATATTATTTTTATTAAGTTTAGTAGGTTTTAGATTATTTAGTATCACGTTTATATCTTTACTGGTATTATCAAGCTCTTTCGTTTGGGTATTTGCTTTTGCAAGTTTTTGTTCTTTTTGCTTTAGTTGTTTCTTGATTTCTCTGTAATTTCCCATTTCATTAACATTTATATCTTGATTTCTTCCTTTTTGCTTTTGTTTTAGTCTAGTATTAACTTCATAAAACTTGTTGTATGACTTAATACAAGCATTTCTCATCTTATCTTGTATTTCAGTAAGTGTTGTTTTAGTAAATAATTTACTTTTTCCTACTTGCTTTTTCATTCCTCTAGTACAATTTAAGGCTACTGGAACACCTATAATATGCATATGAGGAGAAACTTCGTCAAAATGTATTGTAGCATTTGCTATTTTGAAGTCTGGTACAATTTTTATTAATTCCTTTACTTGTTCATTATATACATCAACCATTTTAAATCTATATCTTTCGTTTTTATCATTCCAAAAGTCCATATCTCCAAGTTCTATTATAATTTCACAAGCTATATCATTTTGAGATTCACATACTTTTTTGAAATAATCTTCAATTTTTCTATCTTCACGAGTTTGCTTGTTGTTATATTCTAGTCTTGATTGCTCAAACTCATCTAAATATACTTGTTTAACATCATTTACAATATCACTTGTCCCATATATAGTTCTAATCAGTTCTGTTTGATTATCATAATCTCGCAAGTTATGCTTATTAACATCTGATAAATCTTTTGCAGTTTGAATTGCATTATTAGCTAGAGAAGTTGTGCCAGATACATTTTCTTTTGCAACTTTCTTCGCTAATTTACTTTTGTTTTTATCACTACCCAAGTGAAAAGAATATGCCAATTCTTGCTCCATAGAATCCCTCCTTTGAAATTTCTTCGTAGCACAGGACTTCGTCTTGACGGAAGTCCTAACCCCCTATATGTTATGACATGCTATCATAACATGGGGGCTCTGCGAGGCAATAAATTTTATCTCACAGAGCTAAAATTTATCAAATTAACTATCGCCACTTTCATTTTTGCGAAAGCAAAAACAAAACGTGCCATGTTAATTTGTTTCTTTTGAATTTTCTTCGCAGAACTTTACTGGCTTAACACCTACTGAAATAGGAGTAGGCTCTTTTGTATAAATTACACTATCATTGCTTTCATTTGGTATATAATCAAATGCAGTATCAATTTCTTTCATTTGGAATTTATCTTCTTCACGAATATATATAATTCCAAATTCATAAGTCTCCATTTTATTATCTGGGTCTAGTTTGTAGTAATCTTTCAAAGGAAATACTCTAACAATAGCACTATTGTCTTCAGCAAAGTTAAAATAAAACATTTGGCTTTGAACATAGTATGTTGCTTCAGTATAACCAACATCATAATATTGCCTTAATCTCATAATGATTTCTCCGATTTCTTTCTCTGGCAAATAATTGCTAAACCTAACATTACCCAGCACATTGCCTAATATCATTGGCTTTGTAGTATCAATATAACCATTATCATATAATTCTTGACATGGTTTACAAATTGAGTCTCTAAAATTAATTTGTGTTACAACTACTTCGTTACCAACTAAAGCAAGTTCTATATCATCTACATATTTCATTATAAGTTCTGCTTGTTCTTGTCTTGTATAATCCTTCCAAATTTTAGTTCTTTCTTGATATTCTTTATCTAATTTAACCTTGTTAATAAAGTCAATATCTCTTTTTAGTAAAATATCTTTTGGGGTAAATTTAAGTTCTTCTGTGCAGTCAGTAGTATCTAATTTGTTTTGTAATTCACTTATAGCATTTTCAACTATTTTCTTTTCTTCGTTATATTCTTTTAGTTCAAACACTCCATTGATATAGGCTTTTTTTATTCTTTCAAGTTTATTGTTTTGCTCTTTTATTTCTTTTTCTAATTGTTCTTTTGGCTCGTCAAACTTTTGCTTTATCATAGGCAAGAAGAATTGATTTACAACAGAGTCGTATTCTACTAATTCACTAATGAACTGATTGAAATAATCGTTTATAACTTTTTCTTTAAATTCAATTTTGCAATCATTACAATAGTAGTAGAAGTAGGACTTTCCACTTTTCTTTGTAGTAGCTTTACCACCTAAAATACGATTACATTTAGGACATTTAAGTTTCTGTAAATATAAATAAGTCAATGTTCTTTGAAAACTTCTTGAATTTTTCTTTTTCTGTACTTGACAATCTGCCCACATTTCTTTGGAAATAATAGGCTCGACTACATCTTCATAATAAGTTGGGTGCTTTGTTCTCTTTCCGTGAACAAAATCACCTTTATATATTTCATTTTCAAGAATAGTAACAATAGTTGAATCTCTCCAATTATCTCTTCCTAATACTTTTTCTTCATTGAATAAATTGCTTATTTTTTGATAAGAGTAGCCGTTATAATATAAGTCAAATATTCTAACTACAACATCTTTAGTAGAATAATCTATTACTAATCTTTTATCTTCGTGCTTATAGCCTAATGGTGCAACGTGTGGAATATGTCCTGACTTTATTGCACCTGCTAAACCTATTTTAGTTCTTTCGCTAGTTCTCTCAATTTCGTTTTGACTTACACTCATTAAAAGTCTTGAAATCATTTTACCATTTGCACTTGTAGTATTTATTTCATCATTAACACAATCTAAATAGGCATTATTTTCATCTAAAAAAGTCATTAGATTTTCCCAATCATAAATACTTCTTGTTATTCTATCTAGCTTTAAAGCAACAATAGTATTTATCTTTTTTGCTTTTATATCAACTTTTAATCTTTCAAAATCTGGTCTATGATTACCCGTTTTGGCACTTATTCCAGCATCCTCATAATAATCTACTATTTCATAACCTTTGAATTTACAAAAAGTTTCTAATCTTTCTCTTTGTTCTGGAAGACTAAATCCTTCGCGGGCTTGGTCTTCGGTGGAAACTCTTAAATATAACCCACATTTTTTCTTTTCTTCGTTCATTTTGTATAACCTCCTAACTTCAAAAAAAGAGACATCAAAGTACACGAGTACTACTGACATCTCTTAAATCCATTTATCATAAACTAAAATATAATAATGCAATATAATATAATCTTTTCAAAGTACCCATATATAACTCTTGCGAGTAAATAATCAATTGCCTATATTATATCACGATTTTAAGAAATGTCAAATATTCCCATTTATATATTTTTCAAATATTCTTCTAACTCTGATAATTTAATCTTTTGAGTTAAGTTAGAAATGTAAACATCGTTTGAATAATTAAAAACTAAAAAAGTAATATTTTTAATGATTACTCTATGTGGCTCAATATATGTGAGATTAGTTTTCTCTAGCTTTCTAATACTACCATTTACAAAAGTAGGGGTAACTTTAGAAAATTCACATATAAACTCCAATCTTTGTTTTAAACATTCCTCAAATTCTAGTTCTTGCTTAATTATCTGCATATCAAACACCATCCTTTCTTGGATAGCATTTTTACAACAAAAAAAATACCATCCATTTCTGAATGATATTTGTATCTATCTGTTCTATTGGTTCGAACAGAAACGTCGTTGGTGCCAATAAGCAGAATCGAACTGCTGACCTACGGGTTACGAATCCGTTGCTCTACCAACTGAGCTATATTGGCACATAATACTTTTCAATTATAACACAGCAAAAATAAATCCGCAACAGCAAATTTGGGCTCGCTCTTTACTTTTACGTAAACTTATGATATAATTGCTACTAACAAGGTCATTTTGACTACGTAGGAGGAAATAAAATGACACAAAAATGTAAACTGCTTGCAAAAACTTTTGCCCTCGTAACAATAATTTCACTATCTGCTTGTGCTAAGCAAGATTTAGCTACAGAAAATGTTCAACAACCTAATCCTAAAGATTTAGCTATAATATCCCAAGAAAAGTTTGGAAATAGAACATTTTCTGTGCTATATGACCCAGACACTATGGAACTCTATACTTTTCTAAAGTATGATGGAAATGACGAAGGTCACTTAGCTTCTATGCATAATGCAGATGGAACACCAATGCTTTTTTCTTTAGAAGAATAGTATTAAAAGAGACAGGGAAATTATCTCCTGTCTTTTAATTTATTATTAATACATTCCATCCATTCCAGCTGGCATACCAGCTCCGTGATCTCCACATCCGCAACCTTTTGGTTCTGGGCTATCAGCAACTAAGCTTTCTGTTGTAAGAACCATTGAAGCTATTGAAGCCGCATTTTGAAGAGCACTTCTAGTAACTTTTGTTGGGTCTACAATTCCAGCTTTTTTCATATCCACATATGTCTCAGAACTTGCATCAAAACCAACACCTGTATCTGATGATTTTACTTTTTCTACTATAACAGCAGGCTCTAATCCGCTATTTCTAGCAATTTGTTTTGCTGGTTCTTCTAATGCTGATAGTACAATCTTAGCACCTAACTTCTCTCCTCCGTCTAATTCTTCTACTAGCTTTGCAACTTTTGGAATTATATTTATTAGTGCTGTTCCACCACCTGCAACAATTCCTTCTTCAACCGCTGCTTTTGTAGCAGAAAGAGCATCTTCTATTCTTAATTTTTTATCTTTCATTTCTACTTCTGTGGCTGCTCCAACTCCAATTACTGCAACTCCACCAGCTATTTTAGCTAGACGTTCTTGTAATCCTTCTTTGTCATAATCGCTTAAAGTTTCTGTAATTTGTGCTTTTACTTGTGCAACTCTTGCTGATATTTGTTCTTTATCTCCTGCACCATCTACAATTATTGTGTTTTCTTTTTGAACTTTTACTTGTTTTGCTCTTCCTAGTTGTGATATTTCTGTATCTTTTAATTCTAAACCTAAATCTGATGTAATTACTTCACCACCTGTCAAAATCGCTATATCTTCTAGCATTGCTTTTCTCTTATCTCCAAAGCCAGGTGCTTTTACAGCTACAACGTTTAGAACACCTCTTAATTTATTTAATATTAATGTTGATAATGCTTCACTTTCGATATCATCACATATTATTAATAATTTTCCAGACTCTTGCATTAGAGCTTCTAGTAATGGTAAAATTTCTTGGATATTAGTTATTTTTTTGTCAGTTATTAATATATATGGATTATCTAAAACTGCTTCCATTTTTTCTGTATCTGTTGCCATATATGGTGATAGATATCCTTTATCAAATTGCATTCCTTCTACTACATTTAATTCTGTATTAGAAGTTTTAGACTCTTCAATTGTAATTACTCCGTCTTTTGATACCTTTTCCATAGCATCTGCAATAAGTTTTCCTATTTCTTCATTATTTGCAGAAATGCTTGCAACCCTTGCAATATCTTCTTTTCCATTTACTTGTGAACTAATTTCTTTTAGTCCTTCTACTGCAGCATTTACAGCCTTATCAATACCTCTTTTTATTGACATTGGGTCTGCACCTGCTGCTACATTTTTTACACCTTCTTTAATCATACTTTGAGCCAAAACAGTTGCTGTTGTAGTACCATCTCCTGCCACATCATTAGTCTTTGTTGAAACTTCTTTAACTAGACGTGCTCCCATATTTTCAAATTTATCTTCTAATTCTATTTCCTTTGCAATAGTAACACCGTCATTTGTAATTAGTGGTGCTCCAAAACTTTTATCTAAAACTACATTTCTTCCTTTTGGTCCTAATGTAACTTTAACTGTATCTGCTAATTTGTTAACTCCTTCTAATAAAGACTTTCTTGCGTCTTCTCCAAATTTTATTATCTTTGCCATTTTTTATCCTTCCTTTCCCTTAGGTGTTTTTGGGGACAGACCTTAAAAACACCCAATTATTATTTCACTTTTTTCGAACTTTTAAGATGTTTTTAAGGTCTGTCCCCAAAAACACCTAAAATACTATTCAACAATTGCTAAAATATCATCTTGTTTTACAATTATATAATCTTCACCTTCGTATTTTATTTTAGTCCCAGCATATTCATTAATATAAATATTATCACCTTTTTTTACATACATTTTTTCCACTTTTCCGTCTTTCTCGCTACCTGGGCCTACTTCAATAACTTCTGCTATTTGTGGTTTTTCTTGTGCTGCTCCTGCTAATATAATTCCACTTTTGGTTGTTTCTTCGCCTTCTTTCATTTTAATTAAAACTCTACTTCCTAATGGTTTTATCATTATACTACCTCCTTCAAATTTCATTAGCACTCTCTTTGTGCGACTGCTAATAATTTATACCTTTTATTTATAAATGTCAATAGTTTTTCACTTTTTTCACACAAAGTTCACATATATATTATATTAGGTTGCTTTTTTCTTTATTACGCTATATAATAATTTTATGAAAAAGTTAATTGTTAATAAAAAATCAAATGGGAAAAAATTGAATACATTTATATTTGAAAATATGCCGACTGTCTCATCTAGCTTATTTTACAAAACTTTGAGAAAAAAGGATATTAAGATTAATGGAAATAGAGTTTCTGAAAATGTAACTATTTATGAAAATGATGAAATTCTTGTTTATATTTCTGATGAACTTCTTAAAACTAATTTTAATTTAGATATTTTCTTTGAAGATGACAATATTTTGGTTATTAATAAACCATATAATATTGAAGTTACTGGCGATAATAGTCTGACCACATATGTACATGAAAATTATCATACTGCTTTTAAACCTATGCCTTGCCATAGAATTGATAGAAATACTACTGGTTTAGTGCTATTTGCCAAAAATGAACAGGCTTTAAATATTCTTTTGAAAAAGTTTGAAAATCACGAGATTGAAAAACATTATTTGGCTTGGGTTTATGGTATTCCAAAAGTATCTGCTAAGAGATGTGAAGCTTTTTTATTTAAGGATAATAAAAAGTCTCAGGTTTATATTAGTAATTGTTTTAAAAAGGGCTATCAAAAAATTGTGACTTCATATTCTGTTTTAGAGAAATATGAAAATAACACTGCTCTTTTAGATGTTCAAATAGAAACTGGTAAAACTCATCAAATTCGTGCTCATTTAGCTTACTTGGGTTTTCCTATTGTTGGTGACCGGTAAATATGGAAAAAATACTATTAATAAGTTGTTTGGCAAAAAATATCAAATGCTCCAAAGCTATATTTTGAAGTTTAACTTTAAGACCGATAGTGGCTTTTTAGATTATTTAAATGGTGCTGAGTTTGTTCTGCCAAATAAATTAGGAATTAAAAAAGATTAATATATATTTTTTACATTATATATATTAATCTTTTTGTTATACTTATTTTGAATATTTTTGTTTTGCGCTATCTATCTTTGTTTGCTCAGCTACGTCTGTTTTATACCATCCTTTTTCTGCCATTAAATTATATATTTTATTTTGAATGTTTAGTGTTTCCTCTAAAGCTTTTTGAAATGCTGTGTGTACTTCTGCTGTTGATGATTCGATTGTTCCGTGAAGGTATAAGTCACATACACCTTTAATTACCAATAATTCGTTTTCCATTAAATCTTTGTCTTCCATTTTCTCTCTCCTTATAATAAATTTAGAAATTTGTTTGCTAGTTCTGTGTGTTTTTGTTCTAACTCTTTAACAAATGTTGCAAGAGTTTGGTCTTGTAATTTTTTTGATGTTTCACATGCACATTTTTTCATAAAGTTTTCGTGTCCTAGTGCATCTTCAACATATAAAAGTTCTTTACTTGTCATATTATCACCTCTTAAGGTCATTGTTTCCAAATTTTTATGTTTTTATTCTATTTTTGTATTCAACAAAAAAACTTAATCTGTAACTTAATGTACTTTTTGCATGCATATTTAATAGTAAACACGTTTGTAGATTTTTTTAACTTCTTGTGATAGAATATTTTTACGAAAGGTGGGTCAAAACATGAAAAAACAAATTACTTTTTTAGGCAAAGACAGTGGCTTTGGTAAGCAAAACACATCAGCCTATGCTATTGTCAATAATCGATTACTGTTAATTGATTGTGGTCAAACAGTAATGACACAATTACAAGATAAAAATCTCCTTACAGGAATTTCTGGAATCGATGTAATCATCACTCATATGCATGGTGATCATATAGGTTCTCTTAGTCAATTAGCTCTTTTTAGCTATTTTGTACTAAAAAAACCTATAAATATCATTACTGCATGTTCTGAAATTGATAACTATCTTACAATTACTGGAGTTGCAAGGTATTGTCAAACACCTGGTTTTCCAGCAGAACGATATACAAGAAAAAATGATTTTGTAACATTTATTTCAACAGATCATGTTGGAGATGAACTTGATTGTTATGGCTTTTCAGCTAAAATAAATGGAACTCATATTATATATACTGGTGATACAAAGTCTCTTGAACCTTTTATACCGTATCTCCATAAAGGCTCACAACTGTTCACTGATGCTTCTGTTGCTGGAGGAGTACATCTTAAATTGGAGGATAACTTACCTCTTTTGAGTGAACTAACTCAAAAAGGCGTAGATGTTTACCTTATGCACTTAGATGATGAACTAAAAATTCGAGATATAATTGAGGGCACAAAAATACATATCTGCGATGATTAAAATTCGTCTTTTCTAAAAATAAAAAAACTTACGAATCTCTTTATTGTTCGTAAGTTTTTTTATTTTGGAGCGGGTAGCGAGAATCGAACTCGCGCGACCAGGTCGGAAGCATGGCATTCTACCACTAAATTATACCCGCATATGGTGGAGATGAGGAGAGTCGAACTCCTGTCCATAATACTTTCCAAATAGACCTCTACAAGTTTAGTTTATCATTTATATTCTTTGCAAACTCTCCGACAAACAGGATAATTTGCAGTATAGCTTTTAAAAATACCCACTACTTCAAAAGCAAAAGTAGCTTTGTTTCCCAGACTGGTTATGACACTTTATTCTTATCGGCTGGGGCAATAAGGTAAAGCGTAGCCGCATCTAGGCAGCTAATGCTAATTCGTTATTATCAGCGTTTATTTTGTTTTCTCGTTTTTTAAGTGGCCAACGAGAATCCACTACTTGCTATCTATTTTTCTGGTAGTATGTCGAAACCATTACATCCCCAAATACCTATTTATTATACTATATTTTCTTCTAACTTTCAATATTTTTTAGATGTAATATTTTTCTTTCCACCAAATTTACACAAAATCGTTATACTCTATCATTATAGTTCACAGATTTTTCTTTATGTTCAGCTTCAGCTTCTTCAAATATTCCCATTATCTTATCTCTTATAACATCTTGAGAATATGTTTTCTCTGTATATTTAGCAATTTCGTTATTGTCAAATTTCAAATTACCTTCACAAATATCCATTACAGATTTACTAATTCCATCCACCGTAGCTTTATATTGATTTAAGTACGCTGGTGTGTTTTCTTCGTCTGCTTTGCTTGGTCTTTCTGGAAGAGGTGGAACTAGAACTCCTAATTTTGTTATATATGTTTTACTTATATCTGATAAATCTTCTTTTTCTGTATTTAATATTCCAGGTATTCCTCCTGAATTAGTTGCAATTACTGGGTGTCCACATGATGTTCCTTCTATTACAACTAGTCCAAAAGGTTCATTTCTTGATGGTATTAATGAAACATCAGCTATATTTTGTAAATCACAAATTTCACTATGATTTTTTCTTCCAACAAAATGTGTATGTTTTAGTTCTAATGTTTCCGCTTGATTTTTTAGTGTTTCCTCCAAAGCTCCAGAACCTACTATTATTGTTTCTATTTTTTTATTCTTTTCTTCTGCTTCTTCTTCATAAATTTTTGCAGCTTCAAGTAAAGCATCTATTCCTTTGAAATCAGCAAATTTTCCAACAAATAAAACTACATTATCACATTTACTATTTTGTTCTCCAATTAAATTTGACAGTATTTCTTCTCTATTTACATTTTCTTTTTGATGAAATACTTTTGCGTCATATCCATTTTCTAAAAGTTTTACTCTACTTTCATTTCCTGGAAATAGTCCATTAAAGTCTTTCTCTTGTGCATCTGAAATTACTATTATTCTTTCTGATTCTTTTGCTGACTTTTCTGCCTCTCTTCTATATAACTCGTATAATTTCTTTTTATCATATATATCTATTAAGCTTCCTAATTCTTCTTTTGATATCTCTATTTTTTTATTCTGAATAGCACTTTTTAGCTCTCTCATTATTTCTGCTTTTGTTGATACTTTTGCATATATTTCTTCAATATTTTTGATATTATTTAATTCTTTTGAATTTAAGTTAACCTTTTTATTTTTTAATTCATTTTCTATTTCTGTTAGTTTTTCTCCAGCTTTCTTATATCCCATTAGGTCTGTTCCATGTATTGTAAGTGCAACTGGTTTACCAAAGTTATTGCATATGCTGCTTGTTAGCCAGTTATGTTGTGCATGTATTATATCTGGTTTAAATTCTTCTACTTCTTCTTTTATTGCTTCTTCAAACATTTTGTTATATTTTTCTATTTCTTCTAACCCTACATTCCAAAAATTAGCTGTACTTTCTGTATGTGTTGTAAACATTAAATAATTGAATGGACATTGACCTTCTATCTTTTCTGCATTTTCACTTTCTGCTGTAAATGGTACTATGTGATATTTTACTCCTTCTAGTTTATCAAAATCTGTCCTATTGTTTCCTGTTATTATTACAACTTCGTCTCCATTTTCTACATATGATTTTGCTTGTGTAGTAATTAATGCTCCACTTCCTGCACCGTGTGTTGGAAATGCTGTTACTATTAAAATTTTCTTTTTGTTTGTTTCTTCATTTTTCATATTAATATAATCCTTTCCATTATGGTTAACTGTAATGTGGATTATATCATTTTTATTTTTCCTTTTCAATATTTTTTACACATTTATAAATTTTTTAAGATTTAATATGATTAACTTCTTGTAATAATTTTTTTTGTTTTTCATATCTTATATTAGGTGATTTTATGGCAATTGTTCAAACAAATATAAACTATACATATGAAACTATGATTTCAAACTTATACGAATTAAATTCTACATACCCATTTTTACAGATACAAAATGCAGGATATAGTGTGCTTGGAAAAAGTCTTCCTGTTGTAAGACTTGGCCGTGGTCAAAAAGAAGTTTTTTATTCTGCTTCCTTTCACGCTCAAGAATGGATTACAACTGTCCTACTTATGAAATTTATAGAAAATTACTGCGTGGCATATGTTAATAATACTAGTATTTATGGAAATAAAATTAGAAATTTGTTTCGTTCTACTTCCATTTATATTATGCCTATGGTTAATCCTGACGGTGTAGATTTAGTAACTGGATTTTATCAGCCAAATAGTACTATATACAATTCTTTCAAAAACATTTCTGATAAATATCCTGATATTCCTTTTCCTGACGGATGGAGAGCAAATTTCAATGGTGTAGATTTAAATTTACAATTCCCTGCACGGCTGGGAAAATGCAAAAAGAATAAAATATGAGCAAGGCTTTACTTCCCCTGCTCCACGTGATTTTGTAGGATTTAATCCTTTAACAGAACCTGAAAGCTTAGCGATATACAATTTTACACTACTACATAATTTTAGATTGGTTATAGCTTACCATACACAAGGGCAAGAAATTTATTGGCAGTTTCAAAATTTCAGACCACCTCAAAGTCTTTATATTGGAACTAGATTTGCTCAATCTAGTGGCTATAAATTGGCTGATACACCTTATAATTCTAGTTTTGCTGGTTATAAGGATTGGTTTATTCAAGACTATAATAGGCCTGGATTTACTATTGAAGCTGGTATTGGTATAAATCCGCTTCCAATTTCTCAATTTGATGAAATTTATCTTGATAATGTTGGAATTTTAATTCTTGGAGCTGTTTTATAAAAGAACAAAGGCTTTCATGGTCTTTGTTCTTTATTTCTCCCTATTATTTACTATTTCTTGTTTTATATCATTTATAGCATTTTTCAAATACTGTGTTACCTGTTCATCGTAAATATAGCTTCCATTCACCTTTCTAACCACATCTCTCAATTGAACATTTTGTGGCAAATCTTTTTCAAAAGCAATATATTTACATTCAAGATTATTTTTATACTGAGTTACTTTATATCTGTGAAGTTCATCATTATCATATTTATTGGTCACAATAAATACTTCTCCTCTACTTAAATCAGACAACTCCTTTTTAAAATATTCCTGCAAAAAATCAAATTCTCTTTTCTCAAATTCCAATTCTTCTTTATCTGTTAATTGTACATTATTATTTTGATTGTTTGCATTTTCTAATGTTTTACCCAATTCTTGTATAAAATTTTTGACAAATTCATTTTGTGATAATTTCTCTGTTATTTTGTTTAAGTTTAACTCCAATTTTTCCTCCTTGTTAATCTTTTATCATTTTAGCCTGTCCTGTATAATAATCAATTTCAAAGTTTTCTTGCACATTGTATATGAATTTATTAAAACAAATTCCTTCTTCTTCGACTGACTTTGCTTCTATTTCAACACCTGTTGCTAACTGATTTTCGTCTTTATAAATAGGTGTTACTCTATATAAAATATGATAATCTTTTCCTTCTTTGTTTTTTAATTTAACCCAGCTTGCAATCATATTTTCATATTCTATCATAGCTGAATTCATATCACGTGTACCTGTAATTAAATTTTTCTTATTGTTGTTTTCGTTTCCTAATTGCCACGCAATTAAATGACATCTTTCATATAGATGCTTGCTGTTATTTTCTTCATATAAATATTGAACCCAGCCAGTAGGTTTGTATGAAAGACTTTCTCTTTTTGTGCCTTCTGGTGGCATTGTGTATTTGCATATATTTGCAAATGCTACTCCTGCTCTATTTAATTCATCTAGGTTTGAATAATATTCAAAATCTTCTGTGCTTATATCTTTTTCTTCAAAATATGGAACATCGTTATTAATGCTGATAACTATTTCACCTTCATATTGCGGAATGTCAGCTATATCGATGTTTGAATTAGTTGTTGTTTGGGCTGTTTCAGTCTCATTTAAAATATTCTCTAGCCATCCATTTTGTTGTGCGATATATTCAAATAAACCTAGAAATACTATGATTATTAAAGTTGTTATAAATTTTATTAATTTCGTTTTTTGTTTTTTGTTCATATTCTATTTTGTCTCCTATGTACCTAGATTTTGTCATTCGTAGTTCATTACATATTTATTTTGTTATTATAAACTTTGTCCAAAAATTCATCTGGATAAACTTTATCTAAAAATACGTCTATTTGATTTTTAGGTTCTATGTTTTTACGTCTGTCATCTTGTCTTGCACCAGCCATACAAGAAATTGTGATATCAAATGCCATAAATAGCATAACAAAAACAGTAAGAATTCTTACCCATTTTTTGTATATAAGTGGCTGTATTGCTTGTAATGCTGGATAAACTATTTTTAAAAATGCTACTGCTATAATTCCCCAATAAAAACAATATTCTAAACTTGTTCTTCCATTAAGGTTCATAAATTGCTTACTATAATCCCAAGAAATTGTTCCAAATAATATTTCTTGGAAAAATGAGCATAGGTATTCTAAAATTCCTCCCATAAGCATTCCTGCAAAAAAAGCTTCTTTGGGCTCTTTTATTTTCGTTATTAATATGTAATATGCAACTGCACCTATTCCATAGATTTGTACAAATGGGCCATATACTAGTCCTTGTCTTATTACTATTGTTCTTGTATAAATTAGACCATATGCCATTTCTGCGAAAAATCCAAATACACTGCCTATCATAAATACCCAAAATATTATAATTATCCAATTGATTAATTTCGTTATTCTATTTTCTTTCTTTTCCATATTTTTCCCCATGTATTTTATTGAAATCATTATATACTAAATGTTATTAAAATGGAAGAGACAAATTAAAAATATTATGCTATAATAATTTTGGTTAATGATTTGAAAAAGCTTTTCGAACCATTAGCCGCCAATATGATTTGGAGGATATTATGATAATTATTAACAATATAAAAATAAGGAAAAATCTTTCTTCAAATGAAATTTTTGAAGAAACCATTAAGAAAAATAAAATACGAAAAGAAGATGTTTTAGAATGGCATATAACTAAAAAATCTATTGACGCTAGAGACAAACAAGATGTACATTACACTTATGCTATATCTTTTAAGTTAAAAAATGAGCACAAATACAAACATTTTCATAAAGCTCCTGAAGTTAATCTACCTGAAATAAAAACAAATAATTTAAAAAATAAAAGACCTGTTGTAGTAGGTGCTGGACCTAGTGGTTTATTTGCCGCTCTTACCCTTATTCAAAATGGACTTGCTCCTATTGTTATTGAACAAGGAGAATGTGTTGAAAATAGGCAAAATACAGTTGATAAATTTTTGAAAGAAGGTAAATTAAATCCCCTTTCTAATGTTCAGTTTGGTGAAGGTGGTGCTGGTACTTTTTCCGACGGGAAGCTTACTACTGGTATTAGCAGTCCTTTTTGCAAAAAAGTTTTACAAGAATTTGTTAACTTTGGAGCTCCTGAGCAAATTCTATATCTCTCTAAACCACACATTGGAACTGATAATTTAGTTCATATTGTTAAGAATATTAGAGAATATATAATTTCTAAAGGTGGAAAGTTTCTTTTTAATACCAAAGTTATAAATTTTAATACTGAAAATAGCAAGATATCTTCTGTTGTTTGTATAAATAAACAAAATAAAACAACTGCAATTCCTACTTCTCATCTAATTCTTGCAATTGGTCATAGTTCAAGAGATACTTTTGAGATGTTATATAAAAATGGTGTTAATATGGAAAAGAAAAACTTTTCTGTTGGTGTTAGAATTGAGCATTTACAAAAAGATATTGATAAAGCTCAATATGGTACAGATACTAAGTTAAAATTACCTCCTGCTGAGTACAAATTGTCTTATCACTCTCCTAATGGCCGTTCTTGCTATACTTTTTGTATGTGCCCTGGTGGTGTTGTAATGGCTTCTTCAAGCGACCCAAACACTATTGTTACTAATGGTATGAGTTACTTTTTAAGAGACGGAGTCAACGCTAACTCTGCTGTTTTGGTTAACGTTGTTCCAGAAGATTTTGAAGATTCTTCTCCACTTAGTGGTGTATATTTTCAAAAGGATTTAGAGGAAAAAGCTTTTGTTTTAGGTGGTTCTAATTACTTTGCTCCTATTCAAAGGTTAGAAGATTTTATGGAAAATAGAAAGTCTGAATTTATAGGTACTATAAAACCAAGCTATTTACCAGGTGTTACTTTATCTAATTTGAATGAGATTTTACCTGATTTTGTTACTACTACTTTAAAAGAAGGTATTAGTTATTTTGATACTAAACTTAAAGGTTTTGCTAACCCAGATAGTATTTTAACTGGTTTAGAAACTCGTAGTTCTTCTCCTGTTAAAATTCCTAGAAATGAATATTTTGTTAGTAACATTTCTGGAATTTATCCTTGTGGAGAAGGTGCGGGATATGCTGGTGGAATTATGTCTGCGGCTGTTGACGGTATTAGGTGTGCTATTGCTGTTCTTGCGGATTGATTTTTCTTAATCTTTCAACTATTTCTTTTAAGTTTTCTACTAGATAATCAATATCCGATTTTGTATTTTCTTCATCAAAAGTGGTTCTAAGTGCTGAAAATGCTTGGCTTGGTGTACAACCTATTGCTGTTAAAACATGTGAAGGCTCAGGTGAACCAGTTGAACAAGCTGAACCACTTGATGCACAAATTCCTTTTGCATCTAAATTTAATAATAAGGCTTCCCCGTCTACTCCTTCAAAAGAGAAGTTAGCATTTCCGGGAAGTCTATTTTCTAGCTTTCCGTTTAGCTTAACATTTGGTATTGTTTCCTTTACTCTTGAAATATAATAATTTCTAAGTTCTTGTAAATATCTAATATGATTAGCCATATTCATTCTAGCTAATTCGCATGCTTTTCCTAAACCTACAATTCCAGCTACATTTTCTGTTCCACCCCTTTTGTTTCTTTCTTGATGTCCACCGTCTATAAATTTTTCAAATTCTATTCCTTCTCTTACATATAATGCTCCTATTCCTTTTGGCGCATGTATTTTGTGTCCTGACAATGATAACATATCAATTCCCATTTTTTTAACATTTATTGGTACATTTCCACATGCTTGAACACTATCTGTGTGAAATACTATATTATGCATTTTTGCTATTTTAGCTATTTCTGTAACAGGCTGAATTGTCCCTATTTCATTATTTGCAAACATAATACTTATTAACATTGTGTCATATCTAATAGAATTTTTTAGTTCTTCTAAGTCTACCACACCTTCTGAATTTACATTTAAATATGTCACGGAGTACCCTTGTCTTTGTAAAAATTGACATGTATGCAATACCGCTGGATGTTCTATTTTAGATGTTATTATATGTCTTTTTCTATGTGCATTTGCATATGCAATTCCTTTTATTGCTGTATTGTCACTTTCTGAACCACAACCTGTAAAGTATACTTCGT
This sequence comes from uncultured Clostridia bacterium, assembly GCA_949538735.1. Lineage (GTDB taxonomy): Bacteria > Bacillota > Clostridia > TANB77 > CAG-508 > CAG-269. The sequence continues at coordinate 17,573 of CATGLK010000001.1, forward strand.
GTGGTTTACATCCAATTAAATTTGCAACTTGCTCTCTTGCTTTTTCTATTGCTTTTTTTGCTTCTCTTCCTACTGAATACATTGATGACGGATTTCCGTATTTAACTTTTAAATATGGCATCATTTCTTCTAGTACTTCTGGCTTTATGCTTGTTGTTGCTGCATTATCAAAATATTTTATATCCATAAATAAACTCATTCCTTCCTTTAATTCTCTTGCTGTATATTCATTTATTACATTATATTCAATTTTGACTATAATATTGATTTAATTTTCCCCAAATTTTCCATTACTGCTCTATAACCATATTTATAACAGCTATCTAATTTTTCTACATCTAAAAGCCCTGTTTTATCTGTTTTTATTGTTAATACAAAGTCACTATTTTCTAAGTTTTCTTCTGAAATTTTATTTCCCATAATGTCTATTGTTCTCATAGCTAAGTCCATAATATTGCTTTCTTTATTAATGTCATCTGCCTTGAAATTAATTGCTATTACTTTGTCTACACCTTGTTTTCTAACTTCATTAACTGGTACGTTATCTAACATTCCACCATCTAAAAATTGGTGAGTTTCAAATTCGCATGGGCAAAATACAGCTGGAAAACTGCTACTTGCTCTCACTGCTTTTCCTATTGATATATTTGTTATATATTGACTTTTATCTTCTGAGTTTTTTGGTACTCTATTTGTAAATATATATTCTTTTGCTTCTCCTACGTCCACTGCTGGAATAACTAAAGGCATTCTTTTTATATCTTTTATTGTATTTACTCCTTTTCTCCTTGCCAAACTGTTATAAACCTCTTCTATACTATTTCCTGTTTTTAACCCTGTAATTTCTACCTTTTTACTCATCATATAATTTCTAATTCCAGATATAATCGGTGCTGAATTTATTCCTGCAATATCTTTTGAATACCTTTTAAACAATATGTAAATGTAATATGGCGAATACCCTAAAGCATATAAAGATGATATTAAAGCTCCTGCACTTGTTCCTCCTATTACATCTATTCTTATCCCATTATCCTCAAATGCTTTTAATGCTCCTGCATGTGCAATGCCTCTAATTCCACCACCTGATAAAGCTACTCCTAATTTCAATTTAAGCCCCTCCTTCATATATAGTATTTACTCCTTTATATGAAGTTAAACCTAAAAAGTTGATAATTATAATTATACACAAAGGGGCTTGACAAAAAATTTATATATTTTAAATCAAACCCCTATTTTTTATTTTATATTTGTGTAATAAACTTCACCAAAACCATATTCTACTTGATAATATGTGCTTATAAATGAAGGTTCTATTCCTTCTTGGAATTTATATGTTGGTTCTAATATTTTCTCTCCTTTAGAGTTTATTACTCCCCATTTTCCTTCTTTTTTTACAGCTGCATATCCAAATTCATTAACTTCTGTTACTTCGTCATATTGTGCTTCAACTATCATTTTATCGTTTTGGTCTACAAATCCCCATTTTCCATTTTCTCTTTTTGCAAATATTGTGTTTTGTGGATATATTTCTGAAACTTTAAGCTCTTTTCCTTCTTTGTTAAAGTATTTCATCTCTTCATTATTATATATTTTTATATAATTATCTTCTACTTCAACTTTTGCTTTTTTCATTTCACATATTTTTGTCATATTGCTATCATATAATGTTGTTGTATCTGTACTTGCAATTGTTGCTTGTAATACTGTGCTTTCTTCTATTTTTTGAAGAGAATCGTTTTCAATTGCAATTTTTTCTTCTCCTTTATTGTTTAGCACTCCTAGTTTTGACTTTTCATTACTAGCTCTAAAATAGTCTCCATACAGATATTCAATATAACTATATTTTTCTTCTATTATTTGCTCTCCGTCTTTTCCAATAACACCATACTTAGTTCCTGCTGATGTATTTAGTTTTATTTTGTAATTCTCGTTTTCGGTATCAATTATAGCTGTGTTTTTATCTATTTCTGCCTTTGTTCCATTTTTATCGTATACTGTAACATTATCAGCTTTTCTAGCATATACATATATTCCATTTATATCTATTTGGTCATATTCTTCTGGTAGAACTTTTTTTCCTTCTAATGTTGCAATTCCATATTTTTTGCTTTTTTCAATAGTCAATAATTTATTCGTTTTGTTGTATGATATTGATTGATATTCATTTTTTATTAATTCTACACCATTGTGTATTACTCCATATTGACCATTTTTTGCAACTATTAAATATGCATTATCTTTGTCTTCTATATCTGTTATTCTAGATATTTCGTTATATTCTGTTGGTAGTAATTTCTTTCCTTTGTAGTCTATATATCCATATCTATGTCCTTCTTCTGTTTTGTTTGATACAATATATCCTGCAAATTTATATCCTACTCCATTTGTATGATATGCGTCTACTGCAACATTGTCATATTCAGCATCTACAACTACTTTTCCGTTTATGTTTATAACACCATATTTATCATTTTGTTTTACTAAAAGTTCTCCTTCTTTATATGGTAAACCTTCTATTTCGTCATAATTTGCGTTTTCTATTTTCTTTCCTTCTAAGTTTATAAGACCATATTTGCCATTTTCTTGATATTTCAAAACTGTTTTTTCATACATTAAGTCACTTGCTATATTTTTTAGTCTTATTGGTTCTACTTTTTCATATTGTGTATAAAGTTCTTGTTTATTTGCATCTAGCATTTTCACATCTGAATTGCTATAACATGCAAATATTGCCTTCTCTGGATTAGGTATTTTTATATCGTCATATTCTGGGTTTATTACTATATTCCCACTTCTGTCTATTACTCCTGATTTTTCATCTTGTTTTAATACGAAATAATTGTAATTTTCTATTTTAGCAATTTCATAATCATTATCTGTTTTATTGAAAAAATAAAATGCTATCCCCGCAATTAATGCAATTGCTATTATTGCTATTATTATATTTCTTATTATAAATGTTCTTTTCATATATGTTAGCCCCCTATTTCTTATTCTTCTATTTCTTTTGGTTCTTCTATATTATTTTTACATGCTTTTATTTTTAGTATTCTTTTATCTTCACATTCTTGTATTTTGTATGTTACTTTTTTTGTCTCTACAATTGGTGTTTCTTCATCTTCAGGAATTCTTCCTAATTGTTCTTGTAAAAATCCTGATATTGTGTCATAGTCACCTTCTGGTATTTCAGCATTTAGAATTTTATTTACATCATAAATTGCCATATTTCCAGCTAACATATATGTGTTTTCATCTAATTTTTCAAATTCTTTTTCTTCTTCGTCATATTCGTCATATATTTCTCCAAACAATTCTTCTATAATGTCTTCCATTGTGATTAATCCTGCTGTTCCTCCATATTCGTCTACAATTATTGCTATTTGCTTTTTATTTTTTTGCAACTCTTTAAAAACTTCGTTAATTAGCCTTGTTTGTGATACAAAATATGCATCTTTTACTATATTTTTTACTTTAAAGCTTTTCTTTCCAATATTTTTTAATATATCTTTTACATATAAAACACCTTTTATTTCATCTATTGTTTCATCATAGACTGGTATTCTACTGTAACGATATTCTTCTTTTGAAAGTTCATGCATTAATTCGTCTCCGCTTATGTTGATATCTACTGCAAATATATCTTTTCTATGTCTCATTATTTCTGATACTGTTATGTCATTAAATTCGAATACTTTGTTTATTAATTCTTTTTCTTCTTCCTGTATTGTACCTTTTTCTTCTCCTTGGTCTACCATCATTTTAATTTCTTCTTCTGTAACTGATTCCTCTTCATTTTCGCCTACTCCAAATATTTTTGAAATAGCATTTGTTATTACTGTTAATAATTTTACAAATGGTGCTGTTATTACTGAAATTATTCTTATTACACCTATTGTTGCAAATGATATTTTCTCATAATGTTTCATTGCAAGTCTTTTAGGTACAAGTTCTCCAAAGACAATTGTGAAAAATGATAATATTATTGTTATTAATATTATTGATATACTTTTCCATATTCCTAAGCTTATAAATGGCATTACATTATATAATATTGGTGCTAATCTTTCAGCAAAAGCATCTGATGCAAACGCACTTGATAAAAATCCTGCTAGGGTAATTCCTATTTGTATTGTTGATAAAAATTTGCTTGGTTCTTTTAGCATTTTTTCAATCTGCTTTGCTTTTTTATTTCCTTCTTTTGCTTGTTTTTCTATCTTTGCGTCATTTAGCGATATAAAAGCTATTTCGCTTGCTGCAAAGAATGCATTCAATAATATTAATATAAGTAAAACTATTAGTTGTGAAAACATTTTTATTCATACTCCTTCTTTTTTAAACTATGTACCTATTATATATGTTTTCTATTTTTTTTTCAATATATTTTTTTACATTCCTGCAACAGGTAATTTTTTTACTTCTTTTGTTTTAACTTCTTTATCTGCTGTCTTTTTTGTCTCTACTTCTGGCTTTTCTTCTTTTTTGTTATTTACTGTTACTGTCATTTCTTGATTTAATTCTAATTTTATTTCTATCAATTCTGGATAAGCTTCATATCCGTCTGTTGAGTTTGTTTCTTTCAAATAGTATACCCCTGGAAGTAGATTTTCTATTACAATTTTTCCGTCTTTATCAGTTTTTAAATCTGTATAAATAGTTTGTTTATTTTCATCCAATAATTCAAACTCTACATTTTCTAGTTTATTTCCACTATCTTGGTCTTTTTTTAGAATTATCAATTTTGTTTCATTTTTATTATACTGTTCTGTTATAAAGCCAGTTCCGTCTTCATATGGATTTGTTGTTATTGCATAATCTTGTGTTCCCGGTTTTTGAGTTTTTCCATAATATACTGGTTTTGTTTTAACTTTTGCCTTTGCTTTTAAATTAAAACTTGTATTCTCTTTCATATCTTTTATTGGCACTAGTACCTTAAAGCTTTCATTTGGATAAAACTCTTTTCTTTCATTATTGTTTTCATCTGTTATTTTTATACCACCTATGTTTATTCCGTCTGCTCTGGTAAGTTCTATTGTATATTTTGACATTTCAGCATTTGCTGTTGCTTTATATATTTTAGATACATAATTTTTATCTTTTGCATCTTGTATCCACTTGTCTGTTACTCTATTTATTGTAATAGTACTTGATACTTTTGTCTCAGTTGAGTTTGCTGCATTTGTTAATATCATTCTTAAAGCATTTAGTGTTCTATTTCCTGCCTCAGTTCCAATTGAGCCAAAATATTCTAGTCTTTTTCCATGTATGTAGCAGTATACTGCTTGTTTTGTAGCAGTAAATGCTTCCCATTGATTCGCTACACCTAGTTCTCCCAAAGATTTATATGGATATCCATTAATAATTATTCTCCACAAGCCTACATCTTGTAATGTTGTTTGAGTAGTAACATTGTAACTTCCTGTTTCTGCTCCTGGCTTTGTTCTATCCATACAATATGCTGGATATGATGCTCCATTTTGATTACTTTCTATATAAATTGCTTGGACCGGTGCACCTTGATATGTCATTAATGTTCCACAGTCTCCTATTGAATATGTATTTATCTCGCTAAAACTTGCGGCATATATACTATTCCCTAATGTTAATAAATTCATTATTAATAATGCAACCACTGTTGCTACTTTTCTTATTTTTTTAATTATATTTTTATTCAATTTTTGTTCCATTCCTTTCTTTTCCCTGTATACATCTTCTATATTCTGGTTGTCCTTCAACACATGTAATTAGTGTTATGGCGTTTTCTTCCGTTTCTTCTAAATAACTCCAGTCTGTATCTTTTATTATGGCTATTATTTCTACTTGGTATTCTCGCTTTGCTCCATTACAATAATATGTGATAATATCACCCTTTTTCAGCTTTTTTAGGTTTGCAAAATAATTATTTTCAAATCCCCTATTATGAGCCACTAGTCCAATATTTCCACTATTTTTTGAAGTTTCTTCAAAATGACCAATGTATTTGTCCATAACTTCTTTTGTTGTTCCTTCTTCTATTGGCGCTTTTAGTCCTATTGCTGGAATTTCTAATTGCCACATAGCTGTATCTTGTGTATTGTTTTCATTAGTTTCTTGTTTTTGATTATTATCTTCTGTTTGACTTGGATTTTCTTGTTTGATTTCAATATTATCTTGTATTGTTTCTTGTGCTGTCGTTTGATTTAAATTTGATAAAAATAAATTAATGTTTGAAAAAATAATTGTTGATATTATTAGACTTACAATGTTGATGTAAATTGTTGTGTATCTAAATCGTTTTATTTTTTTCCTCCTGTTTAATTTTTATTTTGAGTTAACTCTTGCTAATATATTAATACATTTTTTTGCATTTGTAAAGAACTTTTCATCGACAAAATTCGACAAATATGGGCAAAAGTCTTGATATTTCAAGTTTTTTTGTCAGTAAAATTTTTCAAAAATTGCCAACAGGGACGGAGGTAAATGGCAAAAAATTGCCAAAAAGGACCGTCCCCAATGGCAATTTATTGCCAAAAAGGTCCGTCCCCGTTGGCAATTTTTACAATTTCAATTCTAATTCAAAATAGAATTCTACTCCGTCGTCTTTGTTTATAACTCCATAATTATTTTGATAATTATTCATAACTGCTTTTACAAATGATAGTCCAATTCCAGTTCCGCCGTCAGTTCTGTTTCTAGATTCATCGATTTTATAAAATCTATTCCATATTTTTGCCATATGTTCTTCTGGTATGTTGTCTCCGGTATTGAAGACTTTTACTCTTACTTTGCTGTTTTCAACGTCTACAACATTTTCGATTTTTATGATTTTTTTATTATCTACTTCTTTTATGTTTTTTATAGCATTTGTTAAATAGTTGCTAACTACTTGTTCAATGTAAAAGTCGTCTGCCATTACTGTTACTTCTTCTGGCGTTTCAAATTCCACTGTAATTCCTTTTTCTTCTAGCATTACCTTTGATTTTCTTACAACTTCTTTTTCAAGTTCTACAATGTCAAATTTTGCGTCATTGAATTCTCTTTTTCCATATTCTAGTTTCATTAATTGTAGTAATTGTTTTACTAGTTTATCCATTTTGTTTGTTTCGTCTAGTATGACTTCTGCATAGAATTTTCTACTTTCTTCGTCTGTGTTTACATTTTCTAATAGTCCTTCGCTATATCCTTGTATTAGTGCAATTGGTGTTTTTAATTCGTGTGATACGTCTGATATGAAGCTTTTTCTCATTTCGTCTATTTTTGATTTTTCTTCTATGTCTTTTTCTAGTTCCAAATTTGTTTTTCGCAATTGTTTTATTGTTTTTTCTAGTGTTGTAGACATTGCATTTATACTTTTTCCTAGATTATTTATTTCGTCTCCTACATCTGTAATTCTGTATTTTTGGCTGAAATCTAAGTTTGACATTCTCTTGGCAATATCGTTTAGTTCTAAAATTGGGTCTGTAAATCTTCTTGATACATATGATACGATTACAGCTGAAATTAATATTGTCATTCCTGCCATTAGGTATAAAAAGTTATTTGATATTTTTACACTTTCTTGAATTGCATTAATTGGTATTCTTATATATAGTTGATATCCATTGTCTAGCTTAGCTGATAATAGTACATATGTTACTCCGTTATTATTATCTTTTATCTTTTTTATTACGTATTGGTCACTTTCTTCAATTATTTCTCCCATTCCAACTTTAAATTTTAATGTCATTTCGTTCATTTGTCCTAATGTTGAATAAAAGTCTTTGTTTGATGTATATATACTTACATTTTGGTTGTTTTTTATTAGGATGTCAAAGTTGTTTTGTATTGCTATTTTTTCTAGTTGTGTCTCTAAATCTTGGCTTTGTGGACTTTGATAATAGTCGTTTACTGTTTCATATACAGATTTTAGTGCTTGTCTTTTGCTGTATATGTAGAATTGTCCTAATACTAGATTATTTACTATTACTAAAAATACAATTATTAATATTATTATTGTGGATATAGTAACAAATAGTTTTACTCTAACAGACTCTAGCGGATTGTGTTTTGCTTTCATTAATATGTCCCCTTTTCTTATTTCACTTCAAATTTATATCCTACGCCTCTCATTGTTTTTATATATTTTCCTTTTTTGCCTAGTTTGTGTCTTATCTTTTTAATGTGACTGTCTATCGTCCTTGAATCTCCATAATAGTCATAGTTCCATACATTATTTAGTATTTTATCTCTTGATAATGCAATATTTTCATTTTCTATTAAATATACTAATAGTTCATATTCTCTTAAACTTAGTTCAATTGCTTTTCCGTCGACTTTTACTGTTCTACCTTCCTTATCTATTTCTATTCCTGCATATTCTTTTACTTCACTTGATACTTGACTTGTCCTTTTTAATATTGCTTCAACTCTCGCTACCAAGATTTTTGGACTAAATGGTTTTGATATGTATTCGTCAACTCCTAATTCAAATCCAAATAGTTCATCTTGTTCTTCTCCCCTAGCTGTTAGCATTATTATTGGTACTTTTGAGTTTTGTCTTATTTGTCTTAGTACAGACCAGCCGTCTAATTTTGGCATCATTACATCTAGTATTATTAAATTGATTTTGCTTTTTTGTTTTTCAAATATTTCTAACGCTTTTTCTCCGTCTTCTGCTTCTAATATGTTGTAACCTTTTGTTGTCAGAAAGTCTTTTATTAGTTTTCTCATTCTTTGCTCGTCGTCTACTATTAGTATTGTGTCATTTATCATTTTTTCATCACTCCTGTTAGTTTTCTTTATTATACATTATAATCATTAATTATGTCTATACTGTGAATATTAAAAAATTTTTGACCTAGGTAAACTAAATAGTGTACCTAGGTCTTGTTTCTTTTTTACATTTTAGTAGTTCTATGTTTCTTCTGTTCTATTTGTTTTATTTGCTTTTTTTGGTATTTCTTTTTATGTGATACTAGATTTTATTGGTATCACTAGTGCTATTAACGTAATTATGTTTGTTTGATTTCTTATACCATTTTTAATTTTGCTAATTTTTTTGAGTCGATTTTGGCTATTTTCATTATTTGTTCATCACTTAAATTATTATTTATCATTTCTTTTACCATTTGCGTTATTGCTTTGGTTATTCCTAATTTTTCACCACGTTTTTCTCCACGCTTTTCTCCTCGTTTTTCTCCAATCTTTTCTCCTTCTTGCCTTCCTTTTAGCCATTGTTGCTCTCTATCCTTTTTTATAACTTCTATTATCATTTCTTTATCACCTGCCTTTTTCAATTTACCAATTATATCTTTTATTTTCTCTTCTCCTAATGTTTCATTATATATGTATTTAATAACTCGTATTAAAATATCTCTATTTATCTTTTCTATTTTCTTTTGAGTTATTTCTTCTAAATTATCATACAGTTCATCAGGATTTTTAGTTTTTTCAAGTGCCATCATTTTTAATATAAATAACTTGTCTTGTAACAGTTCTTGTTTTGTGTACTCATTACTGTCTAATATTACATAACTACCTAAATCCATATTGTCTAAGCCTTCTAGTTGCTCTTGGCAGTCTTTTATATATTTTGCAACATTCCACTTTCCAGTTCCTGTATATATAACAATTGGTATTACTAGTGGCAACTTTTCATTCTTTTTCATTTTCTTTTTGTTTTTCATTGCCATTTCCATTATTGCTATTTGATATTTTAGTACTCTTTTTGGCATTGAATAGTCTACCTTACTTTGATGTTCTATTAGAAAGAAAATTTGTTGCCCTTTCTTTTTATACACTATGTCACATTCTTGGTTGCTAAACTTTTGATCTATAAAACTACTGTTGTATATTTCTAAGTTTTTGGATTTTATTTTGTCTTTTAATTTCAAACATCTATTTATTAATTCAGCCACTTGTGTTTTATCTTCTAATATCATTCTAAATATTTTGTCATGTGGATTGTTTACCTTTTTTTGTTCATTATATTCTTCTATTGTTGTTCTCCTTTCTATTTTACCTTCTTTTTACTTTAAAGTCAACTTTTATTTTTCAGTAAAACAACACGTGTTTTTATATTTTGTCTTTCTATCTTTCCTTTTCTTCTGTTTTCTTGTTTTTTTGAAATTTTTAAGAATTAATCTTGAATTAAATATTCTAATTAAATATTTTAGCTTATTAAATTAAGCTTTTTTAAATTTTTATAAAAATTTTTTTGATTTAAAGAATTTATAAAAGTATATAAATTCTGTGTTAACACTTTTGTACTATATCAGATTTTATATACTTTTTCAATATTTTTATTCAATTTTCTTCAACTTTTCATCGACAAAATTCGACATTGCTGTAATGGGCCATACTTTTTATAATTATTTAAAAATCATAAAATTGCAAAAAAAGTTTACTACTTATTTTGGCAATTCTTTTTTAGTTATTATTATTTCAATATCCAAGCTTTTCCTTGCTCACTTCCATCTTTTGTTGTATCACTTGTATCTATTTGGACACTAGAATTTAGAGTTACAATCGGGCGGACTGCACCCGCACGCGCACGCTCATAGGTGTCACCGACAGCACGAGCACCGAACAAATACCAGTAGTGAACACCACCGCGGCCTATAAGGCGCACATCGAAGTCTGAGTGGTCATCGCGCGCAACCACGTTGCGAGAAGCCAGCCAATAGAACATTGGATAATTCTCTCCGCTATAATCTCCTGGATAAGTTTTTGATTCTTCGATTAATGTGTCATATAGTGGTATATTTTCATTAACTGTATAATAATAGAACGTATTATCTACTGTTACAGGACTTTCTGTTGTTGCATTTCTAAAAGTATTTGTATTTTTATCCCAAAATGGTCCACCTGATGTGTATGTTTTGGTTCTATTATTTAAATAGTAATCCTTTTCGTCCCAATCACTTGTCTCAGGATTAAATCCTGTTAAGTTATTTATATCATCAACATTTATACTTCTTGCTGTTCCATATGTCGGATTTGCATATAACTTTGAACACAAATTATTTAGTATTGTTTCAGAATTTAAAAATCCATTTTGTGATTTTAAATATAAACCAGTAGTTCCGTCACTTGATAAAGTATTATTAACTGCTACTATTTCTACATCTCCATTTGCTTTTTTATTTATAACTCTCCACAATGTAGTTGTATTTGTATTAAATGTTTGTGATGTTTCATATCCTGTGTCTGGCTCTCCGTCTTCTTTTGTTCTATAAGTTTGAACTGTTAATTTGTCTCCATAATTTACGTAATCTCCAACTTTTAATTCTGCTACTGACATTGAGCTATTTGTACCTTCTAATTTACCATTATAAATCTCAGATACTTTTATTGTATGTTTTTCGTCTTTTGTTTTTAATTCCAAAGTTGCAATATCTTCTGCTGTTATCTCTTCAGGTACATCTTTAAAATATTTATCTAATACTCCTTTTAAATCTCCTGTTGTAAGCTTTCCTTCTTTATCTGACTGAATTGCTAAAATGTCCAACTTTGCATTTTCAATTACTTCTGCTCTTTCTGTCTTTTCTTTGGCACTTGCTGCCTTTGTTAACACACCATTATCTCCTGTTAATGTTGCTATTGCTACACCTGCTAATATTAGTAATACTATAATTGTTATTACTAGTGCTATTAGCGTTATCCCCTTTTCTTTGTTTTGTTTCATCTTCTTAAAAATCTCCTCTCTTTTGTTTAATCAAATTTTATAATTTGTATGTACATTATGTCAATAAGTATACAATACTTCCATTTTTAGTATTTGCTTTTCTCATTTTGTTATTCACATTTATATTGTATATTAATTGACGTATAACGTCAATATAGCAAAGGAAGATTTTATTTAATTGCTTTTTGCATTATTCTTGATATTGAACTTGAAGAATTGAAAAAACAAATAGAAGAAGCTTTATGATATTTAAATCATTGCTTCTTCCTATTTATAAAATATTTTATCTATTTTCCATTAGTTTTTCTATCTCTTCTTTAGTTAGTTCAGTAAATTCTTTTATTTCTTCTAGATCTACACCTTTTTTTAGCATTCTCCTAGCAACATCTTTCATTACTTCTTCTTTAGCATAACTATTTCTAGTATTTTCATCATATCTAGCAACATCTCTTAAAAATTGTGCCCAATCTTCTGCTTCGCTTAACTCTTTATTCTCTTCATTTACTCTAGCTATATCTGCATTTCTTTGAATTGCCATTTCAATCGCCCCCTCATTCCCCAAAATTAGATTTAGCCAATCTGCTAATTCTCCTTTGGGATTTTTCATTTTTTTAAACTTTTTTAAATCAATTATATGTACTTCTATTTTATCTGTTATATATTCGTCTTCTTTTCCTTTTAATATTGAACTTACTATTTCATTTTCATCTTTGCACTCTTCAAATTTTAGATGTGCTATTTGGTGATATTCTTTCCTGTTAAAGTAACTAAAATCTATTATTGCTATTGCTATAACTTTATTAATTTGCTTGTAATCTTGTTTCTTTTTTATATCATTAAAATATATTTTACATATATAAAATGTTATTCTTTCTCCTATGTTTTTTTCATTCTTCACTTGCATCTCAATTGTTGCTATTGTTCCGTCTGATAGTTTCGCTTTAACATCTACCACTCCCAATTTTGCCTCTTTATTATCTCTTGGTAATTCCGAATTTTCTATTTCTAAGCTATCTATTTTTATTTTTAAAATTGCTTGCAATAGTCCTTTTAAATTTTCTTCTTTTCCATTTACTCCAAATAGATTTTTAAACATATAATCGTTCTTTGCTGGAATTCTTACTATTTTGCCATTTTCATAGGTTATCCCATATTTGTCTTTTTCGTATACTTTTCCCTTCATGTATCTTCCTTTCTTATTTTACCACAAAGCATATGTTTATTCAAGAGTTAATTTGTGTTTTATGGTAAATTTTTTGTGAATTATTAATTAGACATAAATTTTGCTACTTTGATTTAATTTTGATATAAATATCTTGTTTTATTAACTAGTATTTGGAATTATAAACTTTTTATAAAAAAGTCGTGTTGACACAAATTATAATTTTATATTATCTTGGAATTTTTTAGATTTAATTAGAATTAATATTTTATTTGCCCTAAGCTTGAGCTCTTGAATTGTCATAAATATAAATAAATTTTTATATAGTGGAATTATGACTTTGGGTTTTAAAACTCTTGAATTAGCATTTTTTATGCTAATTAATTTGAAACTATATTACTACATTTTTATAAAAGTTTCAAGTATTTTTACTTTTCTTTTTAAAATTTTCGCCTAGGCGAACCAACGGCCCACCATAGGCGATTACTTCTTATTTTAATATCCAAGCCTTTCCTTGTTCACTTCCATCTTTTGTTGTATCACTTGTGTCTATTTGGACACTAGATCTTAGAGTTACAATTGGGCGGACTGCACACGCATACGCATTCTCGTCGGTGCTACCGTTGGTACTAGCATAGAACAAGTACCAGTAGCTAACATCCCCGCTGTCTACACGGCGCACATGGAAGCCCGAGTTGCTACCGTACGCAACCATACTGCGAGAGGCCAGCCAATAGAACATTGGATAATTCTCTCCGCTATAATCTTCTGGATAAGTTTTTGATTCTTCGATTAGTGTGTCATATAGTGGTATATTTTCATTAACTGTATAATAATAGAACGTATTATCTACTGTTACAGGACTTTCTGTTGTTGCATTTCTAAAAGTATTTGTATTTTTATCCCAAAATGGTCCACCTGATGTGTATGTTTTGGTTCTATTATTTAAATAGTAATCCTTTTCGTCCCAATCACTTGTCTCAGGATTAAATCCTGTTAAGTTATTTATATCATCAACATTTATACTTCTTGCTGTTCCATATGTCGGATTTGCATATAACTTTGAACACAAATTATTTAGTATTGTTTCAGAATTTAAAAATCCATTTTGTGATTTTAAATATAAACCAGTAGTTCCGTCACTTGATAAAGTATTATTAACTGCTACTATTTCTACATCTCCATTTGCTTTTTTATTTATAACTCTCCACAATGTAGTTGTATTTGTATTAAATGTTTGTGATGTTTCATATCCTGTGTCTGGCTCTCCGTCTTCTTTTGTTCTATAAGTTTGAACTGTTAATTTGTCTCCATAATTTACGTAATCTCCAACTTTTAATTCTGCTACTGACATTGAGCTATTTGTACCTTCTAATTTACCATTATAAATCTCAGATACTTTTATTGTATGTTTTTCGTCTTTTGTTTTTAATTCCAAAGTTGCAATATCTTCTGCTGTTATCTCTTCAGGTACATCTTTAAAATATTTATCTAATACTCCTTTTAAATCTCCTGTTGTAAGCTTTCCTTCTTTATCTGACTGAATTGCTAAAATGTCTAGTTTTGCATTTTCAATTATTTCTGCTCTTTCTGTATTTTCTTTGGCACTAGCTGCTTTTGTTAGTATTCCATTATCTCCTGTTAATGTTGCTATTGCTACACCTGCTAAGATTAGTAATACTATAATCGTTATTGCTAGTGCTATTAACGTTATCCCCTTTTCTTTGTTTTGTTTCATTTAAAAACCCTTTCTTTTGTTTACTAAATTTTATACTTTGTGTATACATTATGTCAATAGTTATATCTTTACATTACTTTTTTGACTACTACTGCTCAAAAAAAAAGACCTAAGTGGTCTTTTAATTTTTCACATAAACAGTCTTTGTATCATAAGCTAGTTCAATATTTTCTTCCTTCAAAATTCTCATAATCTTGCAATTAATATTCTGTCTTTCAGCAAGGTAACTTGGATAATCAACAGACTCTGTATAGCTAGAAATCAAAACATTCAAGCCATTATCAGCAATCTCATCAAATCTAACAATAATAGACTCATCAAAAATCGCCTCACGCTGTTGTAGCATCTCCCTAACCCTTGCCATAAATTTTTCTAGCTTATCTAGGGGTGTGTCAATTTGTATACAAAGATGTGTTTTAAATCTTCTTTTTTCCATTTTACTCCAATTAATAATTGAAGAATTAGAAATAACTGAATTTGGTATATTTACTACTGAATTTTCAAAAGTTCTTACTCTTGTACTTCTAAAAGTAATATCTTCAACAGTTCCTTCATATGGTGACATTTCTATCCAATCTCCTACGATAAAAGGCTTGTCTAAGAATATCACTAACCCACCAAATAAGTTTTTCGCAGTATCTTGAGCTGCTAATGTTACTATTACACCTCCGCAAACCTAAACCTGCAACTAATCCATTCAAATTTATTCCTAATAGTGTAAGTACTATAAAACCAGCCACTATGTAGATGACCACTCTTACTATTTTCAACAAAAAGCTAAGCATAGAGTCTTCTACATTTTTTGTTGTTTTTTCTTTCATCTTTTTTACTAGAGTTGATTTTGGTAAAAAGCTTGCTGCTAAGCCTTTTGCAAATACTATTACACTACAAATTTCAAATGTTTTTGTTACAATTTCCATTATTTCATTTGAAATTTGGAATGGTTTTTTTAGTAATAGAATAGCAATGTAAATTCCTAGTACATTGAAAAACATTCTTAAAGGTGTATAAAATGCACTTTCTTTAATTACTTTTTTATTCTTCACTTTTAATTTAAACATCCTAACAATTATATATGCAATGCTAGAACTAAAAATTCTAAAAAGTACAATTAAACATAAAGCTGTTATAACATCTATAATTTGTTCACTTGTTATACTACTTATATAGTTTATTATTCTACTCATTTTTCCTCCGTTTATTATCCCATATAATCTCTTAATTTTTTACTTCTACTTGGATGTCTTAGCTTTCTTAGGGCTTTTGCTTCTATTTGTCTAATTCTTTCACGTGTTACTTCAAATTCACGACCAACTTCTTCTAATGTTCTTGCTTTTCCGTCTTCTAATCCAAATCTTAATTTTAACACTTTTGCTTCTCTTGGTGTTAATGTGTTCATTACTTCTTCTAATTGTTCTTTTAATAATGTGTATGCTGCTGAATCATGTGGTGCTGGACTGTCATCATCTTGTATAAAGTCTCCTAAGTGGCTGTCGTCTTCTTCTCCTATTGGTGTTTCTAATGATACTGGGTCTTGTGCTATTTTTTGTATTTCCATAACTTTTTCTACTGGAATTTCCATTTCTGCTGCTATTTCTTCTGGACTTGGTTCTCTTCCTAGTTGTTGTAGCAAATGCCTTGATGTTCTTATTAGTTTGTTTATTGTTTCTACCATATGAACTGGTATTCTTATTGTTCTTGCTTGGTCTGCAATTGCTCTTGTTATCGCTTGTCTTATCCACCATGTAGCATAAGTACTAAACTTAAATCCTTTTGTATAGTCAAATTTTTCAACAGCTTTTATTAACCCCATATTTCCTTCTTGTATCAAGTCTAAGAATAACATTCCTCTTCCTACATATTTTTTAGCTATACTTACAACTAATCTTAGGTTTGATTCTGCTAATTCTTTTTTTGCATCTTCGTCACCTGCTAAAATTCTTTTTGCCAATTCTAATTCTTGGTCAAATGTTAGTAGTGGTATTCTTCCTATTTCTCTTAAATACATTCTTACTGGGTCATCTATGTTTATTCCTTCATATGTTGTTTCTGTTACTTCGTCTAGTTTTAGGTCTTCTACTTCTTTTAAATCTTCTATGTTTGGTTCTTCTTCCATATCATCATTTAAAAGATTTACTCCTAATTCTTCAAAAGCATCAAAAACTTGGTCTATTTGGTCTGGATTGACATCATCCAATTCTTTCGCTAAATCTCCTATTGTTATTTTTCCTTGCTCTTTTGCTTTTTTTAGTATTTTGTTTACTTTTTCTTCTTTTACTTCTTTATTTTCACTTGTTTCTTCTTTTTTAGCATTTGCCTCTTTTACTGCTTTTTTTGCTTCCTTAATTTCTTCTTTTTTTACTTCTTTTGGCTCTTTAATTTCTTCTAATTCTTCTTTTTTCTTTGCCATTAAATTTTCACCCCTATTTAATTTTAGCTAACCTAATAATAATATTACTTAGCTCTCTTTCTAATTCTTTTTTTTGCTCAGTTTCTAAATCAGTTTCTAATAATTCCAAAATTTGAAATTTTCTTTCATTAATTTTGTCTTTTTCATAACTTTGTATTACATCATCTATTGCTTTTTCTATGTCATCTATCTCATAGTCTTCAGCTAATATTTCTGTAATATGATTTTGCTGAGTTTCTTCTAAGTTATCCATTATCCCATTAATATTGTTATTTCCTTTTTCAAATTCTTCATACAATTTTTTTGCAATTTCTTTATTTAATTCATCTTTAAAGTCTTCAACAGTTATACTTTGTTTAATTATTTGAAAAATACTCAAATCTCCCATAAGTAATATTGATAATAGTGTATTTTCTCTTTTTCTTACTGCTTCTGATATTTGCGTTTCTTGTGGTTTTTGATGTGTTACAACTGGTCTTGATTTTTCTAATATTTTTTCATTTTTTTCGCCTGAATATGTTAGCTTGTTTACTTCTGCTGTAAGTGCTTCTTTTGATATTTGATATTCTGTTGATATTTTTTCTATGTATATTTCCTTTTCTATGGTGTTGTCTACTTTTGAAATTAATTTTGCTATTTCGTTTAAGAATTTGATTTTGTCGTTTGTGTTGTCTAAATTTAGTGTTTGCTTTAAAATTTTTACTTTGAATTCAATTACTGAAAGTGCTTTTTCTACTAAATTTTGAAATCTTGCATTTCCATATTTTATTATGTATTCATCTGGGTCTTTTGCACCTTCCATTTGTAGAACTCTTATATCACATCCCATATTTTGCAAAATATCTAATGCTCTTATTTTTGCATTTAATCCTGCTTGGTCAGAGTCAAAACTTAGAACTATTTGTTCTGAATTTTTTCTAAGTAACCAGCCTTGTTGCTGTGTTAATGCTGTTCCGAAGTGGTGCTACTACATTTGTTATTCCCCTTTGATGTAATGATATAACATCCATATATCCTTCTACTATTAGAATTCTTTTCTTTATGTCTCCTTTTTTTGCAACATTTAGCCCAAATAGGTGTCTTCCTTTGTTGTATGCTACTGTGTCATTTGTGTTTATATATTTAGGTTTTGAGTCGTCTAATACTCTTCCCCCAAATGCTATAACTCGTCCTCTTGCGTCACATATTGGAAACATTAGTCTGTTTCTGTATCTGTCTATATATTTTCCGTTTTCATTTCTATTTACTAGTCCTGATTCTAATATTTCTGGGTCTTTAAATCCTTCTTTTACTAATGTTCTATATAATTCGTCAAAATTTCCTGAAAATCCTAATCTAAATGCTTTTAGTGTTTCGTTACTTAGTTTTCTTTTTTTGACGTATTCTTGTGCTATTTTGGATTCTGGCTTGTACAATTTTTCGTGATAGTATTGTGCTGTGAATTCGTTTACTTTTAGTACTTTCGCTTTTAGTTCTTCTTTTGCTGTGTCTACATTGTTGTTTATTGTTGGTAGTTGTATATTTGACCTTTCTGCTAGCGTTTGTACTGCTTCTACAAAGTTTATTCCTTCTATTTTTGTTAGAAATGTGAATACGTTTCCACCTACTCCACATCCAAAACAGTGAAATATTTGCTTGTCTGGTGAGACGAAAAAAGATGGCGATTTTTCGTTATGGAATGGGCATAACCCAGCATAGTTTCTTCCGCTTCTTTTTAAATGCACATATTGTGAGATAATGTCTACTATGTCGTTTGTTTGTCTTACTTCTTCAATGATTTCGTCACTATATCTTGGCATTCTTTTCTTTCTTCCTTTCATTTTCTTTCAAATAAATGTACATAGTTATATTATTCGACGCATTTTACATAAATCCTTCCTTTGTTTTCATTTTTTTGACTATTTT
The DNA here is from genome assembly GCA_949538735.1 of uncultured Clostridia bacterium. Lineage (GTDB taxonomy): Bacteria > Bacillota > Clostridia > TANB77 > CAG-508 > CAG-269. The sequence goes on from CATGLK010000001.1 coordinate 36,432, forward strand.
TTTACATTTTAAAATTTTTATTGACAGAAGTAGTACTTAATAATATAATGTTAATATCATCAAATTGTGAGGAGGTATAAATATGTTCAAACTAATTGTAAGTGATTTAGACGGTACAATTTTTAACGACAATCATTCTATATCTCAAGATAATTTAGAAGCAATCAATATTTTAAAAGAAAATAATATTCCATTTGTAGTATGTACTGGAAAAACATACGCTTTAAGTAAAGACATCTGCAAAACACTTAATGCCAATTTTGGTATTTTCGGAAATGGAAATCAAATTATTAATTTAGCTACTGGTGAAGAACTTTCAAAGAAAACACTCAATTTTGAAAATATCAAAAATTGTTTTTCTATTATCAACAAATATAACCTGCATGTACATATATACACAGAAAATAGCATTATTACCACAACCCCAATGTACTTAGATTTAAGAAACTCAATACTTTTTCCTGATATGATTAAACTTGAAACTGTTAATTCTGTTTTTGAATATATTGAAAAGGAAAAACCTACTATATTAAAACTAGTTATTTCATCTAACTCTTCTTTGACATCAGTAAAAGAAATGTTAGAAAAATATGCCGACTTGTCAATTACTCATATTACAAAAACAGGAAATAATAAGGATAGCATAATTGATAAAGAATATGAATATTTAGATATTTCCCCTTCAAACGTAACCAAAGGGGTTGCTTTAGAAGAATTAAAAAATTATTTAAGCCTACAAAAAGAAGATATTCTTTCCATAGGCGATAATGTAAACGATATTTCAATGTTTAAAGCTTCTGGCATTGGTGTTGCTGTTAACAATGCATATGAAGAAGTAAAACAAGTTGCTAATTTTACTACTTCACATTCTGCTGAAAATGGCGGTTTTGCTGAAGCTATTTATAAATTTATTGAATTTTAATGTATATTTCTTTTATACACTGGTATTAGCTCTCTTTTATGTTTAGAGCTTTTTTCCTTTTTTTGTATTATTTCCATTGCTTTTTCTTCCGTTTTTCCTGTTTCTATATATTCTGCTATTTGTTTATATGTAACTCCTAGCTTTTCTTCATCTGTAAGGTTTCCTAATCCATCACTTGGTGCTTTGCTTATTATTTTTTCTGGAACTCCTAGATATTTTCCTATTTGTAATACTTCTTCTACTGTAAAATCTCCTATTGGGTTAAAATCATATGCACTATCTCCCCATTTTGTCGTATATCCTACAACTGCTTCACATTTGTTCCCTGTTCCTATTACTAGATAATTTAGATTTTGTGCTATATAATATAATGTTGTCATTCTTAATCTTGGTTTTGCATTTATTTTTGCTTCTTTATCTCTCCACTCTTCTTTTGATTTTATTTGCTTACTTATTTCACTTTCTAAGGTTTTATATGTTTCTGTTAAATCAATTTTTAATAATGGAACTTCAAATTTATTTGCTACTAATTCTGCATCTTCTAAATCTGAACTTTTAGAATTGCAAGGCATTGCAACAGTTAATACCTTTTCTTTACCTAATGCTTTTTGTGCCAATGCAATTACTGTTGCACTATCTTTTCCTCCACTGTTTCCAACTACCACTCCTTCTGCATTTGCTCCTTTTACGTAATCTTTTATCCATTTTGTGATTTCTTCAATTTCTTTTTTCATATCTTTTATCATAATTTTTCATTCCTTGTATAAATTATTTTTTTCTATATATTCGTATATCTCGTCTGGAAGTAAATATCTAACGCTTTTTCCATTTTTTATTTGTGCTCTTACATATGTGGAATTGTAGTTACTTCTTATTTCCTCGTTTATCTTTTTTATGTTTTCTTTATATTTTTTTAATAGTTCATTTTGATTGATTATTTCTTCTAACTTGTCATTGTTTCTTTCCATTACTAAAATTTTATAGTTACTAATTAGTTCTTCTGAGTTTTTCCATGTGTTTAGTTCTTTTAGGTTGTCACTTCCTATTATAAAACTTACTTGCTTATCAGGAAATTGTTTTTGCACTTTTCTTAGTATTTCTATTGTATTTAGTGATTTATTTCCTTCCATATCAATATCTGATAGTAGAAATTTGTTGTTTTTATCTGTTATCATTTTTAACATATTGTACCTATATTTGTTTTTTTCTAATCCTTTTTTTGGATAATTCTGATTTACTGGTACAAATATTACTTTCTCTACTTCTTTATATTGGTTTAGCACTTGTTCTGCTATTGCAAAGTGAGAATTTAATGGTGGATTGAATGAACCACCGAATACTACTATTGAGCTTTTTTCTTTCAATAATATCACTTCCTTTTTTGTTTTTATCATTTTGTTAATAAGGCACTATCATTATATTATTTTTGTTTGTTTTTGTCAATAAAATTCTTAAATTTCTTCTGTTATCAAGTTTCTTATTTTACATAATATTGACTTTTTCGCTTTTCCATAGTATAATAAACACATTCAAAATAGGAGGTAAAATTATGCTTACAAAATCAAGTTCGCTTGACAGACTGTTACGGGATCGTCCTTATTTAAAGGAACGCCGATTTGGCTTACCTAATATTGGTATTCGTACTGATGGAGAACAATTTAATCCAACTGTACAATCAATTGCAGATGCAATTGACTTTTACGGATATGAAGTTAGAGATGAAAACATTGTAGAAATGCCTGACACAGACCTTGGTACTGGAAATCCTGTATCATTTAAGCCTTTCCCACCAGCTATATCAGCTATGAAAAGCTCACTAGATAATGATTTAATGTATCGTTATCCATATACAGAAGGAGATGACAACATAAGAAAGCAATTACTTGACTATGTAGAAAAAGAAGGTTTTATCAACACTGAACCATATTCCTTTTCTGATATCGATGAAAAGGGGCTCTCTGTTCATAATATCACTTTTTCAGTTTCTACATCTGTATTGTTTAATCAAATTATAAACATTATATCTAGACCTGGTGATGTCGTTTTAGTAACTGGCCCAAACTATGGACTTTTTACTATCAGAGCTGAACGCGCTGGCGCAGAAGTAGAAGTTTTGAACCTTGAAAAAGAAGATAACTTTTTAGTAAATCCTACTAAGCTTGCAATGCGAATTGACCAAATAAATGAGAGTTTGCAACAAGTTTATAACCGTAGAAAAGGTTATGTTCCAAGAGTTGTTGCATTTTTAAATGCAAACCCTAATAATCCTACTGGAAAAGTAATGGGAAAAAATGAGTATTCTCTTTTATTTCAAATTGCAGAAATATGTAAAGAACGTGGTGTTTTTATTATTGATGACCTGATTTATCGGGATATCTCTTATGATAAAAATAACATCTCAATGCCAATTAGCACTATTCCAGGAATGTTTAGGAATACAATTTCACTTTTTGGACTTTCTAAAAGCTATTCAATGGCATCTTTAAGAGCTGGATTTGTAGTTGCTGATGAGATTATCATTAGAGAGATTATAAACAAAACTTTTCAAGAAATGGACTCTGCTCCTGATATTATTGGAAAAGCACTTGGTGGTGCATTTAATGCTACAAGTGAGAGATATGAAGCTTATGATATTTATTTTGAAGAATTACGAAATATTTATCTTTACAAATTTAATTTGTTGAAATCTCTTGTCTCTGGAATTGATACAGTTGATAGTAGATTTAAAGACAAAATTCTAAAAACTGTTACTGATATTTTAGGACCTGAAAATGCTTCTAAAATATTATGCGGTCTTCCTTTTGTGGATTTCCCTGAAAATTTAGAACCTCAGTCAGGTTATTTTGCAATTCTTGATTTTACTGGAATTAAGGGAATGAAGTATAAAGGAAAGTGTATTGAAACTGATGAAGATCTTCTTAAATTTTTTTATTGTACTTCTCGAACTCGTTTTTTGGTTGGTCAGTCTATTTCGTGGCCTTATGAAAATGAACTTGTTGGAAGGGTTTCTTTTTCTGTTGAAGATGAGAAACTTGTTAGGGCTATTTTTAATATTTATACTGCTCTTCTTCTTTTGGAAGTTTGATATTTACCAAAACCTGCTTACTGAATTGTAAGCAGGTTTTTATTTTTATACTACGTGGTACAGATGAGCAAATTTACTATTTTGTAATTGTTTATGCTACAAGCTATTATCTATATTTTTAGTAACTTTTATTTTGCTTGACATTTGTTCGACAATATAAAATTATTTTTGTATTTTCCAATAACCTGTCTTCTTTGATCCTTCTCTTGAAATTATATTTTCTTCTTGCAAATGTTTTATTACTCTTGATATAGTTCTATCTGAAAGTTTTGTTTTATTTACTATTTCTTCTCTTGTTATACTATTATTATTTTTTATTAAATTTAAAATTTGTTGTTCATTTTTGGTTAACTTTATTGTGTCTTTTAATGTGTCATTTATTGTGTCATTTGTTGGCATTTTATTTTCAGAATCATATTTAAAAGGATTCTCTCTATATTTAAAAGTAACCCTTAAGAAATGTTCCATAAATTTAAAGCAATTTTTATCATAAGCATCTAATATTCTCAATACTCCAGAGCCAATATTTTCAATTAAATCTACATCTTTAAATACTCTAATAAGTTCTTTGTTTCTTGGCGCAGTAACACCTTCTAAAAATTCTTCTTGTGATAATTCTTGAGGAAGTCCGCCACCAGAAGTAATCTCAATTCTATCCGAATACAATTCTACTATTGGAGAAGTATTATAAGTATAATCGCTATGAACAATAGCATTTATAACAGCTTCTTTTAAAGCTTTGCTATCAATCATTTCAACTTCTTTTCTTCCTTTATATTCAATTTTTGCATATACTGTATTTTCTGCAACTAATCTGTCTAATATTCTATTGGTTGCAGTAATTATACAACAATAACCATATTCATGATTCTCTATTAATTCTAATTTATTTGTTCCTAAATATTTAACTAATTTTATTGATATATTATTTTCATCTGCAAGCAAATAAGCATTATAATTATATTTTCCTTCATCTGTTAGAAGATTTAGATTTCTTGCAAAATTATCATTCAGTTTCATCCCATTTTCTTCATAATAAATTTTTAATTGTCTAAAAGTTAAATCTTGTCTAGGAGACTCTATTTCCTTTAAAGAATTTTTAACACGCCTAGCATACATATCATCAATCATATCAAAAGTCATTCTTTCCTTGCTACTACCAATTCTAATGTAACAACCTTCAGGAGTTCTTCCTTTTTTTCTTAAATAATAAGGCTTTTCAGTCCCACTAGATATAACAACTTTTATTACTTCTTTATTATCTATTGTTTCCACTATTACATCAAATAATCCTAAAGTAGATGGTTGTATATTATTTTTAATTCTGTCTTTAATTTGTAATTGTGTTAAATCAATATCACTAAGTCCAACAACTTGTCCATCTTTTCTAATTCCAATATAGATAATTCCGCCTTCTTTATAGTTAAGAAAGGCAATTACTTCTTGTTCAAAATCTTCATTTAGCTGTTCTTTATTTTCTATTCTGTTTGTTTCAATGTTTTTCATTGACTTAACCTCCTCTGTTCATGAAATTTTATTTAAGCAAATTTTAAAATTTCATTACCTAGTTTTTTTACTATCTCACAAAATTCAACAACATCTTGTTTATCTATAATAATTCTTTGTCCCACTTCATAACTTGTATCATTTGATTTGTTAATATACTCTTCATCTACAATCCCATTATTATGTGCTAATAAATGTCTTTGCTGATAATATTTTTTTAACTTTATTAATTCTTCATTAGTTAGCCATGTATTGTGAGATTCAGAAATAGTTTCTTCCCATAATAATATACTATCATCTATTCTTTGAAATGTATTTTTTCTAAATGATTTCGAATTTGGAAGATTCATATAAACATCTTCACTCAAACATTGAATTGCTGTAACTAAATCATTTGGTATCGTTTCTATTAAAGTTCTTATGATTCTTTCTGCGTCATCTTTGTTTACAGTCGATAATTGTCTTTTTATAAAATCCAAGTTTGATATTTTAGCATTTGTAGTATCTATAAATTCATTAAACATATGTCTTGATGAATTATAGCCACAACTTGGGCAATAAAATGCTGATCCGACTACTGCATATCTTGCATTACATTTCTCGCATTTTATCTTTTGTTCAAATATCTCTTTACATTTTATAGGCAATTTTATTATTTGTTCATTAAAACCATTAACTTTCATAGCAAATGTTAAAAATCCCTTTTTATTGTTTCTATTAAATTGTTTTGCCTCCTCCCTCATAGCATTACCAATCATAGCTTTTACATTGTTTATTGCCATTTCTTTTCCAGCATTAACCTGTTCAGTTGTAAACCATTGATTAGATGTTGCACTTTTTCCACATTTAGGACAATATACAGCCTCATCTTTAAAAATATTTTTCCAATCTTCTTTATGAACTTTAAATTGAAATAGGCAATCCCTGTTAGGACATTCTTTATCTATGTATCCATCTTCATCTGATTCTATTGGAAAAGACATTTGCATTCTTTCCATACTTCTTAGTTCTCGCATTAAATTTTCAAACATTATTAATTGCTCCTTTATTTATTATTTATCATCCACACACACACTTCGTCTCCTTTTAAAACTCCGTATTTCAATTTATTAACTCTATCCTTAGTATCTTTTTTCTATTTATCGAATTTTTTCTTAAATTGTTTATTATCTTTATTTTTACCAACTGTCATAGATTTTAATTGATAAAATTTTAATCAAGTTTTCTTGTATTATATCATTAATTAATTTCTTATTCAACAAATAGTTAGAATTTAAAAAATATAACAAAATTGTTAGACATCACAAATTTATTGATTTTTGAGCAAAAAAATAAACCTATCAAATTGCTTCAAAGCCTTGATAAGTCTATGGTGCAGATGGCCGGAATCGAACCGGCACGGTTTATTCAACCGCAGGATTTTAAGTCCTGTGCGTCTACCAGTTCCGCCACATCTGCATAAAAATGAACTGGTCATCTATTAACGACAATACATATTATAATATGCCAACAAAAATTTGTCAATACAATTTCAAAAAAAAATCAAAAAAACAACTCCAAGTGCAAAGAAGTGTCCCAAAATGGACAAAATGTCCAAAAGGAAACGTCCCCAATGGACATTTCCTTTAATCATTTGTTCCTGTTCCATCAAATGGAATAAACTTATTAACAACACTTTCAGGTTGAATATCATCTGCTCTAAACATCATATAAGATGTATTGATTTTATTATCAACTAATTGTTCCACTTCTTCTTGTGATGCATGTTCTGCTAAAACTAATTCACTTACTAGAATTTGTTTTGCATTATTAAGCATCTTTTTCTCACCTGTTGATAGTCCTTTTTCTTTTTGTTTAAAACTTAAATTTCTAACAACATCTGCAATTTCATATATGTCTCCGCTTTTCATTTTATCCATATTATCTCTATATCTCTTATTCCAGTTTTTGTCCATAACTGTTTCATCTTGTTCTAGTATACCTATTACTTTATCTGCTGAACCTTTATCTATTATATTTCTTACTCCTATTTCTTCTGCCTTAGCTGTTGGCACCATTACCTTTACTTCCCCTGGCATTTTTAAAATATAGTAAGCTTGTTTCTCCCCTAATATATCTTTTTCTTCTATTGAATCTATAACCCCTGCTCCATGCATTGGATATACAATTTTGTCTCCTACATTAAACATGTAAGTTCACTCCTTTCAGCATTTTTTATTGGCGAAAAAAAGATAATAAAGTTATGTAACGAAAAACCTTTTAATAACTTTACTGGATTTTTTAACCATATTTATTATACTACAAAAAAAGGTAAAAGTCAAAGCCTTTACCTTTATATTTTTATGTATATTTAGCTGGTTTCGCTTGTGGCTGTAAGCCTTAAAGTTTTTTAATTTTTTTTGCTATTTTTTTAGTTTTCTTGTACTATGTATTCTATATTTTGTTTGGAAACTTTAATTTTACTTCTATTTACTTGTTGATCCAAATCCGCCAACTCTTTCTCCTTCTGCAATATCGTCATCTGTTACAAAGTATTTTTGGAATACCCCTTGTCCTATTGCTTCTCCTTTTTTTATTTCGATGTCTTCTTCTTTTATATTGTAAAATGCAAACATAATGTGTCCGTCATTATCTGGATTTCCATAATAGTCTTTGTCTATTACTCCTACACTATTTGCTAATATTAGCCCTTTTTTCTTTGGGTTTGAACTTCTGTTATATAACATTAGAACTTCGTCATCTGCCATATATGCTTTTATTCCTGTTTTTACTAATGTTGGGTTCATACCTTTTTTGAAGCTTGGTATTGTTATATCTTCTGCTGCTTCTACGTCATATCCTGCTGAATATTTTGTTTTTCTAATTGGTAAATTAATTCCTTTATCTTCAAATCCTTTTGCTACTTCAAAACCTCTTATTTTTTCCATTTTATATCAATCCTTCCTTTTACATTTTTTGAATGTTATTTGATTTTGCTTCTTATTTTTACTTTGCTATTTTTTCATAATTTAAGAAAATTGTCAATATGTAAAAGTAACATTTATTTTTCGACAAAATATAATATTATAATAAGAGTTTAGGAGGTATGCCCAATGAACAGAGATATTATTTCTTTAACTTCTTTGCCCATCAACCAAAAGGGCATTATAGAAAATCTAACTTGCGATGGAGAAATTCGTAGACGTCTTTTAGATTTAGGGCTTGTTTCAGGTTCTTCAATTACACCTGTTTTAAGTAGTCCTTCTGGCGGATTGCGTGCTTTTGATATTCGTGGCAGTTTGATTGCTATTAGAGATGAAGATGCTTACTCTATTTTTGTAAGTTTATAATATATATCACCTTTTAATTTTTTTAACATAAATTATATTAATTAAATTAGGAGGTGTTTTTATGGGCCTTACTAACTCTTCAACTGGAACACAATTATTAGAAGACGATTTTAAAAATTTGAAAAATGAAGATGGCTACACTATTGCATTAGCTGGAAATCCGAATGTAGGAAAATCAACTATATTTAATGGGTTAACTGGTCTTCATCAACATACTGGTAATTGGCCAGGTAAAACTGTTGCTAATGCCACTGGCAATTGCCTTTTTAAGGGAAATGATTTTTTATTTGTTGATATTCCTGGTACATATTCTATTATGTCTAATTCTGAAGAAGAAGAAATTGCACGTGATTTTATTTTGTATGGTAATCCTGATGCAACTGTTATTGTAGTTGATAGTACTTGTTTAGAGAGAAATTTGAATTTGGTTTTTCAAATCATGGAAATTACTAAAAATGTGGTTGTATGCGTTAATCTGTTAGATGAAGCCAAAAAGAAAAAAATAAAAATAGACTTAAAATTATTATCAAAAGAATTAGGTGTACCTGTTGTTCGGAACTATTGCAAGAAAAAAGAAAACTTTGAACAATTTAATGGATACTATATCAAAAGTTTGTAAAAAGGAAATCGTTCCAAACCCAAACTTAGTAACATATCCAGAAGATGATAAATCTCCTGATGTTATTGTTTCGGCTATTATGAGACGTGCTGAGAAAATTTGTGCAAAAGTATGTACTTTCGAAAATGAAAATCATACTCGGAAGAGATAGAAAAATTGATAGAATTCTTACTTCTAAAACTTTTGGTTTTCCTATTATGATTTTATTTTTAGGAATTATATTTTGGCTTACCATTGTTGGAAGTAATTACCCTTCGCAACTCTTATTTAGCTGTTTTGCATGGTTTCAGGAAAAATTATTCCTGTTTGCCAACTGGATTCATTGTCCATCCTGGCTTTCAGATATGCTAATTTCCGGCGTCTATCAAACTCTTACCTGGATTGTATCTGTTATGCTTCCGCCTATGGCTATCTTCTTCCCTTCATTTACTTTTTTGGAAGATTTGGGATATCTGCCTAGAATTGCATTTAATATGGACGGCTTTTTTAAGAAATGTTGTTGTACTGGAAAACAAATGATTACTATGTGTATGGGATTTGGTTGCAATGCTGCTGGTGTTGTAGGATGTAGAATAATCAACTCTCCAAGAGAAAAACTAATTGCAATATTAACAAACAATTTTGTACCTTGTAATGGAAGGTTTCCACTATTAATATCAATAGCAACAATATTTATTGCTGGAACAATGCAAGGTTTTGGAGCTTCAATTATATCAACAATAGCTGTAATATTTGTCATACTTTTAGGAATTTTCCTTACATTATTAGTATCAAAAATACTGTCAAAAACAATTTTAAAAGGAATGCCTTCATCGTTTGCATTAGAGTTGCCACCATATAGAAAACCACAATTTGGAAGGATTATTGTTAGCTCATTTTTGGATAGAACCTTATTTGTATTAGGCAGAGCAATTGCTGTTGCCGCTCCTGCTGGGCTTATCATTTGGCTTTTTGCAAGTATATCAATTGGCGGCGCAAGTTTGCTTTCAATTATTGCTAACTTTTTAAATCCTTTTGCTAAACTTATGGGATTTGACGGTTACATTTTGGCTGCATTTATTTTTGGTATTCCTGCTAATGAAATTGTTTTGCCTATTATTTTGATGTGCTACCTTGGTAAAAATTCTTTGGTTAATTTGGAAGATACTTTTTCTATTGGCGAGATTTTGGTTCAGAATGGTTGGACTATGCTTACTGCTATTAATGTTATGATTTTTACCTGCTTGCATTTTCCTTGTACTACTACTCTTTTGACTATTAAGAAGGAAACTGGCAGTTGGAAGTGGACTTTCCTTGCATTCTTAATTCCTACTGTTTGTCGGTGTTTTGGTTTGCATGACTACTACTTTGTTTTATAATATTCTTGTTTAAATTCTTTGGGTGTTTTTGGGGACAGTCCTTAAAAACACCCAAAGCGATTATAAAATTAGCTGTTTTTTCTCCACTCCTTATTTAATTCCATTTCTTCACGTTCATCTGCATGTTCTTGTTCAACATCAATTAGATAAATTTTATCTTTAAACCCACCTTTTTTATTTTCTTTAATTCTTCTAGCTTCTTCAACTTGTTGCATTGATATATTTTTAATTTCCATTATAGTAAAAATAACTTCCATTAAATCTCCTAATTCTTCAACACTATACTCTTCAATAAATTCGTGTGCTTCCTCAAATAATTTTTTATCCAATTCTTTTATATATTGTTCATCACTTAAAATTTTATAATTTGCCTTTCTTCCCTGCTCATTATTAATTTGATGTGGTATTTTATCTCTTACTAATTTATTGTAAATATATCTCACTCATATCAACTCCTAATTTATTATACTCATATAGAGTATAAAACAGTTGTTTGTATTTGTCAACTTTTATTTTCATTTTTTTGTAACTTTTTCATAGTTAAAAAGTATTAAAAAAGACGTTTTAGGTATATCCCAACACGCCTTAATAATCTATTTAATTTTCACCCCTAATAAATAAAGCAAGTCTATTGCTTGAAACTGATCAATTATAGCACCTTTTATGTCTTCAATCGAAACAGCCACTCTCTCTATCTTGCAAGTCGATAAGTCAATACCTTTCAAACTTGTCTTAAAAAATTGCGCACCGTGTCAAATCAACATCTTCAAAAAATATGTCTTTTAGTTTTGTTTCTTGAAAATAACAAGTTCTCATTTGCATTTCTTTAAATAAAACTTTCTCTAAACTCGCCATTGACAAATTGATATAATTAGCATTTGTTTCCGAAAATGCTACATTAAATAATCTATTTTCTGAAAGGCTAGTGCCTGATAATTTGCAATTATTAAATTCACATCTTATAAACGTACTGTTTATAAAATTTGTATTAGAAAAATCACAGTTCTTAAATATGACATCACTAAATGTAATCTTGTCTAATTCAGCATTTTGCATAACTATATTACTAATTTTGCAATGTTCAAATTGGGTGTCCTGTAATAAGATATTATTACATTCTTCATTTTCTATTTTAGCATATTCAATTTCTTCATCATTTCTTATATTTTCTAATTTTATTTCTTGAAATTCTTCTATATTCATTTTTTGTGGTTTTATTATATTCATTTTATCTCCAATTTAAAAATATTACTATTCATTTATACCGTAAAAAAGTCTAAGTGTTGCTTTATTTGTCACACACCTATCACTCTAAATTTATAATTTTTGTTGCCACTTTTTCAATAAATGTTTCATCATGTTCTACAAAAACAAGAGTCGGTTTGTAATTTAAAATAGTATCTTCTATCTGTATTCTTGTTAATATATCAATATAATTCAAAGGCTCGTCCCATATATAAATATGAGCTTGTTCTGATATGCTTTTTGCAATTAAAACTTTTTTCTTTTGGCCCTCACTCATATCTTGTATATTGGTATCAAAATCAGACTTTGATAAGCCCATTTTTATTAACATTGCTTTGAAGATGCTTTCATCTATTTTATTATCCCTAGCAAAAGTTTTTAGATTTCCTTTTAAATCTTCTGTACTTTGTGATACATAAGATATTTTCAAATCATTTGCTTTTTTAAATTCTCCATTATATTGTATTTCTTTTCCTATAATAAGTTTTAATATGCTTGATTTTCCAATTCCATTTTTACCTATTATTGCAACTCTATCTCCATTATTTACTTCAAAGGAAATAGGTTTAAATATTGATTGTTCTTTGTACTTTATCTGCAATTTATTTGCTAAAATCAGTGGATTTTTATTACTCTTTAAAGGAATAATTTTTAAATCTTCGTTTCTATCTATATTTTTTAACAAATTAGATTTTTCACCTATTGCTTTTTGAGTCCTTTGTTCCATAACTTTTGAGCTTTTCATCATTTTAGAAGCTTTGTGTCCTACATATCCTTTATCTATCGTAGTTTCCGAATTGTATTTTTTACTTTTTCCTTTTTCTGCTTCATTCGACCATTTTGCAGAATTTTTAGAGGAAATTTCAAGCCTGTTTATATCTTTTTGTAACTTTTTATTTTGCATTATTTCAAAATTATCCTGTCTATCCTTATTTTCTTTCCAAGACGAAAAATTACCTTGCCTAATTTCAATATTAGTATTATTTATTGCAATTATATGATTTACAACTTTATCTAAAAAGTTCCTATCATGCGAAACGGCTATAAATCCCTTTTTCTTTTCTAAATAATTAACTAAATTATTTCTTGTTTCAATATCTAAATGATTTGTAGGCTCATCTATAAGTAAAAAATTGTTTCCTTTTAAAAATAGACTTATTAAAAGTATCTTTATTTGTTCTCCGCCACTTAATAAATTAAAGTTCCTATATAATATTTCTGTATCGCTATTTAGCAAGTTCAATTCTTTTATAATTTCCCAATCTGCAACATTTGGAGCAATTTCATTTACTATCTCTATTGAAATTCTATTTTTGTTTGTTACTTCAAATGGAAAATAATCAACATCAACATTTTTAGATATTGTTCCTTTATATTCATATTTTCCCTGTAATAACTTTAATAATGTAGTTTTTCCCTTACCATTTCTACCAATTAATCCTAATTTCCAATTAGTATCTATATTAAATGATACATCTTCAAATATATTGTTATAACTTCCATCATATCCAAAAGTTAAATTATTTACACTTATTAAAGACATTGTTCCTCCAATTCTAACGACAATTTACTAATTATCGCTTTCATTATAACATCATTTATTTTTTTGTTTATATTTATTCATATCATTTCCCTCTAATTTTAGCAATTCTACTTTGTTTTTTAGTCCTCCACCATAACCTGTTAGACTTCCATTTGTTCCAACTACCCTATGACAAGGAATTATAATACAAATAGGATTCCAGCCAACTGCTCCTCCAACTGCTTGTGCTGACATTCTTTTCAAACCTCTTTTTTTAGCAATTATTTTTGATATATCGTTATAGGTTACAACTTTCCCATATTCAATAGAGTTCATTATATCAGTTACTTCTTGCCTAAAAGGTGTTAAGTTTTTTATTTTATACTTTGGTGTAAAATTAGGATTTTTGCCACTAAAATAAATATCTAACCATTTACTTGTTTGTCTAAATATTTCTAAATCTTTCTCTTCACAATCTATTATATGCTTAGAAGAATCTCTTGAATCTTCAAACCATAAACCTGTTAAATATTCTCCATCACTATTCATAATCATATTTGAAAAGTTTTTTGGAGTTTTATACATATATTTATAAGTCATTTTCTATCTCTCCTCAAAATTGTAAGTTTTTAGTCAAATTGTGTCTGCCAATTTTCATCTTTAATTGCTTTAAAACACATCTCAATTTGTTCTCTATTTGTTTTTTCTTCTGCTAAATTATCTGGTATTTCATCTAATGAAAAATATTTTATTTCTGTTGTTTCTATATTTTCGGTAAACTCTCCACCAGTAACATTGCATAATACAAATACTTTACATACTCCATAAGCATATATTGGTCTATTATGTTTATTTCTATCTTGAATAGAAATTATTTTAACTGTTTCTACATCTAATCCAGTTTCTTCTTTAACTTCTTTTTTGGTATTACTTCCAACAGATTCAAGAACATCACACCAACCACCAGGCAATGACCACGTTCCATTATTTTCGTGAGTTAATAATATTTTATTATCTTTAAATATAACTGCTCTTGTATCAATTTTAGGTGTCTGATATCCTGTTTCATTGCAAAATAGGTATTTTACTTTTTCTAAACTTATACCGCTTCTTTCTTCTATCATTTCTGCTGATATTTCTCTTAATCTTTCATATCTTTCTATATCATATACATTATCTGTATAGGTAAGTCCTGCTTGTGCTAAACTTTGAATTTCTATAGCCCATTTTAACCATTTTTCCATATATACATCATCTCCATATATTTTAAGTTGTATTTATACTTTACTTAGCATTTCTATTGCTTCATCTTCATTTTCTACAAAAAATATATCTTTACCATTATTACTTTCATATATAAAATCTTTTAATGGTTTACTTGTATATTTTGAATAATCTCCATATATAGCAAATTTCGTTTGATAATTTATAAACTTCTGTAAGATTTCTCCTGCTAATCCCTTACTCAATATAAAAAAATCTTCTATTACTGCACTTTTATTTAATGCTATTTTATTGCAGTTTGTTTCATATTTTATAGTCATAATAAAATCAATTGCTGACTGAACGTCTTTTATTATAAGTTCTTTACTATTAACTACTGTTATATTATTTATAATTTTTGTTTCCACTTTCTATCACTCCTCAATATTGTAATTTGTCGCACACCTATTTTTCTATACTTATAATTTTGGTTGCCACTTTTTTAATAAATGTTTCATCATGTTCTACGAAAACATCTGATATACTTTTTGCAATTAAAACCTTTTTCTTTTGACCTTCACTCATGTCTTCCATATTGGTATCAAAATCTGACTTAGATAACCCCATTTTTGTTAGCATTGCTTTGAAGATGCTTTCATCTATTTTATTATCCCTAGCAAAAGTTCTCAAAATTAAATGATACATCTTCGAATATATTATTATAACTTCCATCATATCCAAATGTTAAATTGTTTACACCTATTAAAGACATTACTTCTCCTATCTAAACAAAAATTTTTTCTCTTATCTTTTCCAAGTCATTATATACTCTATTTCATTTGTATCCTTATCTATATTTTCACTTGTAATTACAAAATTATTTTTTTCATAAAACTTAATAGCATTTACATTTTTCTTATATACGCTTAATGTTAAGTAATCTTTATTTTCTTTTATCTTATCTAATAAAGATGTTCCTATTCCATTATTCTGGTTATTTATATCTACAAAAATCCCTTCAATGAAATTTTGATCTATTCCTATAAATCCTACTATATTTTTTTCAATAACATAAACATATATTTCTGCATTCGGTAAAACTTCTTTTACATAGTTATAATTGTTTTCCCAATATTCCTTTTTAATAAATTGATGTGCTTTTATATTTCCATTTTTCCATATCTCCATCACATCATTTATATCATTATTTTCAAATTTTCTTATCATACATTTCTCCTATTAGTTATGTTATATTTCAAATTCTTCTGCATACTTTACTACTCCTATTATTTTTTTATTTGTATCATTTAGTTTTATAGCCATAAAATTTTCATTTGGTACTTCAAATGGTGCAATTATTCCATATTGACTTGCTGGAATATAACCAAACTTTGGATAATATTTATCACTGCCTAAAACGATAGAATAGTGATAACCTAATTTCTTTGCTATTTTATGACCTTCTTCTATTAGTTTTGTTCCTATTCCTTGTCTTTGATACTCTGGCAATATCCCTAGTGGTGCTAAAGCTAATTCTTCATATTCTTCTATTTCTATTTTGGTAAATAATATATATCCAATTATTTTATTATCTTGAACCGCAACTAATGATAATTCTGGAATAAAACTATTACTTTCTCTTAATGCTACTACTAAATCTTGTTCGTTTCCATCACTATGCTCTGCTGTTTGAAATGCAATTTTTATTACATTATACACTTCTTCATAGTCATTTTTATTTTCTTGCCTTATTTCTAACATTGTTAATCTCCCCCTACAAATTACTAGTTATCACTCTCATTATAACATTATTTTTAAACACTGTATATTAAAACAACAAAAAATCTAAATTCTAGAATTCATCAAGTTAGAAGAAGAATACCTTTTCAAACCTTTGTAAAAAACAGCAAATGCCAAAGCAGTAATTATCACTGTAAAACCAATAATACAAACAAAATTTACAAAATTAAAATTTAAAATTGTTTCAACTGGCAAGTAATTTGCAAATCCCACTGGTACAACTGTATAAAATAAAATTTTCACTCCCTCTTTAAATATACTTCCTGGATATGTTGCGAAATCTATAATTATATTATTTAATGCATCTGCAAAAAAATCACCTTTAACAATCCAAAAAGATATACAATTTACTATGCTTGCAAAAGCAGCTACTATAATTCCACCTGTTATTAAAAATATTGTAAACAATATAAAGTTACTAAATGTTACTCCATACACCAATAAACATATGTATCCATAAATCAAATCACCTATTGCAGATATTTTTGTTTCTGAAGTTATAGCACTTAAAAATACATTTTTAGGCTGTACTAAGAATGTGTCTAATTTCCCTTCTATTATCAATTCTGATAATTCAAATGCTCTGCTGAAAACAATTCTTGATAATCCAAATGTTCCTGACGCTATTCCCCAAAGCAATATTATTTCTTTTATTGTATATCCTCCTATTTCTTGTTTTAAGCTAAACAATACTACCCATTGGATTATAAAACTTGAATTATTTAATATCATAAAAAGTATATTGCTTAAAAAAGTTACTTTGTTTGTCATTTCTCTCATTATGTTGTATTTTAATGATAAAAATATAACTTTTATTTGATTTCTAACCTCCGTTAACATTTAATTTTTTCACCCCTTTATTGTATAAAGCTATAATTACAAATATTGATATTACTAAATATAAAATTTGTGCAATACATATTTGAATAAAAGTATTTATATTAAAATCTATAAAAAGCTTTGCTGGACCATATGTTACAACAAATATTGGTGTACATTTTATTATTGGTCTTAAAAATTCTGGGAACATCTCTATTGGGAACAATGTTCCTAACATTAGTAATAACTTATCATATACCCAATGAAATGGTGCTGGGTCTTCTATCCAAAATGCTATAATGCTAATTGCTATTCTTAAAGTTGAATTTATAAGTACACCGAAGCAATACTGTTATTAAAATAAAAGGAATATTTGCAAAGTTGAAATTATCTACTGGTCCTACAAAGCACATTCCCATTATTATTCCGTACTATTATAAATAGTATTAGTTTTATCGTAATCTCTCCTAAATGTTTAGCCACTATATAAAACACATAATTGTATGGTTTATTTATGTTGTATGCAATGTTTCCAGTTTTTATATCTTGACTTATCTCTCTTATTAAAATTTTATTTCTACTTCCAAACCACAAAACTTCTGTAACTAATACATACCATATCATTTGTTTCATCGTGTATCCATTTATAATTTGTGTAGCATCTGAATAAATATATTCCCACAAGTTTAAAAATACAAACATCATTATAAAGAAGTTGGTAAATCCTAATATTATGTTTGGTATGTAGCTTAAATTTTCTATTAATGTTGATTTATATATGTAAAAGTATTTTCGCATTGTTTTTCCCTCCCTTTTGGACATTTTGGGACGTTTCTTTTTTGTCCCAAAATATCTCTCATATTGTCGCTTCTTGATAAATTTCTGTTATTATATCTTCTAGTGGTTTATTTGATTTCAAATTCTGCATTGTGTCATCCATAATTATTTTCCCTTTATTTATTATAATTACTCTTTTACACAACTTTTCTATATCACCTACATCATGGCTTGTTAAAAATATAGTTGTTCCTAGTTCTTTGTTCATCTTCTTAATTAGATTTCTTATGTTTTTCTTTACTACTGGGTCCAATCCGATAGTTGGTTCATCTAAAAATAATATCTCTGGTTTATGTATTAAAGCTGCAACCATTTCACATCTTATCCTTTGTCCTAATGACAAATTTCTTACTGGTGTATTTATAAATTCTTGTAATTCAAAAGTATTTGATAACTCTTCTATTCTATCTTCAATTTCGTCATTTGGTATATCATATATCGCACCAAAAAACTTAAAATTGTCATAAGGTGTTAGATGTGTCCATAATTGCTCCTTTTGACCAAAAACTGTACCTATTTTATAAGCTAATTTTTTTCTTTGCTTAGCAGGATTTATTCCATTTACCATAATCTCTCCACTTGTTGGATATAAAATCCCAGTTAACATCTTTATAGTTGTAGACTTACCAGCTCCGTTTGGGCCGATAAAAGCTAACATCTCTCCTTTTTCAACTGTAAAACTTATATTGTTTACCGCTTTTATCTTTTTGTATTTAGGTTTAATTATTGATTTTATACTTCCTTTTATTCCTTTTTCTTTTTGCTTAACTGTAAATCTCTTGTTCAAATTTTTAACTTCAATAATATTCATTTTCTCTCCTCCTTTATTGCCACTGGGGACGGACCTTTTTGGCAATTTTTTGCCATTGGGGACAGACCTCGTTTTGGATAAAATTAAAAGCCCTGCAAAGAAATCTTCTTTTAAGACTCCTTTGCAAGACTTTATATATCTTACTTTATAAGTGTAGGTAATGTTTCTATTGTTATTACCCTTTACCGCTCAAGTTTTATTACTTTTAGATAAACTCTTAAATTTGTTATATATTTTATAATGATTGTGCGGTTTTGTCAATACCATTTCTACATTAGAAGAATTTTTTATAAAAAAACGTTGATATTTAGTACTTTTCTCACTAAACTGTAACATTAGAACACTAATAAAAGTAAAGAGAACTCAATTCAGAGTTCTCCTTTAGAAGAATTTAGTAATTAAATTCTTTGGATTCTAAATCCTAGCATCGCATAATCTTCTAGAAATTTTTTCACATCTATCATTCGAGAAGTACCACTTGCAACTACTATTGCTCTTTGCCAAGAATCATTTCGAAATTTTACTCCACCCAATTTGTAAACTACATAATCTGAATAGGTTTTAAATTTCGAATTTTCAAATTGCTCAGTTTCTTGCTTTTCTGAAATAATTTCCTGTGCAATTTTCTCATGGTCGTTGCCCGAATAATATTTGTCTTTCTTTGGGAGCCAGAATCCAAGTCCTTTTACTATTGTTGAGTTCATATTATATCTCCTTGTATTTTACCTTATCTATATTATATCATTTTATGTTAATTTTATCAAGTTTTGTCGTTTTTATCATAATACCCAAAAAGTCGTTAGAGCTTTATATTCTCTAACGACTTTTTGTTATTAATTGAAATTTTTCAATTACCAGTTGTCGTGAATTTTTCTTAGATGAATTTCATATCCAATCTCTTTGTATTTTTGCACCACTTTTTCCACTTTTTGTGTAGAATACGGCACACAGACTTCAATAATTTTACCTTCTGTCTTACTTCCTACTTTTGCAGCTCCCAGATATAAAACCATATACTTAATTGGATCTACTCCTAATCTCTGCATATCTCTTTTATATCCTTTCTCTTCAATGTAGTCTAGTGCAACATCATTGTGTCCTTTGTCAAAGTCAACAATTAATTCTTTTCCAGATTGCAATACGAAACATCTTTTTAGTTCTGTCCGAGACATTACTAATTCACTCCTCTCTATTGTTTCCGTTAATATTATATCACTATGTTCTAAATTTTTCAAGGTTTGCATAATATTTTATATAGTTTTGAAACTTTTTTGCCCTGTCCCAAAAAGTCTAAAATTAAGTTGCGAACGAAGTTTAATATATGGTATAATATAGTAGTAGTTTAAAGAAAAACTTAGGAGGTCTTTATATGTCTAATGAAGAAAATTATATAATTGAAAATGAAATAACCGACGCTACCAAAAAACAAGAATATTGGAACACTGGTATTGGTTTAAATAAAGTTGATAATTTAGAACCTTCTAAATACTTATTAGACTTATCACAAAAAAATATCAATGGAGAATTAAAATATTATGAAGTAGAAAACTTATTAAAAACATATTATGAAACACAAAACTCTAATGATGTAAATATTCAAAAAGAAAAAGAATGTGATTTAGTATCATTAAGAATTGCTCAATTATTAGAAGACAAAAGCTTTGGTTTTAGCCCTATTACATTAAAAAATATTCATAAATACTTATTTAAAGACATTTACAGCTTTGCAGGTAATTACAGAAATTATAATATTACCAAAAAAGAAGATATACTAAATGGAGAAACTGTTAAATACGTAAATTATCAAGATATTGAAAGCTATTTTGACTATGATTTTAAAGAAGAAAAAAACTTTGATTATTCAAAATTAAATAATGACGAATTGATTGAACATATCGCAAAATTTACTTCAAGTATTTGGCAAGTACACCCTTTTGGAGAAGGAAATACAAGAACAACAGCAGTATTTATTGCAAAATATCTTAATAATATGGGCTTTAATGTTAATAATGATATGTTTAAAGATAAAAGTTTATATTTTAGAAATGCTTTGGTACGAAGCAACTATGGAAATATTCCAAAAGGAATTTATCCTACATTTGATTATGTAATAATGTTTTTTGAAAATTTATTGCAAGGTAAAAACAATCACCTACAAAATAGTGATTTATATATTAAAGAATTATTTGAAAATAATAATTAGAATTCTATCTCAAAAAATCCCCCTATTATACATACACTTAGGGGGAATTTTTTATTCTTTCTTATGTTATAATCGCTATTGCCTTCGAGATTTTTTCATTACATTCGAAAACTCGAAATTAAGCCCCTATTGTTCTCCACTTTCAATATCATTAACAAATAAATCTCTAACATCTGTTGGCAAAAGCAAAATATCTGCTACATCTTCCTTATTCACAATTTCAGGAATATACTTACCACACTCAGCATACTTAGGGTCATTATTAAACTCTGGGCCATCTCCTGTACCAAACTCCCCACCTACATATTCGCACAAGAAAAACAACTCTCTTTGATTAAACTTTTTAGAATAAATCTCGTATAATTTTTTTACTACTTTTACATCTATACCAAATTCCTCTTTTATTTCCCTTATAACTCCCTGTTCTGGCGTTTCACCAGCTTCAAGTCCACCACCTGGAAAAGTGTAATAATCTTGATAATCTTTTCTTTTTATCACATCTTTTCTATGCATAAATGCAAAGCCACCTTCCATTGGTACAATTCCTGCCACCCTAGTTCTTTCTGTATATTTATTTAACTTTTCCACTATCACTCTCTCCTTCCATTTTTCAAATTATATAATATTTTTTTATTTTTTTCCATATTTTTGTTTTGGTTTTTAAATTTAGTGGTATAATTTTTAATGGAGATGATTTATATGGCAAATGTTAAAAATTCTAAAGATGATGTAAATGTAGAAAAATTATATGGAAAAGAATGTACACTTTCTAAAGAAGATTTTATAAAAACTTACAATATAAGTGAAAATGGTTTATCTTCTAACGAAGCTGAAAACAGAATACATAAATATGGATTAAATGAAATTAGTCAAGCAAAGCCAAAAAAATGGTATAACTATCTTTTCGAAAGTTTATTTAGTCCTTTTAATAGTATTCTAATGCGGAATTGTTTTAATTCTTTTTTATACTGATGTGTATTTAGCAGAAGTACCAAGCTATGCAAACATTATTGTTATTGCAATTTTGGTTACAGCAAGTACTCTTTTGGAGTTTTTCGAGGAGTACCGTTCAAATAAAGCTGCTGAAAAATTAAAAGAGTTAGTTGCAACTACTGCAACCGTTCTAAGAAATGGAAAAGAAGTCCAAATTCCTATAAAAGAAATAACTTTAGGTGATATTGTAATCCTTTCAGCTGGCAGTATGATTCCTGCTGATTTAAGGGTTTTGGAAGCTAAAGATTTATATGTTGGACAATCTTCATTAACAGGAGAGTCTGATGCAGTAAGAAAAATTTCAAATTCTGAAATTTCTTTGGATGAGCTAGATAGCATTTCTGATTTAGATACTATTTGTTTTATGGGAACAAATGTTATAAGTGGTTCTGCAAAATGTGCAGTTATTAAAACTGCTGATAGTACTTATTTTGGTAAAGTTGCGCACACAATTACAACTGGAAAGCCTAAATCTTCTTTTCAAATGGGAATTGAAAGTATTAGTAAATTGCTTATACGTTTTATGCTTGTTTTAACACCAATAGTATTTATTCTAAATGCTTGGAAACATTCACCTGTAACAGCTTTTACTTTTGCGGTTGCAATTGCAATTTGTATAACACCACTTTTACTACCTGTCATTTTATCTTCAAGCCTTTCAAAAGGTGCAGTAAAAATGTCCAAGAAGAAAACAATTGTAAAAAAATTGGACTCAATTCAAAGTTTTGGAGCTATGAATATTCTTTGTACTGATAAAACTGGAACTTTAACAGAAGATAAAATCGTTTTAGAAAAATATTTAGATATAAATGGTGATGAAGATTTACGTGTTTTAAAACATGCATTTTTGAATTCATATTTCCAGACAGGATTAAAAGGAAATATTGACGAGGCTGTGGTACACAGAGCTTTGCAAAATAATATGCAAGAATATACTACAAAATATAAATTAGTTGATGAAATTCCTTTTGATTTCTCACGTAGACGTTTATCTGTTATCGTATCAGACGGAACAAAAAATCAATTAATCACAAAAGGCGCTGTTGAAGAAATCCTTGAAATATGCACAATGGTTGATTATAAAGGACAAGTTTCCCCAATTACTAAACAGATTAAGGATAATATTAAACAAATTTCTAAAAACTTGAACAAAGATGGTTTGCGCGTTATTGCTGTTTGCCAAAAAAATGATATAAAAGATGTTTCAGATTTTGGAGTTGGCGATGAAAAAAATATGGTACTTCTTGGATTTATTGGTTTCTTAGATCCACCAAAAGAATCAGCAAAATCAGCTATTGAAAAACTAAATAAAGCTGGAATTCGTGTAGTTGTTTTAACAGGTGATAATGCAGAAGTTACAAGATGTATTTGTAATAAAGTAGGAATAAATTCAAAACAAATTGTAACAGGAAGTCAAATTGAAAAACTTACAGACACAGCTGTTTTACGATTACTTAGAAAAACAAATATATTTGTTAAGCTTTCACCTATTCAAAAAGCTAGAATAGTAAGACTTTTGAAAACTGCTGGAAATGTAGTTGGCTATATGGGTGATGGAATAAATGACGCACCTTCACTTACCAACTCTGATGTAGGAATTTCAGTTGATACAGCAGTTGATATATCAAAAGAATCAGCAGATATAATATTGCTTGAAAAAGACTTACATGTTTTACTTGATGGAGTTACAGAACGGAAGAAAAACATTTGGTAACTTAATGAAATATATCAAAATGGCAACAAGCTTCAACTTTGGAGAAGTTATGTCAGTAATAATCGCAAGTGTATTACTACCATTCTTACCTGAAACACCAATTCAATTATTGGTAGAAGGCTTGTTATACGACTTTGGTCAGTTGACACTTCCTTTTGATAATGTAGATAAAGAATACTTACAAAAACCTAGACAATTCAGCCTAAAAAGCTTGAAAAACTTTATGCTATTTATGGGACCACTTAGCTCAGCCTTTGACTTACTTGTATTTGCTTTGCTATGGTTTGTGTTCCATTTAAGAGAAGTTGCACTTTTCCAAACAGTTTGGTTTACTTACAGTATCGTATCAAACCTTCTAGGAATGCATATTATTAGAACATCAAAAATCCCATTTGTGCAAAGTAATGCAAGTAAAATGGTTTACTTCTCTTCTATTGCTCTTAGCATAATTGGAATTATTGTACCATTTACTTGGCTTGGAAAGGCTATTGGCTTAGTGCCTATTCCTCTTCCTTATATGTCAATTATTTTACTTGTTCCTATTTTGTATTGCTTTGTTGCAATGTTTGCTAAGAAAATTTATATTAAAAAACACGGCGAGTGGATTTAAAAATTGCCAAAAAGGACGGTCCTTTTTGGCAATTAATTTATAAACTCACATTTTCTGTTCCTAGAATTTCTTGAAATTCTTTCAATATTTCTTCTGTTAAATAAATCTGTCCACAAGGCTTTGTTTCTTCTCCTACCTTAATTACAACATTAATATTATTCCTATCGCCACTAAAAAATCTAATAGCCCCACGAAGTTTTTCTTTTTGTTCTTCATTTGCATTGGTTATATCAAGCGATAACAGTCTTTGTTTTTGCTCGCCAAAGTCTTTTATTTCGTTTGCAATAATGGTTGTGCTATCATCTTCTCTAATACTTAGACGACCGTCTACCATAACAATATTTTCTTCTACCAAGCTTTTTCCTGATTTGATATATGCATTTTCAAATACTATTATTTCTGCCATTCCGTATAAATCTTCTATTGTAACAAAAGCCATTATTTTATTATTTTTAGTGTATTTCTTTTTTATTGATGTTATTATTCCTGCATATTTTACATTTTGTCCGTCTTTATATTTTGTTTTTCCACTTTGTCTAGTCATAATCAATTCCGCTTCATCTTGCGCTGATGATGACATTTGCTCGTCTATTGCTCTTAGGTCTATTGTGTTTATATTTGTTTGTGCTTGTATTTGTTCTTTTAATTTTTCTAATGGATGTCCTGAAATGTATATTCCTAGCATTTCTTTTTCTAGTGATAATAGTTCTTTGTTTGGTAATTCTTCTTTTTCGTCATATGTATATTTTATTTCGTTTAACTGTTCTTTTTCTTCCTCTGAACCTAAGTCAAACATTGTTACTTGTCCTTGGAACCCTTTTTTCTTACTTGATTGGATTGTGTCTATTATTGCTTCAAATGATGCTAATAGAGTACTTCTTGTTTGTTCAAATTCGTCAAAGGCTCCTGCTTTTATTAAGCTTTCTACACATTTTTTGTTTACTGATTCGTCTGCTATTCTTTCACAAAAGTCTGCAAAGTTTTTATATTCTCCATTTTCATTTCTTTCTTTTACAATGTTGTTTACTGGCACTGTTCCTACATTTTTGATACTTCCAAGTCCAAAACGTATTTTGCCATTTTCTACTGTAAATTTTGTGTAACTTTTGTTGATTTCTGGCTTTAATATTTCTATTCCAAGTGTTTTACATTCGTCTATATATTGTGGTATTTTGTCTAAGTTTCCTAAAAAGCTGTTTAATGTTGCTGCCATAAATTCTGCTGGATAATATGCTTTTAAATATGCTGTTCTGTATGCTACGACTGCATAGCAAGCTGCGTGTGATTTATTAAATGCATATTTTGCAAATTCAGCCATTTCATCAAATATTTTGTCTGCTGATTTTGCGTCTATTCCATTTCTTACACATCCTGGTACAATGATATTTCCTTCTTCGTCCACTTGTCCATTTATGAATATTTCTCTTTCTTTTGCCATAACATCTAGTTTCTTTTTACCCATAGCACGTCTAACTAAGTCTGCTCTTCCTAGAGAATATCCAGCTAAGTCACGTACTATTTGCATAACTTGCTCTTGGTAAACCATACAACCATATGTTACGTTTAAGATTGGTTCTAGCCTTGGGTGTGTATATTCGTTATGTCCTGGGTTTAGCTTTCCTTTTACATATCTTGGTATTTGATCCATTGGTCCTGGGCGATATAAAGAAACTCCTGCAATTAAGTCTTCTAGGCAGTCTGGTTTTAGTTCCTTCATAAAGTTTGTCATTCCTTGTGACTCGAACTGGAATATTCCACAAGATTTTCCTTCTTGCCATAATTTATATACTTTTGGATCTGCCATTTCTTTGTCAAATTCTACATCTATTCCCCTATTTTGCTTTACTAAATCAATTGTGTCTTGAATTACTGTAAGTGTTCTAAGTCCTAAGAAATCCATTTTTAATAAGCCTAGTTCTTCTAGGGTTGTCATTATATATTGTGTTGAAATCTGATTGTCACGTACATATAGTGGAACATAGGTGTCTACTGGGTCTTTTGTTATAACTATTCCACACGCATGTGTTGATGCCTGTCTTGGCATTCCTTCTAATGCCATTGCTATATCTAAAAGATTTTTTACACTTTCATCTGTTTCATATTTTTCTTTTAATTCTCTATTTTGTTCCAAAGCTTTTTTTATTGTGATATGCAATTCGTTTGGTATCATTTTTGCCAATAGGTCTGCTTCTGAATATGGCACGTCTAAAACCCTTGCCACATCTCTTATTACCATTCTTGCTGACATCGTTCCAAATGTGATAATCTGAGATACGTGGTCATGCCCATATTTTCTTGATACATAATCAATAACATCTTGTCTATGCTCATAACAAAAGTCCACGTCAAAGTCAGGCATACTAATTCTTTCAGGATTTAAGAACCTTTCAAATAGCAAGCCATATTTAATTGGATCAATATCTGTTATTTCAATTGCATATGCTATAATTGAACCAGCTCCTGAGCCACGCCCTGGACCTACTGGTATATTGTGCGTTTTGGCATAATGAATAAAGTCCCATACTATTAAAAAATAGTCGACATATCCCATTTTTTTGATTATACCTAATTCATATTCTGCCCTTTCTAGTACCTCTTTTGACGGATTTTCTCCATATCTTTTTCTGATACCGTCATCACATAATTTTTTAAAGTAATCGTAATGTGTTTCGAACTCTTCTGGCACATCATAATTCGGTAATATTGTGTGACCAAATTCAAAGTCGACATTGCACTTTTCTGCAATTTTGACTGTATTTTCAATCGCATCAGGAAAAGCCTTGAAATATTCTATCATCTCTTCTGGCGATTTTACATATAACTCATCTGTTTCAAATCTCATCCTGTCCATGTCACTCATTCTTTTTCCAGTTTGAATACATAGTAAGACTTCGTGGTTATATGCATCTTCTCTTCTCAAATAATGTGCATCATTTGTCGCAACAAGTGGAATATCTAGCTTTCTTGCCAAAGCAACTAACTTTTGGTTTGCTAAAACTTGCTCTTGAATTCCATTGTTTTGAATTTCTATGTAATAATCATCTCCAAAAACTCGCTTATGCCACAAAGCTATTTCTTCTGCCTTCTCATTTTGCTCATTCAATAAAGCTTGATTTACAGCTCCTGCAAGACACGCACTTAAACAAATCAAACCTTCACTGTATTTCTCCAAAACTTCTAAATCTATACGTGGCTTGTAATAATAACCATCAACAAATCCTATTGATACTAGCTTACTTAGGTTTTTATACCCTTCGTTATTTTTTGCTAGTAATATCAAGTGATTGTACTTATTATCAATATTAGGTTCTTTGTCAAAACGACTTCTTGGCGCAACATAAACCTCACATCCTATAATTGGCTTTACACCTTCTGCCTTACAAGCTTTGTAGAAATCAATCGCCCCATACATAACTCCGTGGTCTGTTATTGCAATTGAATCCATTCCAAGCTCTTTTGCTCTTTTAGGCAAATCTTTTATTCTATTTGCACCGTCTAATAAACTAAATTCACTGTGTATATGTAAGTGTACAAAATCTGACATCCTTATCTCCTTTTGGGTGATTTTGGGGACAGTCCTAAAAAACACCCTTCGCTTTTATTTCTTTTGAGAAGGTGTTTTTTAGGTCTGTCCCCAAAATCACCCTTTTATCCAAATACTGCAAGATTTTCCTTTTACTTTGAAATTGCCATAACCTTCTTCGTCAACAATTATCTCTTCTTCGCAATTTCCTAATGCATCTATAAATTCTTCTCCTGCGTTTTCTTTTCCTATGTACATTCTTTTTTCGCCGTCTTGTGAATTTGATATCACAACTGCTAGTCCTGATTTTATATGCTCATTATCTCCTTGTCTTGTCCAACCAATATAGTTTGGGTTGTCTAGGTAGCTATGTTGTTCTCCATATGCTTTCTCTTTTCTAAGTAACATTATTGTTTTTAATTCTTCTACTGGTTCAATATTGTTATGTGGAATTCCATAATAATCTCCATAAAACACACATGGATAGCCGTCCGCTCTTAATAAGATTAGTGCATATGCTGCCGGCTTGAACCATTTTTCTATAAAACTTTCCAATGCTTGCTCAGGCTGTGTGTCGTGGTTGTCTACAAATGTTACGGCTTTACTTGGGTTTTCTTTTACTAATGTGTGTTCAAATATTTGTGATAAATCATAATTTTCTTCTTTTGATGCTGTGCATAAGTTATAATGTAGTGGTACGTCAAATAGTGATATTTCGCCTTCTATTTCTGTTAGGTATTTGTGTAATTTTGATACATCTCCTGTCCAGTACTCTCCTACTGTAAATAATTGCTTGTTTGTAGCATTTCTTAATTCCTTTATCCACTTTTTATAAAAATTAGTGTTGATATGTTTTACGGCATCTAAGCGGAAACCGTCCACTTTTGTTGTTTCTTGATACCATTTTCCCCATTTTATACACTCGCCTACAACTTCTGGGTTTCCAAAATCAAGGTCTGCTCCCATTAGATAATCATAATTTCCATATTCGTCATCTACTGCTACTCCCCATTCTTTACCTTTAAATTTGAAGATTGCATTTTGTTTTGAATTTTCATCATAGTCAATTGCGTCAAAATGTGTCCAGTTCCATTCAAAGTCTGAATATTTGTGCTTTCTTCCTGGAAATATGAATTTTGTTGCTACTTTTACAGTTTCTTGTTCTTCTGCTTCGATGTTATGGTTTTCCCAATTTACTTTTTTAGCTGGTATTGTTTGCAATGTGTCTGCTCCCATTTTGTGGTTTAGTACTATGTCTGCATAACTTTCTATTCCATTTTGTTTTAACGCCATTATACAGTTTAGGTATTCTTCTTTTGAGCCATATTTTGTTTTTATTGTTCCTTTTTGTTCAAATTCTCCTAAATCATATACGTCATATACTCCATATCCTACTTCATTTGCTCCGCCTATTCCTTTGTATGCAGGTGGTAACCATACTGCTGTTATTCCTTGTTTTGCTAGTTTTTCTGCATTTTCTGCTAATGTGTTCCATAGGTTTTGGTTGCATTCCATGTACCATTCAAAGTATTGCATTATTATTCCATTTATTTTTTTCATTTTTTGTTCCTTTGTTTTTTCCACATTATATCATTTGTTTTGTATTTTTTCTAGTTAAAATATAAAATTTATGCTATTGCCTTACCAAACTCTTCCAAAGCAGTAACCACTAGAAAAAGACATCAGCTTTTGCCAATGCCTTTTTACAAATATATTACTCAACAATTTCCAACGCATCACTAGAATTATTAATACCTTCAAGATTATAATAAGTACTAGGAATACGTCCAACAATAACATTCTCAGCAAGAAGAACCTGATTAGTAATCTCTTTCTCCAAATCCTGAAAAGGTGTAAGAATATTAACTCTACACTTCACTTCCAAATAAATCCTATGAAGAGTTTGATTAATACCTTGCGAAGAAAACTCACTACGCAAATCAGTTTCAACATCACCAATAGGAGAAATTTGAATTTTAACTCCAGGGCCTCTACCAGCCAGCAATTTAAAACCTGTAAAACTTCCGAAGTGCAATTTCAATATTCTCTCTTCCCCTACTATCTAATCTTTGCTGAATTTTAATTGCAACATCAGATATTATCTCATTTATTGATATAACATTTGATTTTATCATTGCAATATTATTACTAGAATCCTTTTCTATTGTAAACATCTCATCATAAGAATGTTCTCTCATAACATTTGTAGCTTCTTCATTAGAAATCATAGTCGCAATTGACCTTGCTCTATTTTCACACAAAGTATCAAAAATTGGATATACAGCATCTAAAATAATCTTAACCGTAGAAAATGCAATAATTAACACTAATATTATTCTAGCTATTTTTCCGCTTTTTTCTTTATTTAACCTGTTATTTTCCCCACTAAAAACAATCTTTGGAATTCTAATTCTTGGTCTTGAATAAATCTTAGACATAGCTTACTGTTTGTGGATGTTTATAACGTGGTATAAATAATTTTTGACCAACATCTATTTTGTTTTCATCTTCTATCCCATTAGCCCTTACAATATCATCTATTGTACTACCAAAACGTTTAGCAATTTTCCACAAACTATCACCTTTTTTTACTATATACATTATGATACTGTAATCTTCTGCCTCTCTTTCTCCATTTGTTTGAATTTCGTCTATTATGCTCATATTTGTATTTCTGTAAGTGTCTGCATTTACCATCATATCAAGGTTTGCTGTAACAGCTCCACCGTCTTGAACTATAAAATCTTGATTTGCCACTTCTATTGCCATATTACTATTCATATTTTCGCCGTCATCTAAATCTGAAATTGCATAATCAAAAGGAATTTTCGCTGTTCTTGTATCTACTTGTAAATCACTATTTGATAAGATAAATCTTAATTGTAACTCACCTTCATACACAATTCTATTTTTCGTTTTTGTTTCTTTCTCTATTACAGGCTGAACATCTACATCAATAATACTTCTATTGTCCATGCCTTCTAGCATAACCTTTTCCCTTATTTGCATAGTTTCTTTTGTAGTCCTTTTATTTGTTAAAACTGTTATCTTTTTCTTATTGAATTCCATTATTTCACTTGGGCTATACAAGTCTTGAATTAAGCTTATTTGCTTTTCTTCATAAACATTTGCCATTACACCAATTTCTATTTCAACATATATTGAATGTTCTTCTATCGAATTTGGTTTTAACACAATATTTCTTATTTCATAATCAACATCACATATATTATCTTCTGTAACATTTGGAATATCAATAAAACCTACAACTGGCACTCTTGCACTTATCTTGTTTATTCTATTATCTTCTGTTAAATACATAACCTTAATTTCCGCTTCTGACTTAGTTAAAATCTTGTTGTAACTTACCTTTATATCTTTATCACAAATACAAACCTGCGCCTTCAAAATCTCAGCTAAATTATCAGCCCCATCAATTTTAATCGTATCTTTTGCATATATCTTTGTGTCCCCTGTACCAACTAGCGAATTAACCATTAAATCTTCTTTAAGCATCTTTACACTATCAGCATCTTGAAGTGAATTGATAATCTGTACATCCTCATTTGAATATAGTTTAATCTCAACCTCTACAACTGCCTTAATTCCAACTTTTCTTCCATTAATAACTTTTGCTTCAATAGACTTCAAATTTGCCTCTAACTTGCAAGTCATACCTTCTTGACTGTTTGCAACTTGGACATTCTCTGAAAAATCTAAACTTGTTGAAAGCCCCCTAACTCTGTCTTGCGTATCATCTGCCATATACATTATATATGTATTAATGTTACCGTCAATTCTGATTTTGTCATCTTGTACTTCCTTTTTATAAATACATACAACCCCACTTGTACAAATTGTATTCAAAATATCTGGTTTAGAATCTGGTACTATCATATCCCCTTCTACCATAATTAGCTCTTTTTTTGTTGCCACTAGCTTGTTCACACATAAATTTTCTTTTATTGTATCTACAACCATTTATTTGACCTCCTTCATTTTTCTTTATACATATATATTATCGCCCAAGCCCTTTTATTCCTAATTCATAAAATTGCCATTAGGGACGGACCTTTTTGGCAATTTTTTGCCAACGGGGACGGACCTTCTTGGCACGTTTCTGACAGTGGAGACACTTTCCCCTTAGTTGGCAATTCCCCTTCTTCTGTGGAGATATGTCTAATTTTTGATACTACTTGCTTGATTGGAGTGAAATTTAGAATTTGTAAGTTTATATAAAAAGTAATGTTCACGGGCAAATTCTTATTTTTATTTTTCATAAATTCTTCGGTTTCTTACATAAGAAAAAAAATTCTAATAACTTTTTTATGGCACCCTTCCACAGCAAGTGTGAACTCTTTCCATAAAAAAGTTAAAGAATTTCTAATCTTATTCCAGTCACATTCAGTATTTATTCAAAATATAAAATAAGAATTTGAGCCTGAGTGAAAACCCATTTTATATAAACATACAAATTATTATTGAACGCAATGAACAAAAGCAGTATTAAAAATTAGACATATCTCCACAGAAGAAGGGTAATTGCCAACCTAAGGGGAAAGTGTCTCCACTGTCAGAAACGTGCCAAAAAGGTCCGTCCCCACTGGCAGAATGGCACAATAAAAAGCAGAAAACTTAATTTCCTGCCTTTTTATAAATTATTCTTTTATTTATAGTGATACTTTTCTTGGTTTTGGCTCTGGTGCTGGTGGTATTAATGGTGAATACGATTCTCCATCAAATACTTCTACTTGTACTGTTCTTGTTAAAACGTCTGTATAACTATAAGTTACATTTCTATTATTCTCCTCATATTTTACTACAAAAATATTTGGATATGCTTTTTCTATGGTAGCTTCTTTCTCAAAGACTTTACTTCTTCCTAGTGAACCTTTGATTATTATCTTTTGCCCTTCTTTTTCTAAGATGTCAGTTTTCAAATTTGCTATGTCTGTTCTACAAATCATCTGCTATCACCTACTCCTTTAAGATGAGTTGATTATAGCATTTTAAGCCAAAAATGTCAAAAAATGTTTGTTCTTGTTTTTCTCTTGTAACGCTTGCACGTCAATGTTTTTGTCGATTTGTTGTTGCGTTTTTACAAGTATATTACAATTATATTACAATAATGTTACATTCGCAATTTTTTCCTAGTTTATAGTCATTTTTCCGTTTGCGCCAACTCCACTTACACCTTTTTTTCCGTCTCTTAATTGGTATGCTATATCGTCTATTGTTATATATTTATATTTTTCTGTTGTGGCA
Source organism: uncultured Clostridia bacterium (assembly GCA_949538735.1). Taxonomy (GTDB): domain Bacteria; phylum Bacillota; class Clostridia; order TANB77; family CAG-508; genus CAG-269. The sequence continues at coordinate 69,796 of CATGLK010000001.1, forward strand.
ACTTTTTCTGCAACAATCAAAGGGTCTAAGAAATCTATTAAAATTCTTGCCGGAGATGATGCAAAATTTGCTCCTGCTGATATAATAGCTTCAAAGTAACTTTGACATGCTCCTGCAAAAATTACTAGATTTTTATTTTTGTCTTTGTCATATCTTCTGGCTTCTTTTACTGTTTGGATAAAGTATTTTGAGTTTCTGTAATTGTATATGTCGTTATATCTTCTCCCTTTTCTTATCATTGCATCATGCCCTGTTATTACTAAAATGTCTGGCTCGTATACTTCTAATAACCTATATACTACTCTTGGTTGTCTGTACTCTGGAATATTTCTAACTACTGCTTCTAATCCCATTTTCATGTAATGATTATAGGCTTTTTCGCTGTATTTTCTGTCCCCGTCTAAATGCAAGATTTTGCCTGGTTTTATACTCTTCATGTTATCACCTCATATTTTGGGCTATTATATTCTATGCTATTTTTTGTCGATTTGGGACAATTGGGGACGTTTCTTTTTGGACATTTTGTCCATTTGGGGACACATCATTTTTTGTAATAAATTTGTTTTGCTGTGAATAGGATTAAACAAAAGTATTCTGATGGAGGTTAGACAATATGAAGAATGTTTCAATAGATGAACGTGCAATTAATTTAGCACATTATATTATAGATTCAAAAGATACTGTAAGAGGGGCTGCTAAAAAGTTTGGTATAAGTAAAAGCACTGTACATAAGGATGTTTCTGAGAGATTGGTTAAGATTAATCCTGGCTTGGCTAAGGATGTTAGAATTATTTTGGATGAAAATAAGGCTGAAAGACATATTAGGGGTGGTATGGCTACTAAACTTAAGTATATTCATATGAAGGATTAATGCAAAAAAGTTGCTACTATTTATATAGTAACAACTTTTTTATGAGTTTTGTTTAAATGTTGGGAAATGGCTATTTTAATTCGCTAGTTCTTCTCTTTTCTTTTCTAAAATTCCCACAATATAATCAAAATTACTTTTATCCCACTTAGCAAAAGTATAATTCCTATCATCATTTTCTTTTGCTTTTTTCATATCTTCAATTGAAATATATTTTAATTCACTAACTTCTTCTTCCTGCATAGTATAATCATCTAATTTATAATCTACTATTGAAAAATAGCTATATGTGAAATCCCTTGCTGTTTTTTGCGTTTCATCATTAGTTTTCTCAAATTTACTAACATTTATTAATTCAAATTTTTCTAATGGTATCTCTACCCCTATTTCTTCAGCAGTTTCTCTTTGAATTGCTTGTAATGGCGTTTCTCCACTATCTGCATGACCTCCTGTACGACTCCACATATTAGGATTAGATTGTTTTGTTGCTGCTCTTTTTTGAAATAGCAACTCTCCATTTTTATTCATTATCCATACTCCAACATGTGTATGCCATAAGCCTTGTTCATGTATAGTTTTTCTGTCTTCTACTCTTCCTGTTACTTTTCCGTTTTCGTCTAACACGTCTATTAGTTCCATATTTATCGCCTCCTAGTTTTCCATTTTACCATATATTTGGAAAATTTGCTAGTCTTTTTGAAACTTTTTGGGACAGTCCAAAAAAGTTTTACTCACAGACGTTTTGGGCCTGTCCCAAAAAATCCATTGCCGATGTTTTTTTGCTCTGTCCCCAAAAATACCCAAAATTAAAGGAGTGTCCCTAGTGGCAAAAAATTGCCAAAAAGGTCCGTCCCTTTTGGCAATTTTACAATTATTTAGTTACCCATTTAATTAAATTCAAGTTTGCTGGTTCTAATAGCATTTCATGTTTTGGCATAATTCTAAAAGTATAGCCATAATTTCCACCAGTTGTTAAACCTATTTTAGCTGTGTAATAATATTTCTTTTCTTCTTCATCAGAGTCTGTCAATTCCATTGGAATTATACTAACATTTTCTACAATTCCATTGTCTAGAATTTTTCCATAATAACATTCTACTGTTACATTTTCAACTGAGATGTTTGGAAGTTCTATTTCACATGCTACGTCTATATTGTTTCCTGCGTCTATTGTGATATTGTCTAAGTTGTTTACTTGTACTATTTTGATGTCTTTCCAGTTCATATATAGGTCTTTTTTCCAAGCATTATATGCTGCTACATTGTCCACGTCTTCGTAGTATTTCTTTGTTAGCTTGCAAAGTGGCATATATAGGTTATTTGTGTAGTCAACTAGCATTCTTGCTGTGCTGTATTTTCCACCTGTTGTGATTATTGAGTTTTTCATTATTTCTATCCATTTTTTTGATAATCCATTTTTGTCTTTTTCGTAATATGTTGGAATGATTTTTTCTTCTAGTGTTCTATACATGCTTTGGCTGTCTGCTTGGTCTTGTGCTTCATAGCTGTCGTATTCGCTGTTATTTCCGATTGTCCATCCGTTAGTTTGGTCATAGCCTTCTGCCCACCAACCGTCTAATACACTGAAATTTATTACTCCGTTTACAGATGCTTTTTGTCCACTTGTTCCTGATGCCTCCATTGGTCTTCTTGGGTTGTTTAGCCATACGTCCACACCGCTAACTAGGTATCTTGACATTGCTATGTTGTAGTTTTCTAGTAAGAAGATTTTCCCTTTGAATTGTGGCATCATTGATACTTGATGTATGTATTTTATTAGATCTTGTCCTTCTTTATCTGCTGGATGTGCTTTTCCTGCAAATATTAGTTGTACTGGTTTATCTTGGTTATTTAATATTTGTGTTATTCTTTCTAAGTCTTTAAATATTAGTGTTGCTCTTTTATATGTTGCAAATCTTCTTGCAAATCCTATTGTTAACGCATTTGGGTCTAATTTTGATACTATTTCGTTTATTTCTTCGTAGTTATATCCTGCTCTTCTTAATCTTTCTGTTGTGTTGTCTTTTACTAGTTTTAGTAGTTTTACTTTTCTTTCTGTATGTACATCCCATAATTTGTCATCTGGTATATTTTTTATTTTTTCCCATACTTGGTCTTGATGCATACTGTCTTGCCAGTATGGCATTAAATATTTGTTGTAAAGTTCCTTCATTCTTGGCGCTAACCATGAGCAAGTATGAATACCATTTGTTACATATCCTATTGGAGATTCATTTGCCGCAATTTCTGGCCAAACTTCTCCAAATAGTTCTCTTGAAACTGCTCCGTGTAACTTACTTACACCATTTTTCTTTCCTGCTATTTTAAGTGCTAGTATTCCCATATTAAATCCTGGTTCTAATTCTTTTCCTGGCTTCATTCCTAACATTAAGAATTCTTCTCTTGATAATCCTAGTCTTGGCCAAAAGTCTTTAAAATATTTTTCTACTAGTGCTACTGGGAATATATCATTTCCTGCTGGTACTGGTGTATGTGTTGTAAATACTGTCTTTGAACTTGCTATATCTTTTGCTACTTCAAATGATACTTGTTTTTCTTTTATTATGTTTTTGATTATTTCTAAGTTTAAGAATGCTGAGTGTCCTTCGTTCATATGGTATACTGTTGGTTTTAATTTCAAGTATTTTGTAAGTAAATCAACACCTGCTTGACCTAATACGATTTCTTGGCGTATTCTCATTTCTTGGTCTCCACCATACAATCTTAGTGTTACATCTCTATCTTCTGGGTTGTTTTTTTCAATATCTGAGTCTAACAAATATAGTTTTACTCTTCCTACATTAATTTGCCAAACTTTTAGGTAAAGTCTTCTTTTTGGGAATTTTACAAATATAACTAAATCTTCCCCATCTTCTGTTTTTACTGGGTTTATTGGTAAATCATATAAATCTATATTTGTATATTCTGTTTCTTGATCCCCATATCCATTTATTTTTTGATTAAAATAGCCATTTTTATAAAGTAGTCCAACTGCTACTAGTGGAATTCCTAAGTCACTTGCAGATTTTAAGTGGTCTCCTGATAGTATTCCAAGACCACCAGAATAAATCGGAATAGTTTGGTCTAGTCCGTATTCTGCTGAGAAATATGCAATTAAGTCATTTTTTTCTTCTGGATATTTTTTTGAAAACCACGTATTTTTGCTGTTCATATAATTTTCAAAGTCTTGTGATAATTTGTCATATTCTTTTAAAAATGATGTGTCTTTTGCTACATCTTCTAATCTTTCTTGTGATACGTGTTTTAAAAATTTTACTGGATTTTTATTTGATTGCTCCCATAAATCTCCATCGATTCTCTTGAATAGTCTTAAAAATTCTGTGTTCCAAGACCACCATAAATTATTGGCTATTTCTGATAATTTTTCAATTCTTTTTGGTAATTGTGGATTTACTGTAATCCTATTGAATAAATACATTTTTTCTTTATTCCTCCTTTGTGTTTTTAGTGCTTTTATCTTTTGGTTTTTTACATATATATTATCTACTAACTACTTCTATTTGTCAAATGTTTTTTCAAAAAATTCTAACAATATCATTATAAGTAACAAAAATTGATAATACAATTAATATTGAAAATCCAAGTAACTGAATATTTATTTCAGTTTTTTCTTTTAACGGCTTTCTTCTAACCGCTTCTATTAGCAGAATTAGTAGTTTTCCACCATCAAGTGCAGGAATTGGTAAAAGGTTTGTAACTCCTAGAGAAATTGATATTAATGACAACATATATACAAATTCTTTTATCCCATTTGTTTTAGAAACAACCTCTGATATTCCAACAATACCAGTCATTTGGTCTACCCCAACTTTTCCTGTAAATAATTGTTTTACATTATCAGCAACAGAAACTACAAATTCACTTGTTAGCTCTTGCCCCTTTGCTAGTCTATTTACAAATGTATCTTCTGCTGGTGCTAATTTTACAATACTTGTAGCTAGAATGAAATAGACTACAATTGAAAATACTATATTAACTAGTGGTCCAGCTAGTACAATTGCCATTCTTCTTGGTATACTTGCTTTTGAAAAAGACCTTGTATCTTCTGACCTTTCGTCTTCTCCTTCCATACTTACAAATCCGCCTAGTGGAACTAGTCTTAGTGCATATTTAGTTTCTTTCCCTTGTTTTTTCCATATTGTTGGACCAAATCCTATTGCAAATTCATTTACTTTTACATTGCATAGTTTTGCAACTGTAAAATGTCCTAATTCATGTATAAATATTAAAAAACCTAATAAAAATATTATTTTAATTGCTGATATTAAAAAAGCTATCAAAATATTACCTCCTTTGTCCATTGGGGACGTTTCCTTTTGGACATTTTGTCCACTTTGGGACACATCTTTTCTGTCCCTTTTCATATAGCAAAGCAGAAAACATTTATATTTAGTTTTCTGCTTTTGTTTTTATAATAATGTAAATAATGAATATGCAAATGGTGCTAAAAATATCAAACTATCAATTCTGTCTAGCATTCCGCCATGTCCTGGTATTAAATTGCTATAATCTTTTATATCTACAAACCTTTTAATTGCAGATGCTGAAAAATCTCCAATTTGACCAATTAAGCTTAATACAACACCTATCAAAGTAATATATAAATATGAGTAATCCATTCCCCAATAAGTATTTGCTATATATGTATATGCAAGCATTAAAAGAACTGCTCCTATTGTTCCACCTATGCAACCTTCAATTGATTTTTTAGGACTGACTTTACTGAATTTGTGCTTTCCACATGCTTTTCCTGTAAAATATGCAAAAATATCAGTTCCCCAAGCTGCCATAAGTGCATACCAAATTAATATTTTTCCATTTGGCATTCCGTCAATAAATGCTACAAACATTATAAAAAATACTACGTAAAATATTCCTATAAATGTATATGCTATATCTTTAAATGATATTTTCATATCTGTTGCTATTACATGTGCAAATAATACTAGCAATATTGTTGGTACTCCTAATGTTACTATTGTTTTTAAATATGTTTCTGGTACTATATGTATAATTGCTATACTAAAACAACTTACATATCCTACCCATTTTACTGGTTTTGATACTTTTGATACTGCATTAAAATATTCGCTCATTGCAAGTAATGCAATTATTGATAAAGCTATATCTACTAATACTTTGTCTCCAATTAGCAAAATCACTAATACCAATGGAAACCCTAATAAACTTGATGTTATTCTTTGTATATCCATATTTGTTCCTTTCTTATTAAATATTCTTGATTCTAATTTGCTCCAAATTTTCTAGTTCTTCTTTGATATTCTATAATCGCTTCATCTAAGTCTTTTTCTTCAAAGTCTGGCCAATTTTTATCTACAAATAAAAATTCTGAATATACTAATTGCCATGGCAAGAAATTGCTTAAACGTAACTCTCCACTCGTTCTAATTAACAAGTCTGGATCAGGTTGACCAGCTGTATATAAATTTTCTGATATGACATTTTCTGTTATATCTTCAATTTTTATTTTTTCATCTTTTACATCTTGTGCAACTTGTTTTATTGCATGAATTAGCTCATCTCTTCCGCCATAGTTTAAAGCAATATTAAATGTAATTCCTGTATTATTTTCTGTTCTTTCCATACATTTTTTTATACTACTTTGCATTTTCTCTGATAAAGCTTTTGTATTTCCAATTATTTTCACTTTGATGTTTTCACTATCTGCCCTTTTGGCATAATCATCTAAATAACTTTGGAATAACATCATTAAAGCTCCAACTTCTTCTTCTGACCTTTTCCAATTTTCTGTTGAAAATGCATAAACTGTTATATTTTCTATTCCTATTTTATTTGCATATCTTACTATTTTTTCAAGAGTTTTTGCTCCTTCTTTATGACCAAAGCTTGCAATTTTTCCCCTTTGCTTTGCCCATCTTCTGTTTCCATCCATTATTATTGCTATGTGTTTTGGTAAATTTTCTTTGTTAAAATCCATTTTTTCTCCCCTTGATGTTTTGGGTGTTTTTTAGGTCTGTCCCCAAAAACACCCTTTATTTATTTCGATTTTGAATGTAAAGCGCAAGTTCTTTTAAAAATTCCGCTTTTTCTCCATAATCACTTAATTCGTTTATTGCTTCTTTTGTTATTTGATCCAATATTTCTTTTGCTCCATTTAGGCCATATTTAGAAACATATGTGCATTTTTCCAATTCTTTGTCATTTCCAACAGGTTTTCCTAAGATTTCTTCATTTCCTTCTTCTGACAAAATATCATCTTTTATTTGAAATGCCAAGCCTATTCTTTCTGCATAGTTTGTTATTTTTTCTAAGTCCTGACTTTCTGCATTTGCTAGTATTGCTCCCATTCTTGCACATAGTTTTAACAATGCTCCTGTTTTGTTTTTGTGGATATATTCTAATGTTTTATCATTTATCTGTTTACTTTCGTATTCAGTATCCACATATTCCCCAGCAATCATTCTGTCTACCGAACTTGCAAATTCTTTAAAGACTTTTATTTTATTTGATAATTCTTCTGGCTTTGATTTTTCTAAATCGTCACTGATTACCATATATGCTTGATTTAACAATGCATCTCCTGCAAGTATTGCTGTTGCTTCATTAAATTGCTTATGATTTGTTGGCTTTCCATGCCTGATGTCATCATTATCAATCCCTGGCAAATCGTCATGTATAAGTGAAAAATTGTGCACCATTTCTATTGCCATAGCATATGGCATGCACTTTTCTATATCTTCCCTGAAAATTTGATATGTTGCAAGTACTAGTATTGGTCTTATTCTTTTTCCACCTGCCATAAGGCTGTACTCCATTGAATTATTAAGTATCTTTTCTGGACATTCTTGCTTTCTTAAATGATTTTCTAGTTCTTTGTTTACTATTCCGCATATATTGTTTTAAGTTTTCTTTAAAATCCATTGTTTCCCCTTTTTATTAACTGTTACACTACGACACAAATTATTTAGTATCGTTATTTTTCAGTTAATTTATACTACTATCAATCTGCATTACACCTACTCTATACAGACATAACTTCTTTTTCCTTTGCTGCTAAAATTTTGTCAATTTCTTCTATATTTTTATCTGTCATTTTTTGAATTTCATTTTCAGCATGTTTCAATTCGTCTTCTGTTAAAGCTCCTTCTTTTTGCTCAGCTTTAGCTTGGTCTATTCCTTCTCTTCTGATACTTCTTATTGCAACTTTTGCTTCTTCTGACATTTTTCTTATGTCTTTTACTAGTTCTTTTCTTCTCTCTTCATTTAATTCAGGGAAAGCTAGTCTTATTACTTTTCCGTCATTATTTGGGTTTATTCCGATGTCAGATGCTAAAATTGCTTTTTCTATTTCTTTTAATACGCTTGCATCCCAAGGTTGAATTACTATTAGTCTTGCCTCTGGAACTGATACACCTGCAACTTGGTTTATTGGTGTTGGTGTTCCATAATAGTCTATTTTTACTTTGTTTAATATTGCTGGGTTTGCTCTTCCAGCTCTAACTTCTGATAATTTTTCGCTATATACGCTTATTGATTTCTCCATTTTTTCTTTTAAATTTGTATAATCCATGATAATCTCTCCTTTAAATTTTTATTATTTTATAATTATGCACAATGCTGCTTTTCTTATTGTAAATTGATTCAAAGTAGTATATTGTGCAATTTTGAAAATTTAATTAAGCTGATGGCGTACGAGTGTACGTCGAAGTTTAATTAAATTATCGAAATTGTGCAAGATGCTGCTTTTAATCAATTTAAGATACGATTGTACCAATTCTTTCGCCCCTAACAGCTCTAACAATATTCTCTGGGTCATCAATCCCAAAAACTAATAATGGCATCTTATTATCCCTACACATCGCAGTCGCAGTAGAATCCATAACCTTCAAATCCTTCTCCAAAACATCCATATAAGAAATTTCTGAATATCTCTCTGCATTAGGATTAATCTTAGGGTCATCTGAGTAAACTGCATCAATAGCCTTTCCTAACAATATAATTTCAGCCCCAATTTCAGTTGCCCTTAATACAGCTGCTGTATCTGTTGTAAAATATGGATGTCCTGTACCACATGCAAACACAACTACTCTTCCTTTTTTTAGATGTTTTTCTGCCTTTCTTTGTATAAATGGTTCTGCTATTTCTCTCATTTCGATTGCAGTTTGCACTCTAGTAAATATTCCCCTTGCTTCTAGTGCATCTTGCAATGCTAAGCCATTCATAGCTGTTGCAAGCATTCCCATGTAGTCTGCTGTTGTTCTTTCCATTTGATGTCCGTTTCTTCCACGCCAAAAGTTTCCACCGCCTACTACTATTCCTACTTCTACTCCCATTTCTACTATTTCTTTTATTTTGTCACATATTTTTCCTACTGTTTCTACGTTTACTCCTGTCTTTTGTTCTCCTGCTAGTGCTTCTCCGCTTAATTTTAAAAGTACTCTTTTATACTTAAGTTCTGCCACTATTTTTCACTCTCCTTAATTTTTTGTTATCAGGCCCATTTTATCATATATTTCAAAAAAAAACAGTAGTTTTTTGATATTTTATTAATATTTTCTTAATTATTGCCAAAAAGGTCCGTCCCCATTGGCAGAAATCTGCCAAAAAGAACCGTCCCTTTTGGTACAGCAAAAAGCAGTATATAAAAATATACCGCTTTTCTTCATCTTATTTTAATTGTTTCATAACTTCTTCAGCAAAGTTTTCTTCCTTTTTCTCGATTCCTTCACCTTTTTCAAATCTTGCAAATTCAACTACTTCTGCATCTTTTTCTTTTAATAATTGAGATACTTTCATATCTGGATTTTTAACAAAAGCTTGGTCAACTAAGCATATTTCGCTAAAGAATTTTCCAATTCTACCTTGTACTATTTTTTCAGCAATTGCTTCTGGTTTACCTTCATTCATTGTTTGAGCTTTTAAGATTTCTTTTTCTTTTTCTACTCTTTCTGCTGGAACTGAAACTTCGTTTAAGTATTCAGGTCTTGCAGCTGCTATTTGCATACATACGTCTTTTGCAACTTCGCTTGTTCCTTTTTTCATATTTACTAATACTGCTATTTTTCCGTCTCCGTGGATATATTTTTCAACTAGTCCTTCTGCTTCAAATCTTGCAAATCTTCTGATGTTCATATTTTCTCCAATTGTTGCAATCTTTTCAACTAATACTTCGTTTACTGTTTTTCCAGGTACTTCAATTGATTCTTGTGCTAGTAGTTCTTCTACGTCTTTTGGATTTTTCTCTACTACTTGTTTTGCTACATTCATTACGAAGTTTCTGAATTCTTCATTTTTTGCAACGAAGTCTGTTTCAGCGTTTACTTCAACTACTGATCCTACTTTTCCGTCTTCTGAGATGTATCCTTCAACTAGTCCTTCTGCTGCTACTCTTCCTGATTTTTTAGCTGCTTTTGCAATTCCTCTTTCTCTTAATAGTTCGATTGCTTTTTCCATGTCTCCGTCTGTTTCTGTTAATACTTTTTTGCAGTCCATCATTCCTGCTCCTGTTTTTTCTCTTAGTTCTTTTACTAAGCTTGCTGTAACCATTATATTTCCTCCTTTATATAATTAAAAGAATAGAGCAGAAAAGCCCTACTCTTCTTTTTTTAATCTTAAATTTTTATACGCTTAAAAGGTTCTTCTCTTTTAGCATTTTAATTGTTTGCCAAAAAGGTCCGTCCCTATTGGCAAAGTTTTATTCTTCGTTTGCTACTACTTCTTCAATTGTTGTAGCTTCTTCTGTTTCTACTGGTTGTTCTTCAACTTCTGCTTCGAAACTTTCTCCTTGTTTTCCTTCGATTACTGCGTTTGCCATTACGTCTGCAATTAGTTTTACTGCTCTTATTGCATCGTCATTTCCTGGGATTGCGTAATCTACTTCTTCTGGATTACAGTTTGTGTCTACTAGTCCAACTACTGGTATTCCTATTTTTTTAGCTTCTAATATTGCTATTCTTTCTTTTTTAGGGTCTACTAAGAAGATTACTCCTGGTAGTTCGTTCATTTCTTTGATTCCACCTAGGTTTCTTTCTAGTTTTTCCATTTCTTTCTTTAATAGTATTACTTCTTTTTTAGGTAATACTTCAAATGTTCCGTCTTCTGCCATTGCTTCTAAGTCTTTTAATCTTTGAATTCTTTTTTGGATTGTTCCAAAGTTTGTTAGCATTCCTCCTAACCATCTTTGGTCAACATAGTACATTCCACATTTGATTGCTGCTTCTTTCATGCATTCTTGTGCTTGTTTTTTTGTTCCTACGAATAGTACTGTTTTCCCTTCTTCTGCTTGTTCTTTAACAAAGCTATATGCTTCGTCTAATTTTTTTGATGTTTTTTGTAAGTCGATGATGTGTATTCCGTTTCTAGCTTGAAATATGTATTCAGCCATTTTTGGATCCCATCTTCTTGTTTGATGTCCAAAGTGAACACCTGCTTCTAGTAATTGTTTCATTGCAACTACTGCCATTTTAAATTCCTCCCTTTTTTGTTTTTTCTTCCACAAAGTTCTTCGTTTTTTCGGACCAACTTTGTTGGCACTTCCTTTAAAACTCTCTTTGTGTGATTGATACGCTCATTATTTTACCACACTTTTTCATATAATTCAAGGACTTTTGAAAACTTTTTTTCAACTTTTTTTAAAAAATGCTGTACTTTTTCATATAAATAGTGTATAATTTTATTATAAATATGAATAATATATATTATAAATAATATTATTTATTTTGGTCTCAAAAGGACCAAACCCGTGTAGACGCTGAGCGTCGCAAAAAGTCATTCTTGAGAATGACTTTTTTATTTTTATATTCTTTTTGGTTTTAGTTGCCTTTTTATTCCCAAAATGTCCTTTGTACTAAAGAAAAACTTTTCTGCATTTGTCAATATCATATTGTTACTATGCTTATATACAATTTTATCTACAAATGTCAACATATCTGATACTTGAAATAATCTTTTCTCTGTATGATTAAATTCTATTCTATGCTCGACATTGTTTTTATTAAGTAATAACGTATCAATAATAGCACCTAATGCTTCTTGACCATTATCATAATATACTACTACTTTTTCAAATTTTTCTATATGCATAAAGCTAAATAATTTATTAATCTCTATTGCTAACTCTCTATTTAATTGTGTTTTACTATTTTTAAATCTTTTGTCTACAATAATAGTATGTATTTTTACATCCGCCCTTTTAGAAAAATAAAATATTGACCAAAAAATGTCTTTTCTCTTTTTCAATTCAAATTGTGAATACTCTCCACGTCTTGCAACTAAATCTGCCAAATGTATCATTCCATTATATCCAACTTTTTCTAATCTACTATTTAAATAAATTAACTCATTTTTTATTGAATTACCGCTTTCATGTATAGTAAACAAAACTCCATATAGTTCAGAACTTCCATTTGAAAAACCAAAATCTCCGCTTTCATCTATAAATATATTAAGTCTTCTTTTCTTCGTTTAAACCACCTACTTCTTATTTACTATTTAATTCGTATTATATCAAATAGCATTATCATTTACAATACTTTTGATAGCCCTAGTTGCAAAAAAATCTCCTTTGCATATTATCTAACAAGGAAAATTTCCTAAAATCTAAAAGAAAGGAGGTCAAACCATGAAAAAGAACATAAACAAAAAAATAGTAATATCATTTCTATTTACAATAATCATCACAACATTGATTCAAGTGCCCTGCCTTGCATTTGGGCCTTCAAGTGACAAAATCTATCAAGGAATAGACGTCAGCTCATGGCAAGGGAACATTGACTTTTCAGCTGTAAAAAACTCAGGAATTGAATTTGTATACATCAAATCAAGTGAAGGGACTAGATATATAGACCCATATTTTGAGCAGAATTATCAAAATGCAAAAGCCAATGGGCTAAAAGTAGGATTTTACCACTATGTAACCGCAAGAAATACTGACGAAGCAAGAGCTCAGGCCAACTTTTTTGCTAAAGTAATTAGCAATAAAAGCCCAGATTGCAGACTTGCAATGGACTTTGAAAGTTTTGGTAATTTATCTGTAAATGAAATTAATGAAATTTCTAGGGTATTTCTAGAAACCTTAGAAAGCGTTACAAAATCCCAAGTTGTTATTTATTCAAATGCTTATGATGCTCGAGCTATATTCGGCTCTGAACTTACAAAATATCCACTTTGGGTTGCAAACTATGATGTAAATAGCCCACAGCCAAATGGCAAATGGGAAACCTGGGTTGGCTGGCAATATACTAGTACTGGTAGAGTTGCTGGAATTTCTGGCTATGTAGATAGAAATCAATTTACAGACGGAATATTACAATCATCATCAACCATAATCCCTGAACCTGACACGCCATCACCTGATCCTGATACTGGAAATACAATTGTTTATACAGTACGAAGTGGTGATACTTTAAGCGGAATTGCTATGCGTTATGGTACAACTGTATCTAGTATAGTTTCGTTAAACCCAATTATTAAAAACCCTGATTTAATTTATCCAGGTTGGCAACTTACAATAAAAACTTCTAATTCTTCTGGAAACTCACAAACATATTACACAGTACGAAGTGGCGATACTTTAAGCAAAATTGCAATTAGATACAATACATCTGTATCAAGTATTGTATCGCTAAATCCATCTATTACAAACCCTAATTTAATTTTCCCTGGTCAAAGACTTTTAATAAATGTTAACCAAGACTTTGGTGGTCAAAATACTTGTGGAAAAATTTTATATACTATTAGGTATGGTGATACTTTGAGCCAACTTGCTCTTGAACATCATTCTACTGTTCAAGAAATTGCATTATTAAATAATATTGCAAATCCTGATTTGATTTATGCGGGTGAAATGATTAGAATTCCATGCTGTTGTAGTAACTAATATTTTTGGAGACAGAGCAAAAAAACATCAGCGGACGTTTTGGAACAGCCCAAAAAAGGAACTATGCTTTTTAATTTTAGCATTCGTTCCTTTTTATTTTTTATATCGTTGCTCCGATAATCCCAGCATCATTTCTAAAAACAGCGGTTTTAACTATAATATCCTCTCTCTTATTAAACAAAACATTATCTTTCAGCAATTCCTTTTTCAACCTATCAAGCAAAACTTCTTCAAAATAGACAAAACTTCCACCTATTCCAATTGCCTCAGGCTCGAAAATATTTATCAAATTTGCAATTCCTATACTCAAATTTTCTATAAATTCCTGAACTACACTCTCAATTTTTGTCTCAACAGCCTCGCTATCAAAACTTTTTTGGCCTGTCCCAAAACGTCCGCTGATGTATTTTTGCTCCGTCCCCAAAAGCATTATTTCTAATTACCTCAAAAAGCTCCTTACCGCTAACTTCTTCACCCACACCTAAAACTTCTCGTAAATTAGTCTTTAAAGCTTTCATTGATGCATATTTCTCAAAACAGCCCTTTTTTCCACAATTACATTGTTTGCCATTTTTTTCTATTATCATATGACCAAATTCGCAACCAGGCAAATCGCCACAATCAAGTAAATTATTATTTATTATAACAGCTCCACCTATTCCTGTACCTAATGTCAAGAAAACACTTCTGTTATAATTTTTCAAACTTCCATATGTATTTTCGGCAATGGCTGCACATTTAGCATCATTTCTAATTTGTATTGGTAAGTCAATTTCTCTTTTCAATTCTTCCACTATATCAAAATTTTTAATTCCTAAATTTACTGATTTTACTATTGTGCCACCACTTACTGTTCCTGGTATTGCAATTCCAACACCTGTTATTTTGTGTTTTTTTCTTAATACCTGAACGTTTTCTGTTATGTAGCTAACTATTGTGTCTTTTATTTTCTTTTTTTCAACACCTTTTAGTCTCTTTTCAAATTTTTCAATTATTCTTCCATTGTTATCTACAACTCCTATTGCGATATGGCTTCCGCCTAAATCTATTCCAATTTTCATAGTTTGTCTCCTTAATATGCTCTATTTTCAGAGCATGAATTAACTGATGTATTTTTGTACCGTCCCCAAAAACATCGAAACAGGTCAAAAAGTTTGAAAACTTTTTTGGCCTGTCCCAAAACATCTTTTTTCAAAACTTTTTTGGCCTGTCCCAAAACGTCTTTTTCCGAAACTTTTTTGGCCTGTCCCAAAAAGTTTTATACTCCATATGCTGAGAACAAGAATTGTCCCATATATACTTGAACACATGGTACAAGTACTACTAGTACGAAGAAGATTAATACTGCTCCGACTATTGCATAAACAACTTGTGGTAGTGCTTTCATTATTTTGTTCATTATATTGTCTATGTCTATTTCCATATATTCTACTAGTTTTTCCATCATTTCTGTCAAGTCTGTTTGCATTCCTATTTTCAACATTTCTGTTTCCATTGATTTTGATAATCCTGATTTTTCGAATGGTTCTATCCAAGAGCTTCCTATTAAGATGTTATTTATTGATGTTTCTATTATTGATAACATTACATAGTTTTGTATAACATTTTTACTTACTTCTATTGAGTCTTGAATTCTCATTCCGTTTTTAAGGTTTAATAGCATTGCTTTCATTAATCTTGAGAAATCTAATGCATATATTAGTTCTCCAAATATTGGCATTTTGTATTTAAAATAGTGGAAATTGTATTTTCCTTTTGGTGTATTTATATAGAATAATATTGCTCCTGCAATTGCAACTATTACTAGTGTTGGTATATACCAATATTGAAGGAATAAGTTTACTACATCTGCAAACCATAGTGTTATTCCTGGTAATGTGTCTTGTGTTCCTAATTCGTCAAATACTCCTTGTATTGCTGGTATTGCATATAGTGTTCCTACAAGTAACATTACAATTAACAATACAAATTGTATAATATTTGGTATTAATATTCCTTTTAGTTTTCTATTTAATGCTGCTGTATCATCCAAATATTTTACAGCTTGCTCCAAAGAGTTTGTTAATGATCCTGACAGTTCTCCTACTTTTATCATATTGATATAGATGTATGGAAATACGTTTGAATAGTATTCCATTGTTGTATACATATTTTCTCCTGCTTCTAGTCCTGCTAAGATGTCTTCTAATATTCCCCTAAATGATACGTTTTCTGTACTGCTAATTATTGTACTTAAAGCGTGAATATTATTAAAGTTTGCTTTTTTCAATAAATAAAAGTTTTGTGTAAATATAACAATATCCCTATCAGTAATTTTTTCTGTTTTTGCAAAATATAAATTTACTTTTTCTTTTGTTGATAAGGTTCTTTTAGGTCCGATTTGTGTTGTGTTTACGTTTTTCATTATTTCTTGTATATCACTAACGTTTTTCTTTTTCTTCTTTACGTTTTGTCTATTAGACCTATATGCTACTTGATCTATGGAGATTGGTAATAAATTATTATTTTTTAAAGTTTTTACTAATTGATTTTTATTTCCTGCTTCAACTTTATTTCTAATAATCAAACCCTTGTCTGTCATTGCCTTATATACATAGGTTGGCATATCTTTGCCTCCTTTCTAGTTTTCTAATTTTCTAGCCTTTTCCTTTTTTTATTTTTAATTGCATAATTGTTCTGTTTAGGCTTTCTAGGTTCTTTTCTTCTATTTGAGATTTTACTTGGTCAAGTGTCAATTTATCTTCAACAAATAATTCTGCTAAAGAATTTGTTAACCCTATACTTCCCTTTTCGAGGTTACTTTGGATTGCATCTTCTATTTCAGAAACACTTAGTTTATCTTTTCTGATAATTCCTGCAACAATATTATCAACTACCATTACTTCTGGCACTAATACCAATTTTCCATCTCTTCCTGGTAGAAGTCTTTGAGATATAACAAGTTTTAGTAATGCTGATAATAAATATTTTATTGTTGCTTGGTCTCTAACTTCATAGAAGTTTATCATTCTGTCTATTGTTTCTGCACAAGATTTTGTGTGTAAAGTTCCTATTACTAAGTGGCCAGATTCTGCCATTTCGATTGCTGCTTCCATTGTTTCCTTGTCACGAATTTCCCCTATAACAAGTATATCGCAGTCTTCTCTTAGTGAATTCTTAACACCTGCACTAAATGTTAACGAGTCTTTCCCTCTTCCTACTTCTTTTTGCACTATTAATGATTTTTTAGAATGATGTTTATATTCTACTGGATTTTCTAATGTTAATATTTTTTTATTTTGATTTTCGTTTATATGGTTTATTAGCGCATTTAATGTTGTACTTTTTCCTGAGTTTGTCTTTCCTGTAACTAGAATTAATCCTTGTGGTTGATATGTCATTCTTCTTACAATGTCTGGTACTCCTAATGATTCATATGATGGCAATTCATTTTTTATTAATCTTAGTGTACATATTGGTATGTCATCTGAAAATGATATATTTACTCTTAGACGAATGTCTTTATATTCATAAGACATATCGAGTTTTCTAGTAGCATTATATACTTCGTCTTTATCCACATTTCCTTTTACAAGTGTATCATATATTTCATCCATATCCTCTGGAGTTAATACGTCAAAACCTTCTGCTGGCTCTAATCTTCTTATTATTCTTAGCATAGGTCTGTTTCCACATATTAAATGAACGTCAGAAGCATCTACTCTCATTGCCTCGTCTAATATTTTATCCAAATTCATACTTCTTCCTCCTTTGTTTATATAAATAACAATTTGTTATTTAATTCTTCTAAATTTGTATATCCTTTTATAACTTTGTTTATTCCGTCTACTATTAATGGTTTATAGCCATTTGCTAATGCTTCTTTTCTTATTTCTATACTTGATTTTCCGTTCATTATAGCTTCTTTTATATCATCTGTTACATCTAAAACTTCAAAAACAGCAATTCTTTCGTAATATCCTGTATTATTACAATGTTTACATCCTACTGCATCATATGTTGTCCCATTTGTATCAAAATCTACACCATATTTTTTGCCTATTTTCTCTATTACTGCTTTCTCTTCTTCGTTAAATGGTCTTTCTTTTTTACATTTTGGACATAATCTTCTTACTAGTCTTTGAGAAATTGAAGTTGCCAAAGTACTTGCAATATCATAGTCTGAAAGTCCAATTTTTCTTAATCTTGTAACAACTTCTATACTATCTAGTGTATGAATTGTTGATAACACATAATGTCCTGTTTGACCTGCTTGTATTGCTATTTCTCCTGTTTCTCTATCACGAATTTCCCCTACTAATATGATATCAGGGTCTTGTCTTAGTACTGTTCTTAGTGATCCAGAGAAAGAAGATTTTGCATCTATTTCTATTTGGTTTAGACCTGGTATACGTATCTCTACTGGGTCTTCTATTGTTGTTATATTAATTTGTGGTCTATTTAAATAATCTATTATACTGTATAAAGTTGTTGTTTTTCCTTCTCCTGTTGGTGCTGCAACTATTGTTATACTATTTTTCTTGTGTATACTTTTTCTAAATTCTTCTTCTGTTCCTGAATATCCTAATTCAAATATATTTCTGATATCTGCATCTTTTCTTAATAATCTTAAAACAAATTTTTCTCCATACACGTTTGGTTGTGAAGATACACGGATATTGTAATCATCATAAAGTAATATTCTACCATCTTGTGAATCTTGTTTTTCTTGATGCATATTTGATATAGCTTTTAATCTTCCTATTATTTGATTTTGTTTGTCCTTTTCAATACTTGCCGCTGTAATTAATTCACCATCTATTCTATATCTAATTCTTACCTCTTTTTGCATAGGCTCAATGTGTATATCACTTGCTCTTCTTTCCATTCCTGTTTTTATTATACTATCTACTAAACTTACTGTATTTTCATTTCTTCCAGTTGATGTTAAGTTACTTGTAACATCTCCTTCTAAGCTCTTTAAAATTCTTTCTATATCTGACTCAAAAGTGATATAGCTTTCCATTACTAGACCTTTGTTTAGCAATATCAGTCTTACTGCATCCATTGTCTTATTGTTTACTGTATTTGCAAAACATACTTTGATTTTTCCTGCACTTACTTCAAATGGTATTGCTTTGTTTTTCTTTGCAACATCTAACGAAATGTAGTCTGTTAATTTTATGTTCATATTTCTTCCAGTTAGTAAAATTCCTTTTGTTCCTACAATTTCGCCTATTGCTTCTATTAATCTTGTAGGGTCAGTAGCACCTAGTATATATAAAATGTCCCCTATTTTTTTGTTTGGATGTTCTCTCTGATATTTTAGTGCTTCTTCAATGTTGCTTTCACTTACTACACCTTTTTTTACTAATTCAACACCTATTGGTTGTCTTCTTCTAACGTCCATAAAATTTTCTTCCTTTCATTTGTATTTACTATTTTAATGTATACACTATCGGTTGTCTATTAGTTGTGTCATTTTTTGCCTTTATAGTCACTTTAACTGTTGTTTTTCCATTGTCATTTGTACCTTGTTCAAATGAGCAAGCTACTATATCTTTACATATTTTCGCTTTATTTTTATATATCCCACTGTTTTCACTTACAAATGTATATTGCACTCCATTGTCAAAAACTATATAATCTGTTCCACATTCCAAAATTTTTATATCTGGTGTGTTTGCTTCTTCTGAAAAATGAGTATTAAATGTTGTATATTCTGTTATTGGGTCTACATCTCGAATATCAGTTGTATTACTATAGAAAAACATTGTAAGCCTTGACACAACTGCAATTACTATTGTCATTGCAATTATATATATTGTTAATGAAATAAGTGTTACACCTTTTTGAGATTTCATTTCTAACTCTCCTTTGTAAGTACTGTTGATAGTTCTACATTTCTTTCTTTTCCTTTATACATATAAGAAATTTTTACTGTTATTCTTTTTACTATATCTTTCATTACACTTTCATCTGTATTAATATCTTTGTAGTCTGTTATTGTTATTGTTCTGTAAAAACCTTCATTACCTTCAACTGGTTGTTTAATTAAGCTATTTCCGTCTTTATCAACAGTTGTTGTTTTGTCCATTCCTGTAAATTCTGAAATACCTAAACTTTTTATCTTTTCTATTTCGTTTACCGCTATATAAGTTGCATCTGATTTTATTTTTAATTCATCTGCTGAACTATTAAAATTATATATTAACATTGTAATTAATGATACAAATATAAATATTACTATTACTGATATTGCTATATCTATTCCTGTATAACCCTTTTGGCTACGCATTCTTTTCATAGTTTGTCTCCTTTATAATATATATTGGTTAAATAATAAGATTAAAGTAAATATTGTTATATTTATTGTTCCTAAATAAAAGCCGATACTAATTTCTTTTGCTATTTGTTTATCTGTCTTCATTTGTTTATTTTTCATATCTTTTAGCTTATATAATAACAAATAAATTGCTATTGCTAGTAATGTTATTATTATTGAAAGTGATGTTACATATTCCCCTGTAAATATTATCATTGTAATTATAGCTAATAATATTCCATTTACATATGTGCTTTTTGCATATTTTCGTAGTGTTATTGTATCTAAAATTAGTACTATTATATATGCTACTAGATATATGCCATATCTATATATATTAGCATTTTCTACTATGCATAGATATATCATATATGCTATTGATATTACTATTCCATAGATATTTACACTTTTTTCTATTTTTCTGTTCTCTTTGTCAATTCCACACATTAAGATTATGAATGTTAAGTATAGTGCTGTAAATATTAGTTGTGCGAAAATTTCTAAGCTTAAGTTGTATATGCTTAGTTTCATTGCATATGCGATTGTTACAAATAGTATTCCTGATAGTATTTCTAGTATTAAATATCTTGGTCTAATTTTTTCTTTACAATATCTGCATTTTCCACCTAAAAAAATGTAACTAAATATTGGAAACAAGTCTAATAAACCTAATTTATGGTCACAATTAGGACAGTATGAGTGTGTGTATATTATGTCTTGTTTTTTTGGTATTCTGTGTACTGCTAGTGTGTAGAAGCTTCCAAATAGTGCTCCTATTATGAATATTAGTATATATAGTATTGCTTCCATTTTTTCTTTTCCTCTTTTTATAGTTTAAGCCATACACACGAAGTGTGCGTATGGCTTTATTATTGGTTTTAACTTTATTTTTTTTAAAATGTATCTACCCATGAAATTGTTCCATCAGTTTGTACTGTTCCCTCAGCTTTTAAGTAATTTTTATCACCTTTACCTTGAATTACGATTTTAGTGCTAGCCTCAACATTTGCAAATTCTACATATGCACTAGATGTTGTTACAGCACTAGCTTTTGTATATACAGCGCTTTGTTTAGTAAGCCCTTCAGTTTTAGTTGCTGCTACATATTCGTTTTCAAAGTAATCACTTAGACCTTCTGCTGCTGCTAAATTTACTTGGTCTTTTAAAGCTCCAATTTCATTAACAATTTTAGAATCAGATGCTTTTGTTAATAAACCATTATCTCCTGCTAACATAGCAAGTGCTACACCAGCTAAAATTAAAAGAACGATAATTGTAATAACTAAAGCGATTAATGTTATACCTTTGTTATTTTTCATTTGTTTTTTTCACCCCTTTTCTTTTGATAAATTTTATTTGGCTTATCTTTATTATTAAAATAATTATAAAGATAACGTTAATAACTAAAAATTATTTGGTTCCTGTGTTTTGGAAAAACTGTCCACTAGATGAAGAACCACTGTTGCTGTTTGTGTTTCCATTTGAGTTTAAATTGTTATTATTGTTTGAACCTTGATTATTGTTTGTTGTTCCATTACCTGAATTTGCATTTCCTTGGTTTTCTTCTGTTTGTTCAACTGCTGCAAATGGATTTGCTTTTCCTGGTTTGTAATTTTGTGTTCTTTGGAAATTGTTTAAGTCTGATGCATTTACTGTATATGTCATAACAATTTGGCTATCGTCAATATGTTCTGACGCTGCTAGTTCTTCCTTTGTCTCAGCTGGTATTGTATATGCAACTTCACTTGGTAAAGTTTTTGATAACGGAACATATTTATATAATAGTATTCCCAAAACAAGTATTATAGCTAAACATAGTAATAATACAAGTATTAGTTCTTTAATAACTGACTTAACCATTGTTTTTCTCCTTTTTATCTTGCAACATTTGTGTTGCTTGTATTTGTTGTCCTATTTGTAGATGTTGTGTTTGTGCTGTTAGTTGTATTTGTTACATTATTTGCACCTGTTTGTTCATCTACTTCAGTTGCATTATCTTGTTCATTAGTAACTACTGTATTTATTTTTTCTATTGCTATTCCCCTACAAGTAAAGTTTGCTTCTAATGTTTCTCCTGCACTTGTTGGTTTCATGTTGAAGTTTTCTATTTTAAATCCTAATGTACTATCATTTTCAATTGCTGATATAAAATCTAGTATTGAAATATAACTTCCTGTGACTGTAAATTTTATATTGTAAATTCCTTGTGCTGAACCTGTTTCATAAACTATTTTTGCTTCTGCACCTTGTTTTGTTGCATGGTTTCCTAATTTAACCATTAATGTTTCATTTTCATATTTTTCAATTTGATTAGCTGCTTGTATTTCTGATTCCTCACTTATTACTGTCATATCTTCGTAGTTTTTCTTTTCTTCTTTTAGTTTTTTTGTGTCAGCAGTAAGAGTGTTTACAGATTGTACATAATCTTTTTCTGCTAATTTTCCTGCTTCCTGAATTTTTTCGTCTAAGCTTGCATTTTTGGCTTCTATTCCTTTAATTCCAAGTATTTCTATTGAGCCAATGCTTATTCCTTGAACAAAAGTGTATACAGAAAGGCCAGCTAATAATGCTATCAAAATTAATATTAATAATTTTTTCATGGCAATTCTCCTTCTATTGTTACTGCAACTACACCATTATCTTTTTGTCCTGCTGTTGATATTACGTCATTTAATATAACTTCTGTTTTTAATTTTGCTATAAAATATCCTAGTTGCTCATATTTATTTGATTGGGCAGTAATTTTTATATGTGTTCCTGATGTATTATCAATTGAAGTTAATTGAACACCTTCAGGAATTACTGACATTATTTGATTTAGTAAATTTGGAATTGCATTTCTAGTTTTTGTTCTATCTGTAATTCTATCATTTGCATCTTCTAGATTTTTTATCATTGTTGTATATTCATTTGTTCTAGATTTAACCTTTTCATCATCAGATCTAGCAAGTGATATTTGTTGCCTTGTTGCACTTATTGATTGATTTGCTTCTTCTTGTTTCTTTTCCATTTGATTGTTTAGCAATATTGAAAAGCCACTATAAATTATTAATAAAACAAGCAAATATGCAGCAATTCTAATCAATCCTTTTTCTGTTTTATCTAATGCTTGGTTTAAATCCCATGTGAACCAGCTACCAATATTTTTTTGTTCTGATTTAGTTTTGTCTGGGTTTACTTCTATCTTTAACCATCCTGGAATCTTGTCTGAAAAGCTTTGAGCTTTAAAGTTCATTCCAGCAATTCCTTCATTTAATCCCATTAACGCTAGTGAAATAGCTGTGTTTACCTCTATATAATCTTTTATACTAATGTCTTTTGTTTGTTGCACAAAATATGGTTTTAATATTTCACAGTTTACTTCTGGTAGATATTCTTGGAAATATAGGTCTGCATTGTTTATTAGTGCTGATGTACCTGTTAAATACACTGTTTTTATTTTGTCTTCATTTGCATTGACTATTTTCTTTACTTGTCCTACTATTGTGTATAGTGTAGGCATAATATCTTCCAAGTAGTTAACTTCGCCTTCTTGCAGTTCTTTTCCCTCTGATGTATATATTGTTGTATTTTTACAAATTTCATATGATTTCGAATATGAGTTTTCTTTTATGTTTATGGCATCTAATATTTGTGCACTTCCTTCTTCAAGTATATCTATATTTGAAACTTTGTTATCTATAATAGTTGTTACTGTTGTTTTGTCTTCTATATTTACTATCAAAGCTCCTGATTCTTTTTTTGTCTTTATCAAGTTTGGTAGTGACATAGATATTGGAGAAATGTTTGTTAGTTTATAATCACTTAGTTGTTGCATTCTTTTGTTTAGTTCTATTTTGTTGTCTGCAATGTGGATTATCTTTAGTTTTTCTTTGTCTAGTTGATTGTCTACAACTGCATATCTTGTTTCAAAAACATTTGGATTATAACCTTTATCTGTGCAATATGCATCAAACTCTGTTTTTATTGCTTTTTGTAAGTCATTTTTTGTTATTAGTGCAAACATATTAAAATAATTGTACATTTCTTCAGACAAGTTAATACTAATAGGCGTTTTTTGGCTATATGTTTCTTCTATTATTTGTTTTATAGCTTCACCTATTCTGTCATAAAACTTAATGCCAAAAGATTCTACTTTTAAATTATCACGGTCTTTTGACACTTTTGCATATTTAATTAGATGTTCTTCAATATATAGTCCTAAACAGCTTGACATTTTCCTTTTATATGGTTCTAATACTAGACCATATTCTCCTTTCTTCGTTTTTTCTGTTGTGTTTTACAATTGTTTCTTTTTTTGTGTTATATTCTTATTTTTGCTATTTAATAAAAAAACATACTTGCATATATTTTACAAAATTCTATTTTTTTCTTAGAATAATTATTAATTACATATATATTTTATCTTTTATAGAAAAAAAGTCAATATTTTTAATGTAACTGTAATTAAATTGTAATGTAATTGTAATAATTATTTTTTTGTTAATTTACAGATGAAAAATCCATCGGTATCAGTGTTTTGATATACTTGCAAAAAACCATCTAGTAAAAACTTTTCAAAATAATTTTTTTCATTTTTTGAAGCTTTTGGAAGTTCTATTTCCTTTATACTAAAATTGGGATTTTTATCTAAAAACTTTCTTATTATATTCTCATTTTCTTCTTTTAAAATACTACAGGTTGAATACACTAATTCTCCTTTTGACTTTAAATACTTACTACATACTTCTAAAATTTGCATTTGAATCTTTGCAATTCCTTCTATATCTTCCCTTTTCCTCTGCCATTTAATATCTGGTTTTCTCTTTAACACGCCTATCCCTAAGCACGGAACGTCTAATAAAATCTTATCAAATTTTTCACAATTTTCTTCATTATATATAGTAGCATCTTTTACTTTTGTTTTTATAATATCTATTCCTAGTCTCTTTGCTGTTTCTTCTACAAGTTTTGTTCTATGTGTATGTATGTCCCATGCTTCAATTTCAGCATCGTTTTCCACAATTTGTGCCAAATATGTGGTTTTTCCTCCTGGTGCACTACAAGCATCTAATATTTTGTCCTGTTTTTGTGGATTTAGAATTACAGCTGTTAGACCTGCTGCTTCATCTTGTACACTAAATAACCCTTCTTTAAACTCTTTTAAATTTTCCAAATTTTTTACTTTATTCAAAATTAAAAAATCTTTTAAAATTCCGCTCTTCTACTTCTATTCCTTTTTGTTCTAATTTTTGTTGTAATTCTTGTTTAGTTGTTTTTAATGTGTTCACTCTTATAGAAAGTTTTGGTCTTATATTTGAACTTTTGCAGATTTCTTCAACTTTTTCTATTGTTAGTCCGTCTTTTAGTAATTCATGTATTATCCACTCTGGCATTGATGTAGTTTTAGAAATCCTTTCAATATTATCTTTTATTTTGCCTAAATCGTTGTAATCTTCTTTTGTAACTTTTCTTAAAATGGCATTTGTAAATCCACTACTACTTTTATGTCCATATCTTTTACTTAAAGTCACCCCTTCATTCACTGCCGCTGACTTTGGAATTTTGTCTAAAAAAATTATTTGATAAATACTCATTCTTAATATGTTCAAAATCCATGGTGATATTTTTTTAAGTTTTATATTTGAGTATTTTTTAATAATTTCATCTAATGTTAGCTTCCAAGTAGTTACTCCGTAAACAATTTCAGAAATTAAACCAATATCTTTTGGTGTTAAATCTTTTCTATTTTGATTTAACATTTCATCTAATGCAATATTGGAATATGCTTTTTCTTTATCAATTTTATATAACGTTTTTAATGCCAATTCTCTTGCTTTATCTACCATTATTATTTCCTGCTTTCCTATTTTTATTATATTTTCACTATTTTCTTTTATTATGCTTGTTTTTATTTTGAATTTACATTTTTGATTATATAATTTTTTTGTATTATTTTCTACTATTTTTGCATATTTTTTCTAAGTTGTGGAAAAGATAATTTTAAAAGCTAATTTGGAGGTTTATTATGGATATAAAAAAACATTTAACAATTACAGGAAACTCAACTGTTTCTTGGAAAGACGCCATTGTAAAAGCAATTGCAGAAGCATCAAAAACAATTGACTATATATCAGAAGTCAAAATTTTAGAACAAAGAGCTACTGTTGACGGCGATAAAATTAATGAATATTTTGTAGATTTAGATTTAAGTTTTGTTATTGACTTAAATAGAAAAACTAATTAAGGAGGATTATAAAATGACAAACCCTTTAGAAACAAAACAAGCTTATCAAGACTATGTAGACCAAAAATCACCAAACTCACCAATTCTAAAAAACTGCTTTTGGGCATTCATAATTGGTGGAATAATATGTTCAATTGGTCAAATCATACTTAATATATGTAAAGAACGTGGACTTGATACACAAACATCTGGTACAATAGTTTCCATCATTTTAATAGGACTTGCGGCCTTTTTAACAGGCTTAAACCTATTCAACAAACTTGGAAAAATTGCTGGAGCTGGTTCATTAATCCCAATCACAGGATTTGCAAACTCAATTGTATCACCTGCCATGGAATACAAATCCGAAGGTTATGTAATGGGCGTTGGTGGGAAAATGTTCACTGTCGCAGGCCCTGTTTTAGTATTTGGTATTTCAGCATCAATTTTGGTTGGTATTATTTATTTAATCTTTAACACCCAAGCAATAACATTAGTCTAGGGACATTTGGGGACGTTTCCTTTTGGACATTTTGTCCATTTTGGGACACATCTAAAATTTGCACGGACGTTAAAAGTATAATTTTGTGATAGGAGATGATTTTTTGGAAAAGTTAGGTAAACAAACTATAAAATTTAATAATCCGCCAACAATTACCGCTACTGCTAGTATTGTTGGTCCGAAGGAATCTCAGGGACCTTTGGCAAAGTATTTTGATCAGACTTTGGATGATGAATTTTGGGGAGAAAAAACTTGGGAAAAAGCTGAAAGTAAAATTATTAAGGAAACTGTGAATACCGTTGTTACTAAATCAGGTATTAGTAGCAATGAAATTGATTGTTTATTTGCAGGTGATTTATTAAATCAATGTATTTCTTCTAGCTTTGGTTTGAGAGAAGTTGGTGTTCCATTTTTCGGAGTTTTTGGAGCTTGTTCAACTTTCGTGGAATCTATGAGCTTAGGTGCAATAGCAATTGAAGGCTTTGCAGAAAATGTGGTGTGTGCAACTTCTAGTCATTTTTGTAGTGCAGAAAAACAATTTAGATTTCCGTTGGAATTAGGAAATCAAAGACCACAAACAAGTCAATGGACTGTTACAGGTGCAGGCGCTGTGGTTCTTTCTAAAAATGGAAATGGTCCTTTTATTACTCACATTACTCCTGGAAAAATTGTTGATATGGGTATTAAGGATGCAAATAATATGGGTGCTGCTATGGCTCCTGCATTTGTCGACACACTGATTACTCACTTTTTGGATACTGGAAGAAATCCTAGTTATTATGACGCAATAATAAGCGGTGATTTGGGACATGTTGGTAAGGAAATTGCAATTGACCTTGCGAAAACCCAAGGTTATAATATTAAGTCTAACTATAATGATTGTGGTGTTTTGATTTTTGATAAAAATTCTCAAGATACTCATTCTGGTGGTAGTGGATGTGCTTGCTGTGGTACTGTTTTTTCAGGATATTTGTTTAAACAGTTGCAAGAAAAGAAATATAAAAAGATTTTATTGATTGCTACTGGCGCTTTGACTAATTCTACTACTTCTCAACAGGGAGAAAGTATTCCGGGAATTGCACACGCAATTAGTATTGAACTTTAATTTATGTATTTTGAATGGAGTATTTCGCTGTTTAGAATTCAATGGAAATTTGAAATATAAATTAAATTAATCGCAGAAAGGAGATTTTGTTATGGGTATAAATTGGGCTAATGTTTTTGATTGGATGATGTTACTTAAATGTTTTGTGACTGGTGGAATTATTTGTATAATTGGTCAAATTTTGATTGATAAAACTAAGCTTACACCTGCTAGAATATTGGTTATTTTTGTTACAACTGGTGCAATTTTAGGTGGGCTTGGCATATATAAGTATTTGGTCGATTTTGCTGGCGCTGGGGCTACTGTTCCACTTACTGGTTTCGGATATAATTTAGCAAAAGGTGCAATTGAAGGTGTTAAGGAAAGTGGTCTCGTTGGTGCTTTTGTTGGTGGAGTTAAGGCTTCTGCTGGTGGTATTGCGGCTGCTGTGTTCTTTGGTTACCTTGCCGCTCTTATTTCTAAACCTAAAATGAAAAAGCAATAATGAAAATATGAGTTATCGACGAAAATTAGCACTACGTCAATAACTCATATTTTAACTATTTCAATTCTTTATTATTATATATAAAATCAACAATATTTACATTTTTTACACCATCAATATTATTTTGAAAAATCATATCTAACACAAATAGATATCTTGGATACATATCTTTTATTTGATAGAATGGTCTATATTCACGTTCTGCGGTTTTTTCTTCATCAATATTTTTAGAAATTTGAAGATAGAAATAATCTTCATTTCCTTTTCTTGCTATAAAATCACATTCCAGTTTTCCAATTTTCCCAACACTTAAATGATAATCCTTACTTTTTAAATAATTATGAATTACATTTTCTAGCACTGGTCCATAATTAATTCTAACATCTGTATTTAATGCATAATATATACTTAAATCCGCTAAATAATATTTTCTTTCTCCTTTTAGCACTTCTTTGGATTTTATATCAAACGCTTCACATTTATATAATATTTTTGCATTTTCTAGTATATTAATATATCTTTCAATTGTTCTTTCATCAATATTCACGTTTTTGCCTTTATAATAATTTTTAATTTTATTAACAGATATCATTGATCCAAAATTATTAACTATAAATGTTTGGATTGTTCTAAAAAATTCTGGGTTTTTAATTTTCTCATTTGGCTTGATATCCTTTTGAAAAATATCTTGAATTATATTTTGAGTATATCTTATTCTATCTTCATTGTTATTATACATTATAGAACCTGGAAATCCACCCTCTCTAATATATTGTTGAAATTCCACATATATATTATCATTTACATTTTTTGCATAAAACCTTTTCATATCAACATATTCAAAGAAGTTAAGTGGTAACATCTCTATTTCTATTTTTCTACCTGTAAGTTTTGTTGCCAATTCTCCACTTAATAAATATGAATTTGACCCTGTTATAAATATAGACATATTTCCCTCGCCTCTATAACTATCTATAACCTCTTCATATCCTTTGATATTTTGAACTTCATCAATAAACAAATATTTAAAATCATCATCTTGAACAAGGCTTTCTATTGTTTCTTCTAGTTGTTCTGGTGTCTTTATACTTTTGTATGGTCTTTTATCAAGTCTAATATAGATGATGTCTTTTGATTTCACACCTTTTTCTAAAAGTTCTTCAATTATTGATTTTAGCAAAAATGATTTTCCACATCTTCTAATTCCTACAATAACTTTTATTGTTTCATCATCATCGTAAAATCCCCTAATTTTACTTAGATATGTTTCTCTTTTATATATCTTATCTTCTCTCATATTCAACTTCACCTCTACATTAATTATATACTTTTTTACTCGAAAACGCAAGTTATCGACGTAATTTAACACTTAATATAGCTATTTTCGTTGATAACTCGTATTTTGGTGCAAAAAAATCGCTATTGGGCTTTTCCTAATAGCGGTCTTTTTATTATTATTTTGTTTTTATAGCTTACTTGCTTATTATATTTTTAAATTTTTCAAGTACTTGTTTATGCTTTTTTTGCGATTTCTGCAATTTCTGTAAATGCTTTTGGATCTGTTACAGCTATTTCTGCTAACATTTTTCTGTTTATTGTTACATTAGCTTTTTTAAGTCCTGCTATCATTTTGCTGTATGTAGTTCCATTCATTCTTGCTGCTGCGTTTATTCTTGCTATCCATAATTTTCTGAAATTACTTTTTTTATCTTTTCTTCCTACATATGCATATGATAAAGATTTCATAACTGCTTGGTTAGCATTTCTAAATCTATAACTTTTTGCTCCGTAGTAACCTTTAGCTTGTTTTAATACTTTTTTATGTCTTGCTCTTGTTGTTCTTCCTGATTTTACTCTTGCCATTTATTTCACCTTCCTATTTTCAATTTTAGTTACCATATGGTAATAATTTTTTGATTGTATTTTCGCATGTTTTATCTGCATATCCGTTTTGGATTTTTCCTGATTTCTTTTGTCTTTTTGTTTTATTTGCTAATAAGTGTCTTCTGTTTGATTTTGTTCTTTTAACTTTTCCTGTTGCTGTTAAAGAATATCTTTTCTTTGCAGCTTTGTTTGTTTTTAATTTTGGCATAACTATGAACTCCTTTCGTTTTTTGTCCCATTGGGGACGTTTCCTTTTGGACATTTTGTCCATTTTGGGACACATCTTGATTTATCCCTTTTAAATTTTATATTTTTGCTTCGCAGTTTTATTTGTCTGCTTTTTTAGCTAAAATTGTAAACATATTTCTACCTTCTAATTTAGGTTTCTTTTCAACAGTTGATATATCTTCCAATTCTTCAATAAATTTGTTTAGAACTGCTTCTCCTGCTTTTGAGTTGTTTACTTCTCTTCCCCTAAATCTAACAGTGATTTTAACTTTGTTTCCGTCATTTAAAAATTTTCTTGCATTTTTAGATTTGAAACCAAAGTCATGTTCTTCGATGTTTGGAGTAACTCTTAGTTCTTTTACTTCTAAAACTTTTTGCTTTTTCTTAGCTTCTTTCTCTTTTTTAGCTTGCTCAAATTTGTATTTTCCATAGTTCATTATTTTACAAACTACCGGATTTGCATTTGGCGCAACTAATACTAGGTCTAAGTTTTTTTCTTCCGCTTTCTCTAAAGCTTCGTTTATTGAAATAACTCCTAATTTTTCTCCATTTTCTCCTATTAGTTGTACTTCTTTTGCTCTGATTTGTCTGTTGATTGGTAATTCTTGTTTTATAAAAAACACCTCCAATAATAAAAAAATTTGACTTTTGTTACAAGCCAAATTCAAAAATAACACTGACAAAGGTTTGTCAAAATTATTTAATTTCCAACCTTTTTCCTTGTTTGGATAAGGTGAGAAGTTTGACTTCTTCTTGTAACGAATATTATTATACACTATCTGACAAAGGTTTGTCAAGTATTTTTTCAAAATTGCCACTAGGGACGGTCCTTTTTGGCAATTTATTGCCATTTAGGTCCGTCCCTGTTGGCATTTTTTTGCCAAAGGGGACACTCCTTATTGGATAATCTGAAATATTAAAATTCCAATAGTCTGAATAACAAACAAATTCAAAATATTAGAAGTGAATAAGTTGTTAGTAGCCTCAACAACTCCCAAAAGTTCACTACTCTTCTGCCTTTTATAATGTTTCTGCGATTCAAAAAAAGTAATCAACTCTGGAATACTTGTAATAAATCCAAGTAAAATTCCTATAATTCCTTGCGATATTCCAAAACTATTACAAAGTAATTCTAAATTATTTCCTAGGAGCTCACTTACAATAAAGAGCAAAATTCCTGTAATAAACAAATATATTATATATTTTGTTATTTTCTTTTTGTTTCCCCTTTCCCACTTAGCTTCCTTTTCTATTTTTGTTTCCAATTTTTCATCTTCGTTTTTTAGATAAAGCTTATGCACATTATTATTTAAAAATCTAAATAATGTGTAGAGTATGATAAACATCGGAACAATTGCAATATTCATTTCTATATTAAATTTTAATAAGATAATTGGCAAAATTATAGTTAGTAAAACTAAAATTAAGTCAACTTTTATTGCTTTATTTCTAAGTGTTTTTTGATTCTTGTTTAAAAATATTGCGAATATATATTGAATTAGATTTATTATGTTAGAACTAAGTACATTTATACTGCTAGCAGACATAAGCCCGCTAAAACTTGCTGTTGTTATTGTTAGCAATTCTGGTGCAGATGTTGCGTATCCTGCAATGTCCCCAACTGTTTTTGGCTTTAAGTTTAGTGCTTCTGCTAGCTTTCTTAAAGTTGTAACTAGAATATATTTTGCTATTACAACTATTAGTGCTGAATATACAATAAATTTTAAAAATTCAATAATTAACCCATTCAAATTTTAACACCCCTTGAAATTTTTGAAATTTTTTGGGACAGTCCCAAAACGTCTGTGAGCAAAACTTTTTTGGCCTGTCCCAAAACGGCTGCAAGTGAAACTTTTTTTGGACTGTCCCAAAACGGCTGCGAGTGAAACTTTTTTGCCCTGTCCCAAAAAGTTTCTTTTTTATTATTTTGCCCAATTTGTTGCCAATTATTAGAAAATATAGTATAATTGGCATAATTAATCACAAAATGTCCAAAAGAGAAATGTCCCCATTGGACATGACAAGGAGGTAAATATGATAGACATTAAATTTTTAAGAGAACACACAGATGTTGTAAAAGAGAATATTAAAAGAAAGTTTCAAGATCATAAGCTTGTTTTAGTTGATGAAGTTCTTGATTTAGACGTAAAAAATAGAGAGGCTAAGCTTAATGGTGATAATTTAAGAGCTGAAAGAAAGTCTTTAAGTAATCAAATTGGTAGTCTTATGAAGGCTGGTAATAAAGACGAGGCTGAAAAAATCAAATTACAAGTTAATGAGATAAATGCTAAGTTAGATGAAAATGAAAAGTTGGAAAATGAATATTCTGAGGCTATAAAGTCTAGAATGATGAAAATTCCAAATATTATGCACGAATCTGTTCCTATTGGTAAAGATGACAACGAAAATGTTGAAATTGAAAGGTTTGGAGAACCTGTTGTTCCAGATTATGAAATACCTTATCATGGTGAAATTATGGAAGCTTTAGGTGGACTTGATTTAGATAGTGCAAGAAGAGTTGCTGGAAATGGTTTTTATTATATGTTAGGTGATGTTGCAAGATTACATTCAGCTGTTCTTTCTTATGCAAGAGATTTTATGATTGACAAAGGGTTTACTTATTGTATTCCACCTTATATGATTAGAAGTGACGTTGTTACAGGTGTTATGAGTTTTGAAGAAATGGATGCTATGATGTACAAAATCGAAGGTGAAGATTTGTATTTGATTGGTACAAGTGAGCATTCTATGATTGGTAAGTTTAAAGGTCAAATTTTAAATAAGGCTGAAATGCCTTACACTATGACATCATATTCACCTTGTTTTAGAAAAGAAAAAGGTGCACACGGAATTGAAGAACGTGGTGTTTATAGAATACATCAATTTGAAAAACAAGAGATGATTGTAGTTTGTGAACCAGAAGATAGCTGGAATTGGTATGATAAAATGTGGTCATATACAGTTGAATTTTTCAGAAGTATGAACATTCCTGTAAGAACTCTTGAATGTTGCAGTGGTGATTTAGCAGACTTAAAAGCAAAATCATGTGATGTAGAAGCTTGGAGCCCACGCCAAAAGAAATATTTTGAAGTTGGTAGCTGTTCAAATTTAACAGATGCACAAGCTCGTAGACTTGGAATTAGAATTAAGGGCGAGAATGGAAACTATTTTGCACATACTTTGAATAATACAGTTGTTGCCCCACCTCGTATGCTTATTTCAATTATGGAAAACAATTATCAACCTGACGGAAGTGTTGTTATTCCAGAAGTTTTAAGACCATATATGGGTGGACTTGAAAAAATTATGCCTAAAAAATAATGTATTTGGGGACGAAGCAAAAAAACATCGATTTAAAAAAAGCGTATTCTTTAAGGACCGTCCCCGTTGGCAATAAATTGCCAAAAAGGTCCGTCCCCAGTGGCAATAAAGGAGAGAAAAAATGTTAGTTAAAAATCCTAAGTTTGAAATTTCAGCAGTTAACCCTAAGCAATATCCTAAACAAGGATTGCCGGAAATTGTTTTAGTTGGTAAGTCTAATGTTGGAAAGTCAAGTTTTGTAAATACTATGATAAATAGAAAGAAATTGGCTAGAACTAGTAGCGAACCTGGAAAGACTAGACAGATTAATTTTTATAATATTGATGAAACTTTTTATTTTGTTGATTTACCTGGTTATGGTTATAGCAAGATGTCTAAGAAGGAGCAAGAACAGGTTGGTAAGTTTATCGAGGAGTACTTGTTTAATAGAAAGGAAATTGCACTTATTATTTTCTTAGTTGATATTAGGCATAAACCAACTGATAATGATAGGCTTATGTACAATTATATTATTTCTTCTGGATTGCCTTTTATTATTCTTGCTAACAAGGCTGATAAGATTGCTATTACTAAGGTTGATGGCGCTGTTTCAGATTTACAAAATGCTATTAATCCTATTGGAGATATTACAACTCTTCCTTTTTCTTCTGAGAGAAAGATTTATAAGGATGATGTTTGGAATATTATTGATGAATTTATTAAATAGCTATAAATCAAACCATCTGTTATCATTAATAGATAATTCATATTCAAAAAGAGAGCATTACTTTTTACGGTAATTGCTCTCTTTATTTTTTCGAAAACTTACTTTTCGATTATATTAACTATTTTTATTTTGCTTCTTATTAGCAACAACATTTATTTTTTCTATCTTTTCTTCTGTTACAGAACATTAAGATTACTGTTAATAATAACAATAGACCTAATATTACTGCTAAAACAATGATAGCTGGTAATGCTAGAAGTACTACTACTGCAAGTGCAGCACCTATTAATAATCCAATGACAAAAGTAAATGCTACAAGTAGTATAACCGCTACAATGCCTAAGCAATTTCTTTTCTTTGGTTCTCTATCTTTTTTGTTTTCATAGCAATAAATTGTTTCTTGTGGCTCCATATAAGTCACCTCCAATATAGCACCTTACTTGATACTATAATATATATTATGACTTTTTTTGTCTATTTGTGACTTATTTTCACTATTTTTTAAAATGGGTGTTTTTGGGGACAGTCCTTAAAAACACCCAAAAGCTAAGTAAAAAAACTTTAATATAAAAATACATTTAAAAGGGTGTTTTTAAGGACTGTCCCCAAAAACACCCAAAACACCCAAATGTTATTTATTTGTAATTTCTTCTAAGTCTAAAAGTTCTTGCCACCTAGCGTCAACTTCTTTTTGGAATTCTTCTATCATCCACTCATTACCTGGTTTAAACATATGTCTAAATCTCTTTTGTGGTTTTAAAAATTCTTCTACTGGTAGCTTTTTAGCTGGTTTATAATTTATTTTGTATTTTCCGTCTATTACTTCATATAAAGGCCAGTAACATGTTTCTACTGCCAATTTGTTAATTTGCATCAACATATCTGTTGGGTATCCCCAGCCTCTTGGGCATGGTGCCATTACGTTTAGGAATGCTGGTCCTTCTGTATATATTGCTTTTTCTGCTTTTTCGTATAAGTCTTTGAAGTTCATATATCCAACTGTTTGAGCGACATATGGGATATGATGTCCTACCATTATTTTTGCTAGGTCTTTTCTTGATTGCATTTTTCCTGGTATTACTGTTCCTGCTGGTGATGTTGTTGTGTCTGCAAATTTTGGTGTTGCTGATGAACGTTGTATTCCTGTGTTCATATATGCTCCATTATCGTAACATACGTACACCATGTCATGTCCACGTTCCATTGCTCCTGATAAGCTTTGTAGTCCGATGTCATATGTTCCACCGTCTCCACCAAATGCGATGAATTTTGTTTCTCCGTCTTTTGGTAGTTTTCCTTGTTTTTTCATTGATTGATATGCTGCTTCTGCTCCTGATAGTGTTGCTCCTGCACATTCAAATGCTGTGTGTATAAATGAGTCAGTCCAAGCTGTGTATGGATATATAAATGTTGATACTTCCATACATCCTGTTGCTCCTGCAACTACTGCGTGGTCTTCTGGTTTTAAGGCTCTCATTATCATTCTAGCTGCTGGTGGTGCTCCACATCCTGCACACATTCTATGTCCTGATGTAAATCTTGATGGTTTATTTGCTACTACTTCTTTTACATTATAAGGCATATTATTTAG
Organism: uncultured Clostridia bacterium; assembly: GCA_949538735.1. Classification (GTDB taxonomy): domain Bacteria; phylum Bacillota; class Clostridia; order TANB77; family CAG-508; genus CAG-269. The sequence goes on from CATGLK010000001.1 coordinate 105,874, forward strand.
CCTCCTTTCTTAGTCCGAAATAGCGATAAGGATTTTCTACTTTTCCTGTTTTTGCAATTTCGATTAAATCGTTGTAAACTCCTTCGATGTCGTCTGCTTTTGTATCTCTACCACCAATTCCATATACATAGTTTACTGCTGGTACGTGTTTTTCATTTACATACATTGCTGATGTTACATCTTCAAATAATGCTCCACCTGCTGCATTTAGAGAGTCTGCTTTGTCTAGTATTGCAACAGCTTTTAAATGTGATAAAGCGTCTGCAATTTCATCTACTGGGAAAGGTCTATATACACGAACTTTTAAAAGTCCTGCTTTTATTCCTTGTTTTCTTAATTTATCAACTACATATTTTGTAGTTCCTGCTGTTGAGTTCATACAAACAATTGCAACTTCGGCATCATCTAATTTGTATTCTTCAAATAGACCGTATTTTCTACCTGTCATTTTTTCAAATTCTTCTGATACTTCTAATATTACTTTTTTAGCATTTTTCATTGCTTCTGCTTGTTGTGCTTTATGCTCAAATAAGTATGCTTGTAGGTCTAATGGTCCTACTGCTATTGGTTCTTCTCTATTTAATAGGTAATGTTCTGGTTGATATTTCCCAACGAATTCTTTTACTTTTTCGTCTTCTTCTAATTCTATATTTTCAATAGAGTGTGATGTTATAAATCCGTCTTGACATATCATTAATGGTAGCATAACATCTTTGTGTTCTGCTATTCTATGTGCCATAAGTGTGTTGTCATATGCTTCTTGGTTGTTTTCTGAAAATAGCATAATCCAGCCAGCGTCTCTTACTCCCATTGCATCTGAATGGTCATTGTGTATATTTAGTGGTCCTGATACTGCTCTGTTTACTAATGATAGCACTATTGGTAATCTTAAACTTGAAGCTATGTAAATCATTTCCCACATTAGTGATAATCCGTTTGCTGATGTTGCTGTCATTGCTCTTGCTCCTGCTGCTTGAGCCCCAATACATGCTGACATTGCACTGTGTTCACTTTCAACTGCAACAAATTCTGTGTCTACTGTCCCGTTTGCTACAAATGTTGAAAAGTATTGTGGTATTTCTGTTGAAGGTGTGATAGGAAATGCAGCTACTACGTCTGGATTGATTTGTTTCATGGCTATTGCTGCTGCTTCGTTACCACTTAATCTTTCTCTTATACTCATAATTTTTCTTCCTTTCTATTTCATTTCAATTGCTCCAAATGGGCACACTTTTGCACAAACGCCACATCCTTTGCAATAATCATAATTAAAATCTTCTCTTTTACAATCTTTATTTACTGGAATTGCATCATCTGGGCAAACTGGGAAACATAGTCCACATTGTTTACACTTTTCGCTTAAAAATATAGGTTTTACGCTTCTCCAATCTCCTGTTTTAAATTCTCTAGCATTTCCAGCTTCGTATATATCTCCACCTGATGTCATTTTTTCCATTGGTGTGTTTGCATTTATAGTTGTCATATCTTTTTAACCTCCTTTAATGCCATTTCTAAAGCTTTCATATTTCCTTCTATAACTTCTGGTTTTTTAGCAAATTTATGCTTGAATGAACCTTTCATATCTTCTAATAGTTCTTCATCTGTCATAATTTTGCTTACTTTTACAATTGCTGCAAGCATTGGTGTATTTGGAAAATATTTTCCAAGTGCTTCTTCTGATATCTTTCTTGCATCAATTGTGTAAACTTCTCCTTTATATCCTTTTAAAACTTCTTTTAAATATTCTGCTGATTTTGTTGTGTTTATTACAATTGCTCCTGTTTCCTTTAATCCAGCTGTTACATCAACTGATTCTAAAAGTGAATCGTCTACAACTACTACATAGTCTGGTTCGTATATGTTGCTGTGAATTGTAATAGGGCTACTGCTAATTCTGTTGTAGGCTGTTATTGGCGCTCCCATTCTTTCTGGCCCATATTCTGGGAAACCTTGGATGTATTTTCCTGTGTTGAATGCTGCGTCTGCTAGTAATAATGATGCTGTTTTTGCTCCTTGACCGCCTCTTCCATGCCATCTTATTTCTATTAAGTTTTCCATTGTTTTTGTTGCCTCCTTTTTTATTTTTTACGAGTTTAGTATATGACTAAATCTGTTTAATGTCAAGCGAATTTTGTCAAACCTGACCGCCTAGGTTGAAACTTTTTCGGTCTGTCACGAAAGGTTTTAATTGGAATTAAAAACAAAGCTCCAACTATTATTGGCAAATAGAAAGTATACATTCTCCAAAATAAAATAGACATATTAATTGTACCTTCTTTAAAAATTGATTGGAACAACAAATAAAATCCACCTTCTGCACCAAGACCTGAACCAGGTGTTGGAATAAACATCATTATTAGTAGCAATACTGCTTGTGTTGGGATGATTTGCCAAAATGTTACTCCACTATTTCCAAATGCTTTATACACCATATATGTTATTGAATAATATGCAAAGCTTTGAATTGTAGCAGAAATAAACATTTTCAAAACCATTTTTTTCTCTTGCTTCATATATAAAAATTGTTCTCTAAAATTATCTATACTTTTGTCTAACTTTTCTATTGTTTGTTCTGGATGTTTTAATATATGTATTTTTCCTAGAAATTTTATTATTGGTGTTGTAAAAAATGTTATTATTCTTTTCTTAATTCCTACCAAAATTACTCCTATTATAGCTAATATGTTCACACTAAATCCAGCAACTGCCACCCAAATGTATTGTTGCATTAATCCAGCAAAAAATTGAAATTCAAATAATACTACAACTATTGTACTTACCACTAGTGCTGTTTGCGTAATTATGAATTTCATTGCCATTGCTGATAATGAATCACTTACCCTTTTCCCTGTTTTGCTTAGCTCATATGCTTGCATTGGCTGTCCACCTGATGCGAATGGCGTTATATTATTAAACAATTGCCCAATCATTGTTACTTTGAATGCATTTTTAAATGTTTGCTTTTCATACATTCTTTTTAGCGGAATGTATAGTGTAATTGCATCACAAATCCAATTTATTCCTAGACATACTATTCCTAGCATTACCCATTTGTAATCAACGCTTTTTAGCACTTGTATTATGTTGTCTATTCCATCAACACTGAACATATATATTAGTAATCCTATAAATATTACTAATATTAATGCGAAATTTATTATTGTCATTTTTTTGTTGACTGGCTTTTTTTCTTGCACTTGCTCGTTTTCTATTTTTTGTTCTTCCAATTTGTCACTCTCCCTAGTTATTTTTTTATTATTAGTTAGTTATTAGTCAATATATAAATCTTTATCAACATTCTCTTTTGTCTTTCTTTTGTTACAAATATTATCAACATCTTCTATTGTATTACTAATTATTTGCTTCGAACGAATCTTGGTAATTTCTGTAGGTCCTTCCTTATATTGTTTTAACACTTCTGTACCTTCTATTGTTCTTTTTGGTACTGTTCGTCCTTCTGCCATCTCCAAACCTGCATTTCTTGCATAAAATATCCCACGGTCTAAAGCTCCTTGTAAATCCGAATAACCCTTTTGCCTATAACTCTTTGAATTTAGATACTGAATATATTCTTTACCTGATGAATGCAATGTGTTAATAGCACGTGAATATAGTTTATGCCCTGCATAATTTAGTGGACTTACAAAGTCAAAATCATTTACTTCAAATCTATTAATATCTTTTTTATCCCCTATTGATATTCTTAAGTAGTTTCTCCAATTGTATTGAATTGCTCCTGATACTATTTTGTCCACGTTTTCTCTATTAAATCTGTTTTTTATTTCCGCCATTGTATTTCCTGTTCCTATATTGTCATCTAGCAACAGTACTGTTTTTCCCTTTTCAAAAATTCTATTTGAAGACATTAATGACCTTATAGTTTTTGTATCAGTATGGGTTGTTTCTTCAATATATTTGCTTTTTAACAAATTCGTAAAATCATATCCATACATTTCTTTTATAAATGGTCCTATATATACACTTCCATAACCAGGTGTTAAAACTTCTATATTGTCTAAACCTTTTTTCAAATTTAATGATTTCAGAAACGTATATAGCATAGCTTTGTTGTCCATTTCAATAGCTCTTCTTTCTGAGTTTTCTTCTCCTTGTGGTAAAATGTTTTCTTTTTCTACCTTTATTAAACCTTTTCCTTCTAAAAGCACTAAAATATTTTTGACATCTTCCATTAAGCATTTCTCTGCTTTTGTTAGTTTATTTATAAATTCGTCATTTTTGTTGTTTTTTATATATTCTTCAAATTCTCTAAAATAAACTTTTGCTGAGCAATTTAGCATATTTTCCAATATAACAAAATTCTTTTTGTTTAGCCTTCTTGTGAGTAGTTTTTTTAATTCTTCTCTTTCCTGTGATAATTCAGTCATACTTTTTACATTATAATATTCTTTTGATCTTGATAGGTACTCTCTATCATTTTCATTTTTCTCGATAATTGGTGTTACATATTTTTCTATCCCTTTTACATCCTTTAAATTTATTATACCTACAATATCAAAGTCTTTTAATTCCAATTTTTCTTCCATTATTCCTCTTCTTCCTTTAAAAAGTCTTTTAAACAATTCAATTCTTTTTCAAACTCATATCTTGTAAATACTGTTTCGCTCTTTTCCCTTGTTCCCATCGTATGTATAATCAGCTTATCACATTTTAGTAAAACATTTCTATATAATGGATTTTGAATTGCAGATATATATAGTTCATCCACTAAATCATCATACTGTTCACTAAATCTATCTATTGCTTCACCTTGCCAATAAATTATTCCTGTACCTTTCCAATCCCAGTCACTACAAATCTTTATATGATTTGATGTTAATCCACTATAATTAAATACTAAATTTTGCATTTCGACATCTCTAAATTTTATTCCTTGGAAAAATGATTCTATGCTTTGTAGTTTCTTTCCTTTAAATTCAAATTCATATGGAAATAAGTTCGACAATACTTTTGCATATGGTCCACTATGTTTGAAACCTGCATTTATCCATTTTTCACACTCTCCAACTTCTTTTCCTTCTTCATTAACTAATGGCTCTCCTTCATAATAATTGCCATCTTCTCTTTCTTCTACTTCTTTTAATTCGTATTGATAATTTTCTTTGAACTTTTTAAATTCTTTTAATTCTTTTTCTATTTTATTCATACTATTTCTCCTTTTATTTTTTCCAATTATATCACAACTCACATAGAAAAAACAGAAAAACAAGCTAAAAATTTAGCTTGTCTGATAATTCTTTTAGAAAGATGTGTCCCAAAGTGGACAAAATGTCCATTTGGAAACGTCCCCAATGGGACATTATTCCTCAACTGGTGCTTCTACTGGACAAACACCTGCGCAAGTACCACAGCTAATGCAAGCTGATTGGTCTATCACGAATTTATCATCACCTTGTGATATGCAACCTACTGGACATTCTGCTGCACAAGCTCCACAAGATATACATTTATCTGTAATTTTATATGCCATTTTTTTCACCTCCCATAATTCTCTTATTTTCTATCTACTATTCCTTACTGGTTTTCTCTTTATTAGCCTTCTCATTTCTAACTATTTCATTTGCTTTATATTTTTTGTAAAAATAGCCATCGTCATCTTTTATTTTTACCCTTACTATTTCTTTTAAGGTTTCTACACCATCTACTTCTCCTACTCCGTCTGGTGTTTTTACCCTTTCGCCAACTTCAGGTAATCTTGATAGTTTTTCTTCATATACTTCATTTTCGTATTTTAAGCAACACATTAGTCTACCACAGTTTCCTGAGATTTTCGAAGGATTTAGAGATATGTTTTGTTCTTTTGCCATTTTTATTGTTACTGCGTCAAAGTCACTTAGGAATGTGCAACAGCAAAGTTCTCTACCGCAAACTCCGTTTCCACCTATTCTTTTTACTTCGTCTCTTACTCCTATTTGACGTAGTTCTATTCTTGTTTTATATATTGATGCTAGGTCTTTTACTAAATCTCTAAAATCTACTCTTCCGTCTGCTATAAAGAAAAATAGCATTTTACTGTCGTCAAATTTGCATTCAACATCTGTTAATTGCATATCTAATTTGTGTTCTTTTATCTTCTTTTGGCACATTCTATATGCATCTTTTTCCATTCTTCTACATTCATCATAACGTTTGTTGTCTCTATTATTTGCTAGCCTTACTACTTTTTTCAGTGGTTCTATTATTTTTTCGTCTTCTACATATCTGTTTGGTATCGCTACTTCTCCATATTCCTCACCTTGTGCTGTTTCTACTATTACTTTGTCGCCTTTTCTTACTTTTAAGTATCTTGGATTGAAGAAATATATTTTTCCTAATTTTTTAAATCTTACTCCTATTATATTTTTCAAATAAATTCTCCCCTTTGTTTGCATTTTATTTGAGTATGTTATATTTTGATTTTTGCTTGGACTTTTAATTTTCAAGCTATTTCTTCACATATGTTAAATAACATATTATCTATACTCATATCATAATTTGCGTTTTGTTTCAATCTTTTTTTCGTATTTTCCACAATTTGTATACAATTTGTGTACTCATATGCTTCTTTTGCTTTCTTTAGTAATAGTATGTTGATATAATCTAGCATTTCAAAAATCTCATCTTTTTCCTTATATAAGATTTCTGCTGATTTCGTTATTTCTATTAAATCTTTTGTTGCTATTTTATTTACTAAACTTTCTAATGCCTGATATATGTCTTCTTTGTCTTTTAGGTTTAACGCTTTTCCTATACTACCTTGATACATTTGTAACATATTTTGTGTAATATTTTGCATTCCATAATTCACTTGTAAATATTTTTTTAATTGCTCATCATCTATTTTGTTAAAATGTAATATCATACATCTTGATTTTATAGTTGTTAAAAATGCGTTTTCATTTACACCAATTAATATTATCGTCACAAATTCAGGTGGTTCTTCAAGTGTTTTTAATAAGCAATTTTGAGCTTCACTTGTCATTTTATCTGCTTGGTCTATTATATACACCTTTCTTTTTGCACCAATTGGTTTTTCTTGCACCTTTTTTTGCATTTCTCTTATTTGCTCTATTTTGATACTGTTCCCATCTGGTTCTATATATAATAAATCTGGTATATTTTCAGTGTCTTCAACTTCTAGTATCTTTATTGCAAATTCTCTTGCAATCATTTTTTTACCTATCCCTGAAATTCCTAAAAACATATAGCTGTGTGATATTTTGTTATTAGTTATTGCTTGTTCTAGTATTTTTTTTATTGGCTCATTTCCAATTATATTTTCAAACATTTAATATTCTCCTTGCTTTAGGATAGATATGTCCCAAAATGGACAAAATGTCCAAAAGGAAACGTCCCCAATGGACACTATTGGACTTTTCCCCATTTGTCTAGCGGCCATATTCTCATTGCTACTGTGCTTTCGATTTTTTCTAGTGGTACACATCCAAATGCACGGCAGTCTGTGCTGTGGTTACGGTTGTCTCCCATTGCAAATACGCAATTTTCTGGTACTATAAAGTCGTCAAATCCAACTCCGTTTCCAATTAGGTCTGTTACTATTCCTGGTTGTAAGTATGGTTCGTCTAGCTCTTGCTCGTTTATATATACTTTTCCGTCTTTTATTTGTACATGTTCTCCTGGCAATGCTATTACTCTTTTTATAAAGCTTCTTTTTCCTATTTCTAAGAAGTTTTTAACAAACCATTCCATTCCACTTATTTTTTTGTATTGTGCTATTGGTTCTGCGTTTTCTATTTCTGCTCTTGTGAAGCTTGTTTTTTCTGGTTCTTCAAATGTTATTATTTGACCTTTTTTTGGTAGTGTTTTTGTTGTTCTTCCCCACCTGTTTAGCCATAGTCTTTGGCCTTCTATTAGTGTTGGTTTCATAGATTCCATTTTTACTATTGTAGGTGTTCCTATAAAATATCTAAATATCATTGCTAATGCTAATGCTATTATTATGCAATATGCCCATTCTAAAATTTCTTTTAATGAATCGCTCATAATATGATTTCCTTTCGTTTTTTTATTTTTATAGATTGTCTTATGTTATACACTAATTTTTATTATACATTAATTTTTTATTTTTTTCAATTAGTATTCTTCTACTTTTGTAGGAATTTTTATAACTACTTCTGTTCCTTGTCCTACAACACTTTTAATGTCTATACTTCCACCGTTTTTGTCTAAGATTTCTTTTGCTATTGAAAGTCCTAGTCCTGTTCCACCCATTTCTCTTGTACGTGCTTTGTCTACACGGTAAAATCTTTCAAATATTCTAGTTAAGTCTTCTTCTGGTATTCCTATTCCGTTGTCAAATATTTTTATATATGCGTCATTATAGACAAATCCTACATAGATTTTTATTTCTCCACCATTTGGTGTGTATTTTATGCTGTTTGTTAATATGTTTAATACAACTCTTTCAATGTCATATTTGTCAGCATATACTGGTGGTACGTCTGCTGTTACAAAGCTATTTACTATATGTTCTTTTTTCTTTATTTCTATTGCTAGCTTGTCTTGACATTTTTTTACTAAGTCTCCTAAGTCAAATAGCTCTTTTTGTGTTGATTTTTTGTTGTTATCGTAACGTGATAATGTTAATAAATCTGTTACTAGTTTTGCCATTCTTCTTGCTTCTGTTGCTATTACATTTAGGAATTTGTCTTGTGTCTCTTTGTCATATTCTCCTTCTAGCAATGTGTCTGCATATCCCATTATTGATGTTATTGGTGTTTTTAGTTCATGTGATACGTCTGCTACTAATTCTTTTTGCATATTGTCTAATTTGACGTGTTCTGTTATATCTTGAATTACTGCTATTACGCCATCTGGTCTGTCATCTGCGTCTCTAAATGGTGCAAAAAATACATTTACATATTTGTCATCAACTTCTATTCTTTGTTCTGTTGATGTCCAGTTTTCTAGGTAAATAATTTTTTCCATATTTATATTTAAATTAAACTTACTAAATATATCATTAAATGTGTTGTCTTCTGGTCTGATGCTCAAAAGTTTCTTTGCTGCTGGGTTTATTAGTATTATTTCCCCTTCTCTATTAAATGCAATAATTCCATCTGTCATATGTAAAAGTATTGTTTCTAATTGATTTTTTTGTGTAGTTTCTTCACTTTCTATCATTTTGTTTCGTGGATATATTATGTATTTTGATAAAAATGCAGAGATTATTATTCCTGCTATTATAAATATTGCAATCGAAATTCCTAATGATATTTTGGCATTTAATTGCAAGTTATTTATTTGCTCTAAAGCTTGTCCTACATTTACTATTTGTTCACTATCAATTTTAGAAACTATATTGCTTAATGAACAAATATAAAATGCTCCTAATCCACCAATTAGTGTTATTCCTACTAAAAAGAATATTAGTATTACTTTTCCTTGTATGTTTTTTAACATTTTTTACCTCTATTTTACTAATTTTTTGATTTCTTTATAAATTGTCTCTTCTGCATTTGTTGTTGAAATTTTTAGTGCATTTTGACCCATTTTTTTCATATGTTCTTTATCTGATATAATCTCTTGTATTTCTCTGCTTAGAGTGTCTCCACACATATTATCATTTAAAATGATTTTAGCTGCTCCTACACTTTCTAAAGCTTTTGCATTGTATAGTTGATGGTCATGGCTTACATTTGGTAATGGTACTAAAATTGCTGGTTTTCCTAAATTAGATATTTCTGTAATTGTCATTGCTCCACTTCTTGCAACTATTACATCTACAACATTCATTAGTTCTTCCATATTATATATGTATGGAATTACCTTCGTTTTTGGTATGTTATTTATATTAATATGTAGTGTTTCCATTTCTTCTTTTATAATATCATATTGTTTTGGACCTGTTGCCCAAATAACTTGATAGTTAGAATTTTGTTTTTTTCTTACAAGTTCAAGCATTGCGTCATTTATTCTTTTTGCCCCTTGACTTCCACCAAAAACTAATACTATTGGTTCTTCTTCATTTAAACCAATTTCTTTTATTATTTTTGTTTTTTGCTCTTTTGAGTAATCTTTTTTAGTTATTTTTACAGGTGTTCCTGTAAATACTACGTTTTTAGCTTTTTTTATTCTTGGTATTGCATCTTTAAATGATACCAAAATTGTGTCTGTCTTTTTTGCTAACATTTTTATGGCTTTTCCTGGGAATGCATTGCTTTCATGTAATAGTGTTGGTATCTTTAAGCTGTGTGCTGCTGATATTGTTGCTCCACAAATATAACCACCTGTTCCTATTACTATGTCTGGTTTAAATTCTTTTATTATTTCTTTTGCTTCTCCATATCCTTTTAATGTTTTGTACATTTTTTGTATATTTTCTATTGATATTTTTTTACTTAATCCATAAGCATCTATTGTTTTTAATTCATATCCTGCTCTTGGAACTAGGTCATTTTCTAATCCCCTTGTTGTTCCTATGAATATTATTTTTGAATCTTTTTGTTCAGCTTTTATTTTGTTAGCAATGGCAAGCCCTGGATTTATATGGCCTGCCGTTCCTGCTGCTGCTATAATAACTCTCATTTAGTTTCTCCTTTTCTTTATTGTTTTGCTGTCTTTATCTTATTATTCGTAATTTGTGCTGTTTTGCAATCTCTACTTCATTATTTATACTTTCTATTGTTTTGCTGCTGCCCTTGAAATATTTAGTAATACTCCCATTTCGCAAAGTAAAATAAATAATGCTGTACCTCCGGTAACTGAAAAATGGTAATGGCATTCCTGTTGCTGGCATAGATGATGTAACAACTGCTATGTTTATAATAACTTGTATTCCAACTAATGCAGTTATTCCAACAGCTACTAAGCTACCAAACATATCTGGTGCTCTCATTGCTATTAAAATACCTCTCCATATAAAAATTGCAAATAAGATTAATACTACTGCACATCCAATAAATCCTAGCTCTTCTCCTAATATTGAAAATATGAAATCATTGTGTGGCTCTGGTATGTATAGATATTTTTGTTTACTATCTCCTAATCCTACTCCAAATAATCCACCTGAACCTATTGCATACAAACTTTGTATAACTTGCCACCCGTCTCCTGTTGCATCTTTCCATGGGTCTAAAAATGTTATAACCCTTTGCAACCTATATGGTGCTGCTATTATTAATGCTGTAAGTATTGGTACTCCTGCTGTTGCTCCTGTTGCCGCAAAATGTGTAAATTTACATCCTGCCATTATCATCATTATTGAGCAAATTCCTATAATTACTACTGATGAACTTAAATGTGGCTCTAATATAAGTAATCCTATTATAGGTAAAACTAGCACAATATGTTTTAAAAATCCTTTTCCGTACTTTGGTAAATCATCTCTATTTTTTACTAATATTCCAGCATAGAAAATTATCATTAACATTTTTACCATTTCTGAAGGTTGAATTGTTAATGTTCTTGTTATAGAAATCCACCTTTTAGCTCCATTTGTTTCAGTTCCTATAACTAGTACTGCTGCTAGTAAAATTAATGATATCCACCATGCGTGTTTATAAAATTTTTGGTAAAATCTATAATCTATTTTTGAGATAAATAACATTGCTATTATTCCTAGTATTGCAAACAATAATTGTTTTGAAAAGAATGAATAGCTATCTCCAAATTGTGAAAGTGCAGATGGTGAACTTGCTGATAACACCATTACTAGGCCAATTCCAAGCAATAACAATATTGTAATTAATAATGTAAAATCAAATGGATTATTTAAAAACTTTGAAAAAGTCTTTTCTTTTTTGGTTTTTGCCATTTATTTTTTCTCTCCTTAACTTTTGTTTCTACTATAATTCTATATAATTGCTAATCCAATTATGCACAATATTAATGTAATAATGCTAAATACAATTACAACTTTGCTTTCTTTCCAACCTGATAATTCAAAGTGATGATGTAATGGTGCCATTTTGAAAACTCTTTTTCCTGTTTTTTTGAAATATGCAACTTGTATAATAACTGATAATGTTTCTAGTACTGGTATTAATGCTATTACTATTAATAATATAGGAAGTTTTAAGTATAGTGCAATAGCTGAAATTACTCCACCTAATAGTAGTGAACCTGTATCTCCCATAAATACTTTTGCTGGGTGTAAATTGAACATCAAAAATCCTAATGTTGCTCCTATCACAATACTTCCAAACATTGATACTTCTGGCATTCCAAATCTTATTCCTATTATTGTTAAACATGTAATTATAATTGCACTAACACTTGATGCTAATCCGTCAATTCCGTCTGTTAAGTTTATTGCATTTGTTGCTGCAAGTATTACTACTATTGCAAATGGTATATAGATAAATATTGGCATTGTAATATATTCTTTTACAATTGGTATATACGTTTCTGTTCCAATGTGTAATCCATAAATTAAATAAATTACATATGCTACTGATATTATTAGTAGTCCTAGCATTTTATAGCTTGGTTTTAAACCTTCTGTGTTTTTTAATACTAGTTTTTTAAAGTCATCTATAAATCCTATTAATCCAAATCCTATTGTTAATAGCAATATTGGTAATAATTTATTTGCTATTTCACTTTGACCATTAGCGCTTAAAAATATGTATGTTCCTGTAACTATTAAAAGCATTGTTATTATCATTATTATTCCACCCATTGTAGGTGTTCCTTGTTTTTTTAAGTGAGATTGTGGTCCGTCATCTCTTTCTATTTGTCCTACTTTTAATTTTTTAAGTATTGGTATTATAATAATTCCTAAGATAACTGATGTTATAAACGATATTATTAATGTTGTTGTTTCTGTTTTCAAATTTACCAAACCTTTCCTTTGTTTATTTCATTTCTTCTATCAATTTTCTAACTATTATTCTTTCATCAAATGGATGTTTTTCTCCATTTATTTCTTGATATGGCTCATGTCCTTTTCCTGCAAGTACTACAATGTCACGCTTTGTTGCCATTTTAATTGCTTCTTTTATTGCTTCTGTTCTGTCTACAACTACACTGTATTTTCCTTTTGTTTTCTTTATTCCTTCTTCTATTTCATTTACAATTGCTTGTGGGTCTTCTGTTCTTGGATTATCTGATGTTATAAATGTGTAGTCTGCAATTCTTCCTGATATTTCTCCCATTATTGCTCTTTTTGATGTGTCCCTATCTCCACCACATCCGAATACACTTATTACTCTTCCCCTTGTGTAGCTTTTTACTGCTTGTAATATGTTTTGTAAACTTTCTGGTGAGTGTGCATAATCTATCATTATTGGTATTTCTAGCTTGTTGTCTACTAATTCTGATCTTCCTGGTACTCTTACTTCAAGTAATGCTTCTTTTATTTTTTCTGCTGGTATTCCTAGTTTTTGTGCTACACATATTGCTGCTAATGAATTGTAAACACTAAATCTTCCTGGTATTCCTGTTTTTACTCTTTCATTTCTGTCTGTTAGTTTTACTTTAAAGTCTACATATGAATTTGTTATTGTTATATCTCTTGCAACAACATTTGCAAAATTGTCAATTCCATATGTTGTTATATTGTTGTCTGGAAATAATTTTACCATTTTTACACCTTTTAGGTCATCTGTATTTACTATTCCTGTTTTGCACATTTCAAACAATTTTGCTTTTGAATTGAAATAATCTTCCATATCTGGGTGTTCGTTTGGGCTGATGTGATCTTCTGAGAAGTTTGTGAATAGTACTATGTCAAATTCACAGCCATCTACTCTGTGTAGTTTTAAACTTTGTGATGATACTTCCATTACTACAACCTCTACACCTTCTTCTACCATTTGGCTAAATATTTGTTGTAGTTCACAGCTTTCTGGTGTTGTTCTGTCACTGTCTTTTAGCTTTTTGCCATTTATGTATGTTGCTATTGTTCCTATTAGTCCTACTTTTTTTCCTGCTTTTTCTAGTATTTCTTTTATCATAAATGTTGTTGTTGTTTTTCCTTTTGTTCCTGTTACTCCTATTAGTTTAAATTTTCTTGATGGGTTTCCGTAGAAGTTACTTGAACATATTGCTAGTGCTTCTCTTGTGTCTTTTGCCATTACTATTGTTGTTTCTGCTGGTACTTTTATTTCTTTTAGGTTGCATCCTTCTTGTATTATTATTGCTGTTGCTCCTAATTCTATTGCACTTTCTATGTATTTGTGTCCGTCTGCTTTATATCCTTTTATTGCAACAAATACGTATCCTTCTTTTATCTCTTTTGAGTTACTGCTTATTCCTTTTATTTCGGTGTCTAGGTTTCCTTTTGCTTTTAACCCTTCTAACCCTACTAATATTTCTTTTAGTTTCATTTTTAATCTCTTCCTTTCGATTATTAATAATTGTTGAATTGCAAATTTTTGCTATTCGACATTTCATATTATATAACTATTTTCTTGTTTTGTATAGGTTTTCTTTGTAAGTTTTTTTATTTATTATAGTTTATTAGGTGTTGTGGGATTTATTACTATTTTAGTTTATTATATACGCAAAAAAATGTCATCTCTGACATTTTTTGCTTACATATTATAAAAATCATTCTTCAACTTTTTCAAATAAATCTTTACCTACACCGCATAAAGGGCAAGTCCAATCATCTGGTAAATCTTCAAACTTAACACCTTCAACTTCTTCATCATAAATATATCCGCAAGCTGTACATACATATTTCATTCTACTCACCTCCTCAATCTACACAAAATTTTCTGCTAGTTCTTCAATTTTACTTACTGTTTCATCATTCATAGTAGTTTTAATTGTAACCATTGGTTCACAAATTGATATATCTTTCATATCTTTTAAAATATCCTTCATATGCTTTCCTGCCATTGGTGCCCAAGAACCATTTTCAATTAATCCTACTTTTCTATTTTGATAGTTTTTAGCTTTTAGATGTCTCAAAAATTTCTCTGTTGTTGGAAATAATCCAGCATCATATGTTGGAGACGCAATTATCATTTTATCATATCTAAACGCATCTTCTATAACTTCTGCCATATCTGACCTTGACAAATCACTTACAACTACGTTTTCTACACCTTTTTTTCTCAATATCTCAGCCAACTTTTCTACTGCTTTCCCTGTGTTTCCATGTATTGAATTATACGCAATAAGTACTCCTTCATCTTCTGGCTTATAACTACTCCAAATATCATATTTATTGATATAGTACTCTAAATTTTCTGTTAATATTGGACCATGTAATGGGCATATTGTTTTTATTTCTAAGTTTGCAGCTTTTTTCAATACTGCTTGTACTTGCATTCCGTATTTTCCTACTATGTTGAAATAATATCTTCTTGCTTCACAAGCCCAGTCTTCTTCTGCGTCTAATGCTCCAAATTTTCCAAATCCGTCTGCTGAAAATAATACTTTTTCTGCTTGTTCATATGTGAACATTACTTCTGGCCAGTGTACCATTGGTGCCATCACAAATGTTAGTTTATGCTCCCCTAAGCTGATTTCGTCGCCTTCTTTTACTATTATTAGTTTTTCTGATAGGTCTTTATTTATGAATTGTGGCAACATGTCTGCTGCTTTTTTGCTTAATATTATTTTCATTTTTGGATATTTTTCTACAAGTATGTTTATTCCTGCTGAGTGGTCTGGTTCTAAGTGTGACACTACAAGATATGCTGGTTCTGTTTCTCCTAATTCTTTTTCCATATTGTTTATCCATTCACTTACAGCTCTTTTGTCTACCGTGTCCATTATTGTTGTTTTTTCGTCTTGTATTATATATGAATTGTATGATACTCCGTTTGGTATTATATATTGACTTTCAAATAAGTCTAGTGTTTTGTCATTTACTCCTATATATTTTATTTTGTCTGTTATTTGCATTTCTATTCTTCCTTTCGTTATTGTTTTTGCCTATGCTTTCGTTCTCCATTAAATATAATATTTTTTCAACAAATAGTCAATATATAATTAACACTTTTTATTTAACACTTTTCCGGAATATTATATGCACATATTAATTAAAAAATTACTTTTCCTATAAAATCCCTTGAAAAAAAGGCAAAAAAATATTATTATATAAGTATCAAATAAAAGAAATGAGATGATACAAATGATGTCAGATAATGAATTAAAAAAACAAACGGAAAACTTAAAAAGCAATTTAAACACTTTAATTAGTAGTGAAAAAGAAAAAATAGAAATTTTATTAAAATGCTTAAACAGCTTGAATACTATTATCCAAGAAGAAGACAATTTTGATAATCCTACTGAATTAATAGATTTATTAAGCAATATCAAATCAAATTTAGACAATTCACGAAGTAACATCTCAACTTTTGAAAGTGTCATTCAAAACATAGATACTTCTCTTTTAAAATCAAACAAAGAAGAAACTATTTCTGAAATTGAGCAATCAAGCAATGAAATAAGTATTGAGCCTGACACTGCAGCAATGACTTCTGAAACAATCGAAACTAATATTGTAAATTCAAATGATGAACTAGTTGTTGAAACTCAAGAAAATCAAGTTATAAAACTTTTTGAGCAAAATTCATATAGACCTGAAGATAATGGTTTAAACTCTAATTTAAAAACAGAAATTTGCGATAATAATACTCTTTTAATTTCTGAAATTCAAAATAAGGTTGTACTTCCCTATTCTGTTTCCGAACTAGAAAAAGAGTTAGAAGAAAATACAAATTACACAGATTTACAAGATATTATAAATAAAAAATATACAATTCCTTTAGATAAATACAAAAATGCAGCACTTGCAAGGTTTAAAGAAGCTTATAATTTGATGAGAAAAAGAGAAAATGCTTCTATTACTAGTAGCTTAGATTTAGCTTTAGAGCTTACTTTTAACAACTTGCTTAATCCTGCAATTATTACTGCTTGCAAGAACTTAGATGAGCTTGATATTTATCTTGATTATTTGAGTTCAAATGAGCTTGATAAGTTTAAAATTTTTGATATTAAATATGAAATGTTACCAACAAAATAGAGGACTGATTTATCAGTCCCCTTTTATTATTGCCATGTTAATTGTGGATAGCTATTATTTACACCACTTGTCCATTTAAACACTGTTCCTAATGTAGTCGCAAATGATTGCTGTTGCATTTGTGCCTTTGTTCTTGAAATAGTAGTATTTGCAACATTTGATGTAGCTGAACTAGCTGTTGTACTCAAATAATATGAATTATTATATTTTAATGATGCTGCTGTATATCCAACTAAACCACCTTTATTTGCCGCTGTTCCTGACGATATTGTTCCAGCTGAATATGAATTTGTAATAGTTGTTGTTCCTGATCTGTGACGTGCTAAAAGTCCTCCCGCATAAGTTCCTGTCGCTGTTGCATTTACAGTTCCTACATTATAACTAGAAGTAATGTTAAGTGCTCCATTTGTAGAACTTATAAGTCCACCTACATTTTGATTTCCCTTAATTGTACCACTATTAAAACATTGAATTATATTTACAGTTCCTGTTGAACTACTATTCTTTACTGCAAGTCCTGCTGTACCATTATTTGAATCACTAGATACAGTTGTTAATGATGTTATATTTGCTGTGTTACGACATCTTTCCATAGTTACTGTTGATCTATATACTAAACCAATCATTCCCGCTGTTGCAGACCCACCAGTAATACTTGCTCCATTCCAGCAATCTGTAAGTGTAAGATTTGCATTCTGCCATGCAGTTCCAACTATTCCACCGTTAGAAAAGTCATTAACTGTACATTCTACTGTTGCCCAATTTTGGCAGTTTATAATTTTACATACTCCATACACCCAACCAGCTATACTTGATGAATCTCCTGCTGACTTAATTGTTCCATTCATTTTTAATCCTTTTATAGTTGCACCTTCTAGGCTATTGAATAATGCTACTGGCTTTCCAACTCTAGAACCTGTAGTAGTATTAATATATAAATTTCTAATCGCTTTTCCATTACCTTCATAAGTTCCTTTAAATGGCTTATAATTACTTGCTCCTGTAAACGTCCCTATCCCTATAAATCCTGTGCCAGTTGTAGTTTCTTGCAAAATTTTATTTCCGTCATTTGCATTTTCATTTAGATTTCCCAAACTTGTATCATTTGAATTATAATATGAAGTTGAAAGACTAAAATCTAAATCATCAATTTGTTTTACTACTTTAGTTGTACTATCTCCTTGGTTTGAAACTTCTTGTGCAAATCTTACTAAATCCTCTATTTTATATACTAAATATGGATTTCCTGCTGTACCTAATCCAGACCTACTTATTCCATTTTTCACAACATTAGTAATTGTTCCTTTTAGATTTACCTTTATACTATTATTTGTGGTAGCATATGGTGCTGTGATATTTACAACCAAATCATATTGACCGGCTGTAAGGCCAGATACCATTGCTTTTGTTAAAGCTAAATTTGATAAAGCCTTTGTTTCTCCTGCTGGAATTTCAAATGTTGTTACTTGTTTATTATTAAAAGTTATATTTCCTGATATTGCATAGCTATTATTGTTTTTCACAGTTGCTGATACTTTATCAACATCTATATCATATACATCAACAGATTGCCCAGTAATCTCTACACTAAATGGAGCAGTTGACAAATTAGTTTCAAAGTTTCTAGTAAGTATATACTGTGCATACAATTCTTGCGCTGTAAGTATTAGCAATACTAATAAACTAATATATAAAATTCTTTTCAACATATTCTTTTTATGTATCACTTTTATCTTTGCTTTCCTCCATTTCTATTCTTTTTTGATGTCTTATCATTTCTTTATTTTCCTTATTTCTTATTTGAATTTCCCTTATGAACAATAGTAAAATTACAACAATTATTCCAATTCGTGTTTGTAAATTTCTAACTACATATCCTACTTTCGGAATTTTAAATAAGTATCTTCCCATTATCTCTTCATATTTAACTAACTCTTCATCAGAGCTATTATTGTTATCACCTTTGGTTTTATATAATGTTTGTCCATTTTGTTCTACTATTTCTTCTATTCTATGTGTTATAACTTGATTTTCTTTATAAAATGATATGATGTCCCCTTGTTTTAGTTCGCTTTGTTCTACTTTTACACTAAATATTAAATCATTTATATCTAATGTTGGCATCATACTTCCAGAAATTACAATAAAACTGTTTATTTGAAAACCTGAGTTTCTCTCTGAAAAGGTTCCCCATATTACTATTAGAAAATAGATAGATAATATTGCTAATAAAAAATATATAACAATACTTTTTAAAAGACTTCTCCTATTTTTCTTTTTTATTTTTTTATTAATATTATCATTTGTAAATTCTTGTAATTTATTTTTCATAATTTACTATACCTTTATCCGTTTTTGTGTTGCCACTAAATTAATTGTGTATTTTAAATTCATTCCTGCAAATTTAGGGTCATTATTACTTTTATCCCATTTTAATGTTAATCTATAATTAGTTATTACTTGACTTTCATATGGTAATTCAATTTCTGATGTTTTTCCATTTGTTAAATCGATTTTTTCCCCTGTTGTTACATTTTGAAGTTCCACTACTAATGGAGAGTTTGTAGCTGTTGTCTTTATTTCTAAATAATATTTCATTAACACTTCATTTGTATTTATTTCATCATAATTCGCTACACTAAAATCATATGTTTTTATATCTCCGTGGCAACAAGTTTGCTTCTGTATATGTTGCTTTGTTATTGTTTAGTGTTAATACTGTTTTTGCAATTACATCTGTATCAGAAGATGCACCACTTAAATATCTTGAATTCGTTTTACCTATTGAAAAGATTATTATTAGAAAGATTAAGCTAATAATTACAAATCGTAATTTATTAAATTTGATTTTCTCTTTTTGCATCTATTCATCTCCTAACTTTTGTTTTACTATTGCATTCACAGTAATTTTTAAACTTTCTGCAGTAAACTCTGGATTTTCTATTTCTGCTGTCCAACTCCAATATATTTTTATATTGCAATTATCTTCTGCTGTAAATTTTGTTGTCTCTCCATTTACTTCCTTTAAAATTTTTTCTCCGCTAATTGTATTATTTTCTATAGTGTTTATTGCTCCATCATTTATTGAATATCCTGTTATTTGCAAGTTTATTCCATTTTTTTCCAAGATGCTTGTATCTATTTCTAATTTGTAGTCTATTGAAACTTCTGTATTACTTAAGTCTAATATTATTTCAAAATATCCGATTACTATCTGGTGCAATTTTATTATTTTCAGTTTGTGCTCCTACAGTTTGTTGATTATTGTTTAGTAAAAATGTATTGCTCGTTTCTATATTTTCATTGTTAATTTTTATTTCCCATGCTGCTATTGATATATTCGCTTTTGTTGTTCCTATTGAACCATATTTTGATAGTGTCATATTAAAACATAAAAAGAGAATTATAAATGTATAAAATAACAAAAAGTTGCTTAGCCTTTTTTTTCTAATTTTCTTATATTGCTTGTTATCTAACATTTATAATCCTCCTTTCTTTAGTATTGTTCTGCATACATTCCTATAAATAGTTTATAATTTACTTCTATGTTTTCGCCAACTTCTGTATCATTATCGCCTTCAAACCAACGCCAATCTAGAGTATATGTATCATAAGAATTATTTGCAAGTAATATTCCTATTCTTTGTAATTCTTCTGCTTTAACCCAATTGTCGCTATCTCCTATAATATATTTTCCTCTTAATTTTAATCTGTAACGCATATTTATATTGTAATTATTTTCTTCACTCATTACTAAATTGTATTTTATATTGAATTCATTTCCGTTTCTTACAATAAACTTATATGAATTTTGGCTCGTTGGTGCTATTTTGTTGTCTGCAATATGAAATGATGAGTGTTTAAATATTTTCGCTTCATTGTTTTTATACACAATGTCATCATCATATATTACAACTTGATTTGTTTCCATTTTCTGATTTTCTTTAAAATTGTTTACAAATTTTTCGTTTATATCATTTGCTATGTTATTATTTGTCTCACTATTATTGTCATTATTGTTGTCATATCCAAAATGCAAGTCAAAAATATCAACATATCCAGTTGGTATAAAGTTATTTAATTTCCCCATTTTTTCTATTATTAAAAATAATATTAGAATTATTACCATAATAATAAAAAAAGTCTCAATGATATTTCTATCTTTCTTTTGCTTTAGTTCATTTTCTTGCATTATTACAATTCTCCTTTTATTTTATAACTTTCAGCTAAACAAATATTTATATAATTTGCTTAGCTGAGAGTTATAAAAACTCTCATTTGTTTTATACATGTTGTTCCATTAATACTGTTACTGGTATTGTTATTTCTCTTTCTGAATCTGCTTTTATTCCTTCTTGTGTATCTGAATTTGATCCATATCCATCTTCATTTACACTACCTAATGTTGTACCATCATCAGTCCAAGTTGCTTCTATTGTTACTGTTTTTGAATCTTCAACAGTTAAAGCTTCTTTACCTGCTAATTCTATTGTTCCAGAATAATATCCATCTGCACCTCTTGTTATTGTTGTGTTACCAACTTTTACAGAAGATACTTTCATATCTATACCTTGTGGAAGTTTTGTATCGTCAATTTTAAATTTATAATCTACTGATACTTCTGATCCTTCTGGATTTATATCTATAGTACCTGTTGCTGTACATCCAGGTGCTATTTTTCCTGTTGCTACATTTGCATTGTCTTTAACATTAAATGTAACATTTGTTGTTGCTGTTTGTTCTTTACCTAAACCTACTTGCCATTTTGCAACTGCTACATTTCCTGTAGCTGTACCTTTCCAAGTATATTTAGCATATGTACCAGCAACGAAGTATAAACATACTACTAATAACATTAATGTAATTATCACGATTTTTCTTGTTGTTGCTTTGTTTGATTTTTTCATTTGTTTCCCCCCTTTCTTTTGTTTCAGTTAGTTAACCGAATATCTATTATAATATTAAATTATAATCAAAACATTTTATTTATGTACTTTTTCCTTAGGTGCATCTGCTTGTTCTTCTATTTGTTTTTTTCTTTTAAATTCTTCAAATTCTTTTCTATATTTTTCATCTTCTGCTATTGCTTTTTTCATATCTGATTTGTTAGTAGCATATAACCATATCATTCCTATTACTAGTATTACTAATAGTACTATTACTAGACCAATAGGTTCTTGCAAAAACATTAGCATATTACCAAGTTTTGATATTTTACCTATGTATATTCCTTCTACTGTGTCTGTGCTTACAAGTGATGCATCTTCTGTATTGTTTGCGTCACCTTTTGTTTTGTAGAAGGTTTGTCCATTTTCTTTTATGATTTCTATTATTCTGTGTGTTGTTACTGTATTTTCTTCATTTCTAAAAGCTATTATATCGTTTTGTTTTAGTTCTTCAGGTTCTATAACTTTTACAAATGCTAAATCTCCTGTGTATATTTCTGTTTCCATCGAACCAGATAATACAATAAATGGTTTTATGCCAAATACATCTGGTACTTTGTCTGGATATTTATTTGCTTTATAAATTATTGACATTCCCATTAATAGTAAGATTATACATATTATAAAGAATATTGCTTTTATAATGTATGATATGCTTATTTTCTTTTTTTGATTGTTGCTCATATTTTCAACCCCATTATTTATTTTTGTGTTATGTACACAATTGTATCTCATATACATTATAAGACAAAAAGGAGAAAATATCTACATTTTCCCCCAATATAAGCATTACTTTTTCATTACAGTTTTATTACATTAATATTACACTTTTCTATTATTCATACTTAATATGTACCTTGCTTCCTTTATTTACAACAATTCCAGCATTTGGAATTTGCTCTTTTACATGTGTATTTTCTTTATCTAATCCTTCTGTTTCATTTTCAATTACTAATTCCAAACCACTTTCTTTCAAAAGTTTTTCCACTTCTTTTATACTTTTTCCTAAAACATCTGGTGTTTCTATTGTTTCAACTGGTTCTATTTCTTCAACATTTCCTTGATTAACTTCTAAATATGGTAAAATCTCACTAAAAATTTGACCACCTACTGGTGCCGCAACACCACCTCCTTGATGTCCCCCTTCTCCAGTTGGATTATACAAAGTAACCAAAACTACAACTTGAGGATTATCAATAGGTGCAACACCGCAAAAAGATGTAACATATTTATTTGTATTTACGCCATCTTCAGAAGTTCCAGTTTTTCCACCAATTCTATAACCTGCAACTTTTGCATTTTTTCCAGTTCCTTCTGCCACAA
This sequence comes from uncultured Clostridia bacterium, assembly GCA_949538735.1. Lineage (GTDB taxonomy): Bacteria > Bacillota > Clostridia > TANB77 > CAG-508 > CAG-269. The sequence continues at coordinate 129,085 of CATGLK010000001.1, forward strand.
CAGATTCCATCATACTTAAAACTTTTTCTGAGGTCTCAGCTGATATTACCCTTTCATCTTTTTGAACAGGCACATCTGTTACTTCTTTTGTTTGACTATTTATAATTTGTTTTACAACTCTTGGTTTTACACTCATACCACCATTTGATATTGCTGATACTGCTGTAACTAATTGAATTGGTGTTATCTCAAACCTTTGCCCAAAACTAATAGTTGCAAGCTCTACTGGCCCGGCCTTATTTTCTGCTAAAAATATACTGTTTGCCTCACCTGGTAAATCTATTTTTGTTGTATTTAATAGCTTAAATTTATTTAAGTAACTGTAATATTTTGCTACTCCCATTTTTTGTCCTAGCCCTATAAATACTGGGTTACAAGAATTCATTAACGCTTCCCTTAAACTTTCTGGTCCATGTGGTCTATAATATCTCCAACACTTAATTCTAACACCTGCTACTTCTATTCCACCAGTACAACAAAACTCGCCTTTATGATCTGTATCTGTAAAGCCTTCTTCTAGTGCCGCAGAGGCTGTTACTAATTTAAATACTGAACCAGGTTCATATGTATCTGCTATTGCCTTATTTCTCCATACAGCTTGCAAGTTTTTCGTCTTTTCTGCTTGTTCCATTTGCTCCCAATTTTGTTTCAACTCTTCTGTATATGGTTCATATGGTTGGTTTAAATTATATGTTGGATATGTTGCCATTGCTAATACATCACCATTTTGCGGATTCATAATAACTATATTCCCACCGTCTGTACACACATTGTCTATACAAGCTTCTTCTAAATATTTTTCTGCTATTGATTGTATTGTGTAATCAATTGTTAATACTAAATCATTTCCGTCAATCGCTGGAACATAGTTTTCTCCTTCTGTTCCAATTTCTCCACCTTTGGCGTCTGTGTGTCTTTGTATACTTCCTTGTTTTCCTTTTAGTTCTTTATCATATTTTGCTTCTATTCCGTCTAACCCTTGATTATCACTTCCACAAAATCCTATTATTTGTGAGGCAAAGTTACTATATGGATAATATCTTTTTGTATCTTCATCTATATTTATTCCTGTTGTCATATTGTTTTGTTCCATCCATTGTCTTAGGTTGTCTGTTTCTTCTTTTTCAACTTTTTTTGCAATTGTTTCTATTGAACTTCTTTTGGTTACCTTTTTTAGAGTTTTTTCATAATCTAATTCAAATAGTTCTGATAATTTTTGTGCTACTTTTTCTTTGTCTTCTTTTGGTATGTTTCCTGGGTTTACTGTTACTGTTTCTACTGTACTACTTACTGCTAATTCTTTTTTTCCTGTTGCGTCATATATTGTTCCTCTTTTAGGGTTTACTTTTCTGTCTAAGGTTTGCTGTTCATATGCTAGTGTTGTTAACTCTCCTCCTTGCACAAACTGTATAAATCCTATTCTGCCTATTAAGCATAGGATTATTAAAAAAGTTATAAATAACGTGTTTCTCATTTTTCTTTTACTTGATAATTTTATTTCATACATAAAAAATCCTCCTAATCAATTTTATTAGGAAGATTTTTCTTTATTCGTTTATTTTGTTACCTTTTATTTAAAAATTTTATCTAATATTTGTTCAAACCAATTTTTTTCTTCTTGAACAACAACTTCTTCTGATGCTGATTCAACATAATCTTCTTTTGGCAAATTAACATATACTGTTTGTTTATTTGTCAATTTTTGCATACCAAGCTTTTCTTTTGCAATTTTCTCTACATTGTTTAATGTTTCGCCATTTTCTATTACAACTTTTAGCTGTTCATTTTCTTTTTGTATTGTTGCTAATTGTTTCTTTTGGTTTTGTATTTCACTAAATTTTTCACTTATTTTAGAGTTTCTATAACTTATAGTCAGTAGTATCGCAAATATAAATAGTACTAGCATTGTTAATTTCAATTGTTTCTTTTTTTGCATTTTTGATATTTTTACATCTTGTCTTGGTAAATCTTCTACTAATTTTAAGTTTCTATTTTTAGTTCTCTTTTGTGGTTCATAATTTGGTTCTAATTTTCTTGGGTTTGTACCATATTCATATCTGCTTCTTGCCATAAGTTACTCACCTCCTCTTTGGTTTATTCCTTTTCAAAAATTCTTAGTTTTGCGCTTTTGCTTCTAGAATTTTCTTCTTGTTCTTCTTTTGTTGCTACAATTGGTTTTTTTGTAATTATTTTTCCTTCTGTTTTTGCTCCACATACACAATATGGCAAATCTTTTGGGCAAGTACATTTGCCTTTTGCCTCTATGTATGCTTTTTTTACTGCTCTATCTTCTAATGAATGGAATGTTATTATACATAGCCTTCCTTGTGGTTTTAATATTGATATGCAGTTTTGAACTGTTTTGTATAATGGTTTTATTTCATCATTAACTTCTATCCTGATTGCTTGAAAAGTTCTTTTTGCTGGGTGTCCGTCTTTTTGTTTTGCTTTTGGTATTGACTTTTCTATTATTTCTACTAATTCTTTTGTTGTTTCTATTTGTTTTTGTTTTCTATATTCACAAATATTTTTTGCGATTCTTCTTGAAAATTTTTCTTCTCCATATTCGTAAATAAGATTTGCAAGTTGTTCTTCTTCATATGTGTTTACAACGATTTTCGCAGTTAGCTCTTGTGTTTTGTCCATTCTCATATCTAGTTCATTTTCTCCCAAGTAACTAAATCCTCTGTTCTTTTCGTCCAATTGATATGAAGAAACTCCCAAATCTAATAAAATTCCATCTACTTTTTCTATGTTTAGTTCTTTTATTATTTCTTTTATGTTATCGTGATTATTATGCACAAATTTTATGTTTTGGAATTCTTTTAAGTTTTCTTTTGCTGCTTTTAATGCTTCTTCGTCTCTATCAATTCCAATTAATAGTCCTTTTTCAGATAATCTTTTTGCTATTTCTTTGCTGTGACCTGCTCCTCCTAAAGTTCCATCTACATAAATCCCGTCTGCTTTTATCTCTAGACCTTGTATGCATTCCTCTAACATTACTGGTTTATGCTCAAATTTCAATTTAACACCTCTTAAGTCAAAAAAATCTTTTGTACATTTGTCTTTTGTACATTTAATTTCTTTTGTGTGTTTTTCTTTTGCTTTACCTTCATTTGTAAATTTCTTCTTTTGCAATTTTTATCTTTTGTTGCTTTTTCTTTTGTAATTTTATCTTTTGTGTTTTCTTCTTTTGTATTTTTATCTTTTGAATTTTGTCTTTTGTGTTTTCTTTTGTACTGTTTTCATTTGTATTTTTTTCTTTGGTTTTTTATATAAACTTTTGCAAGTTATATACCTAACATTGTCATATTTGCTGCAATTTCATCTGCAGAAATATTTTCATCACATTTTTCCCATGTTTCTTTATTCCATATTTCTAGTCTTGTTCCTACTCCTATTATTACCGCTTCTTTTTCTAACTCTGCTGCTGTTCTTAGGTTTGCTGGTATTAAAAATCTACCTTGCTTGTCTATTTCACATTCTGTTGCTCCTGATAGGAAAAATCTAACGAAGTTTCTAGCGTTTTTATCTGATAATGGTAGTGATTTTAGTTTTGTTTCGAAATTCAACCACTCATTTTGTGAAAACGCAAATAAACATCCATCTAATCCTTTTGTTACGATGAACTTTTCTCCCATGTCTTGTCTTAGTTTTGCTGGCATTATTAATCTGCCTTTTGCATCTAGAGAATGCTCGTATTCACCAATTAGCAATTGTTTTTCACCTCTCTCCACTTTTCTACCACTTTGTGCCACTTCTCTCCACTTCAATTAAATTCTAATATAACTTTTTATATTTTGCAAGCCTTTTTTGAAATTTTTTTATTTTTTTCAAATTTTTATCTAAATTATTCATAACCTATTCGATTTTTACACAACTCAGATTTCTAATTTTAAACCTGTTTTTTTATTAACAAAACTTAAAAAAATTCATTTCATAATCAATTTTTGTACCTTTATTAGAACTTTTAATGTCATTATCCCTATTTTTTCTCATTGACAGTTCGTTCTTTTTTGTTTGCCTACTTGCTATACTTTTATTAAAAAGTACGGGAGGAAATATATGAATACAGCTGAAAAAAATTTGAGAAAAAGTATAGGGAAAAAAATTAAATTAGCACGAACAAAATCAGAATACACACAAGAACAATTAGCAGAAAAACTTTCATTATCTCCAAGATACATAAGCCAACTAGAACGTGGAATAGCTTTTGGAAGTGCGTCAACTATAATAAATATGTGTAAAGCTCTTAACATTAATTCTGACTTCTTGTTTAGAGATTTAATACAATGTGATTCTAATGATATAGATTTTGTTGACCAAAGCTTTTTAGAGGACTATATAAAATTGACATCTCATAATAGAATTATTATAAATGCAATTGCACACGAATTAGTTAGAATACAAAAAGAAGAAGAAAATATTAAATCAAAATAGATTAACCAAAACACAAATCTCCTCATATAATATATAAAAAGTATGAGGAGGTTTTCATTGTGGCAAAAATACTTATTTTTAATAATGATACCGATAGAATGGAAACTTATTATAGAGGCGAAAGTGAGCCTATGCCATATAATACAAATGGAACTCTAAAAGTTCGAGAATTTAGAGGTTCAAGTAATAGTAATATTTTATGGACCACTAAAAGAACTATGCAGAGCTGGAATAGTCAGAGATATGTTTTTGGTGGACCAATTCCAGTAGGTTTTGCATTTAAAAGACCATATGAAGGTGGACATCGGAAACCAAAGTCAACATTATGCAGGTGTTTCTTTTGATGTTGGTCAGACTTTAACTCCTGCTAGAAGAACTGCTTTATGGAATAGCGCAAATAACTCAAATATTTGGAGCTATGTAGAACCATATTCTTTGACCCCAACGTGGGTACATTTTGATAAGAGATTTCGGAAAGCCAGCTTGCTCAACAGGTGGATTTCCACAAATCAAAAGAGGCAGCATAAGTACTTATGTTTTGATTGCACAAGATGATTTAAATACTTTAGGTTTCAGAACTGGTGGTTTAGATGGTATTTTTGGTTCTGCAACAAGAGAAGCTGTAATTGCATATCAACGTTCTCGTGGTTTGGCTGCTGATGGTATTGTTGGTTGCAATACTTGGCGTTCACTTCAAGAAGCTGTTGTTGGTACTGGTCCAACTAGTACCACTATAAACTAAAAGGCTAGATTGCTCTAGCCTTTACTATTATTCTTTCTTTACTATCATCTGTACAAGTTATTAATGTTATTTCTCTTTTTCCTTCTGTACGTTGAGATGTACAACTTAAATCCTCAGGTATTACTTGATATTTTTTATATACTGAGTATTTCATAGTTTTTCCTGTATAGTCTGTTATTTCTATAATATCTCCTTCAACTAAAGTTGGGACTTTACTAAAAAATTTTGAATTCTTATAATTGTGACCTACTATGCAGAAATTTCCTATTTTGTTTGGGTTTGGTCCCCAGAATTTTGTTGGTGAATTTTTAAGTAATGCTTCTGTTTCTTCTTCTGAATGTGTTTGACCGTCTGTAATTGCATAATTTACATTTATTTTTGGTATATTTATTGAAGCTATTTTTGTATATTTAAATCCATCTTTTGTTGTTTCCACTTCTAAATCTGTTATTTTTTTCTTTGTTGTAATTGGCTGTTGTACTGAACTTTGTTCATTTGCTGTTGCTTGCTCTTGTTTGTTTTCATCTATAACTACTAACAATATATTATTTTTTGCTATTGTTGCGTCATCTTCTTGTGGTATTTCAGTGTTAAAATCACTTAATATTGCTTGTGATGTTTCTTCACTTTTGTTTTTGTCATATTCAGCATAAATTGCGACAGAAATTAGAATACATATTACAAAAATCGATAAAAAGAAGTCAAATTTATAGACTTTCTTTTTTCTTTTCAGTTCAGGTGTTATATACAATTTTTTTGTAACCAAAATCTGATTCATCTTTCTCTCCTTCTTTATACTCTACTTTATTATAACATATCTATGACTTTTTTTGAATAGTTTTTATAAAATCTTATTAGCAATATTTGCAAAGTCTTGTAAACTAAGCATTTCCGCCCTTACATTCTCACTCAAATTTAATTCTTTTAATATTTTTATTCCTTCTTCTTTATTTAAAAATACTTTTGTATTTGTTAGTGCATTTAACAGTGTTTTTCTTCTTTGCATAAATGCACTTTTTATTATTCTAAACATTACTTCTTTGTTTTTCACTTCTATTGGTGGATTATTTCTTACGTTTAGCTTTATTACTTTTGATGTAACTTCTGGCTCTGGAATAAAAGAATCGTTTGGCACTTCCATTATTGCTTCTGATGTTGCATAATAATATACTGTATATGTTATTGCTCCTGTGTTCTTCTCTCCTGGCACTGCAATTAATCTATCTGCTACTTCTTTTTGTATCATAACTGTTATGCTTTCTAAATCCAACTCTTCTTCCAATAATTTCATTATTATTGGGGTTGTTATATAATATGGCAGATTTGCTACTATTTTTACATTTTCAATATTGTTCTTTTCTTTTTCTTCTTTTATTATATTTTTTAAATCCACTTTTAGAATATCTTGGTTTATTAATTCAAAGTTTTCGTATAATTTAAACCTATCATCTAAAATTTTTATCATTTTTTTATCTAGTTCTACACATATTACTTTTTTTGCTTTTTCTAATAAGTATTTTGTAAGTGTTCCTAGTCCTGGTCCAACTTCAATTACTAAGTCATTTTCTCCTATATTACTGCTTTCTACTATATTTTCTACAACATTTTGACTTATTAAAAAGTTCTGTCCTAATGACTTGTTTGCTTTTATGTTATATTTTTTCATAATATATCTTGTTTCTTCTAATATATTTCCCATTAAATTCTCTCCATTTTTTATCTTTGGACAAAAAGGAATAACTTCAATTGTCAAGATGTGTCCCAAATTGGACAAAATGTCCAAAAGGAAACGTCCCCAAATGTCCCTATAATATTTTATTATAAATGTGTGAATTTTTCAAGTTTTTATTGATTTTTGTCCCTTTTTAATATAAAATTGAATTATAAATTTTGAACTAAAGAGGCGTATATATGAAAGATAATAAAAAAACAAATATAGTAAAAATGAAAACATCATTTGAATCCAAAAATCTAGTTCATACAAAAAAGCTTAGACTATCATTAATTATAACTATTATAATTTTTATTGCTTTACTTATTAGAATTGGATTTTTGCAATTTGTTCAAGGTAGTTCTTTAAAAGAAAGTGCATATAATCAACAAGCAATAAATCAAATTATTAGTCCTAAACGTGGAAACATATACGATTCTACTGGAAAGGCTTTAGCTATTGGTGCTCAAGTTGATACAATTACAATTAATCCTTCAAAAATTGTAAAAAATTCTGAACAAGATACAAAAGATTATAAAGAAAAAGTTGCAAAAGGATTGTCAGAAATTTTCGAACTTGATTATAATGAAACTCTTCAAAAAGTTTCTTCTGAGGCTAAAGTTGAAACAATAATAAAAAAAGTTGAACAAGATAAGGTTTCTAAATTAAAAGATTGGATGAAAGAAAATAAAATATCAGTTGGAATTAATATAGATGCTGACACAAATAGATATTACCCTTATGGCACAGTTGCTTCAAGTCTTTTAGGTTTTTGTGGTAGTGATAACCAAGGTTTAAGTGGAATTGAGTCGAAATGGAATTCTGTTTTAACTGGTACTCCTGGAAAAATCGTTAGTTCCAAAGGTGGTGACCAAAAGGAAATTCCAAATGCTGGCGAATCTTACATATCAGCTGAAAATGGTAGCGATTTAACACTTACAATTGACCTAAATATTCAAACTATTGTAGAAAAGTATTTAAAACAAGTAGTTGATGATAATAATTGTAATCGTGGTGGAAATGCTATTGTTATGAACCCTAAAAATGGTGATATTTTGGCAATGGCTTCATATCCAGATTATGACTTAAACTCACCTTATACACCAAATGCAACTTTGGCAAAAACTTATGATTCTCTTTCTAGTGAAGAAAAGAGTGAAGCACTTTATAAGATGTGGTCAAATAAATCAGTTGCAGACACATATGAGCCTGGGTCAGTTTTTAAAGTAATTACTTCTGCTATTGCATTAGAAGAAAATATTACTTCAACTGATGTTGCAGGAGACTTCATTTGTAAAGGCTATGAAGAATTTGCCGATGCATCACAAACTCAACCAATTAGAATTAATTGTTGGTCTAAAACTCCACATGGAGAATTATCTTTAAGGGGGGCTTTGGCAAAATCTTGTAACCCTTCATTTATGCAATTAGGAAAACGTATTGGAATACAAACTTTATACAGATATTACGAAGCTTTTGGACTGTTTAAATCAACTAATTCTGGACTATATGGAGAACAAAGTAGTATATTCACACAATTGAACAAAGTTGGACCTGTTGAACTTGCTACCATGTCTTTTGGACAAAGATTAAATGTTACTCCATTACAAATGATTACAGCTATCTCTTGTATAGCTAATGACGGTAAATTATTACAACCACGAATTGTAAAAGAAATTAAAAATACAGATACTGGCTCTGTAACAGAAGTTCCTGTAACAGAAGTAAGACAAGTAATTTCAAAATCAAATGCTCAAAAAATAAGATCTATGATGGAATCTGTTGTAACAGACGGTTCTGGTAGACATGGAGCAGTCTCTGGATATTCTATTGGTGGAAAAACAGGTACATCTGAACCACCTTACAATAAACCAGAAGAAGGATATGTTGCTTCTTATGTAGCAATCTCACCTGTTGAAGACACTCAATTAGTACTTCTATTAACATTATATGACCCACCAAAAACTAACTTCCAAGGTGGAAGCCTTGCAGGACCTGTTGTTAATCAAATGTTGACAGAAATACTACCATATTTAGGCATTCCTTCTAGTAATACTGAAACTGATAATTCAACAGATAATTTAATTATTGTACCAGACGTGAGAAATAAAACTGTAACGGAAGCTGAAAAAGTTTTAAAAAATGCTGGATTTACAGTTAAAACATATGTTAATGGTGACCCTAATAGTTTATTAGTTGCTGATCAAACTCCAAAGCCAGGTGCTTATTTGGCTAAGAACTCTATTATTGTTCTTTATGGCCAAGGTAGCGAAGTTTCAACTTCTGTTACTGTTCCTGATTTAAAAGGTTTATCTGCTTCAGCTGCTGCTAGTGCTTTGAGAGATAAGAATTTGAATATTAGTATTGAAGGTTCTGGAAATGTTATTTCTCAAGATTATATTAAGGATGAACAGGTTCAGGAAGGTACTATTGTAAAAGTTACTTTGAAACAAAATTTAGTTTATACTCAATAAAAAAATTGCCAAAGGGGACGGACCTTTTTGGCAATTTTTTGCCATTGGGGACGGTCCTTTTTGGCAATTTTCTGCCACAGGGGACAGACCTTGGTATCGATAATTGCTGGAAGATGTGTACAATTTTATTTTATTGTTTTTGTTCACTTCGTTCAATAATAATTTGTATATTTATATAAAACGGATTTTTCACTCAGGCTCAAATTCTTATTTTATATTTTGAATAAATGATGAGTGTGAGTGAAATAAAAAATAGAAATTCTTTAATCTTTTTCTGGAAAGAGTTCACACTTGCTGTGGAAGGGTGCCAGAAAAAGATTTTAGACTTTCTTTTTTTATGTAAGGAACCAAAGAATTTATGAAAAATAAAAATAAGAATTTGCCCGTGAACATTACTTTTTATATGAATTTACAAATTCTAAATTTCACTCCATTCAAGCAAACAACAGAATAAAATTGTACACATCTTCCATCACCAATACCAAGGTCTGTCCCCCGTGGCAGAAAATTGCCAAAAAGGACCGTCCCCAATGGCAAAAAATGAAAGGTGTTTTTAAGGACTGTCCCCAAAAACACCTTTTTATTAATTGGCTATGTAATACCCTACTCCCCTTTTTGTGATTAAAATCTTTGGAGCTGATGTATCTTTTTCTATTTTTTCTCTTATTCTTCTTACTGTAACATCTACTGTTCTTATATCTCCATAGTATTCATATCCCCATACTTTTTCAAGTAAAGTTTCTCTTGTTACTACTTGTTCTGGTTGTGATGCTAAGAATTTTAGAACTTCAAATTCTCTTAAAGTTAAGTCCATTATTTCTCCCCTAACTTTTACTTCAAATTTGTCTAAGTCTAATTCTAAGTCTCCAACGATTATTTTGCTTTCTTTTTTCTTGTTTTCTACTTTTGCATTTTGCATTTGGTTATTAGAAACTGCATCTACTTTTCTCAAATTTGCTTTTACTCTTGCCATTAGTTCTCTTACACTAAATGGTTTTGTAATATAGTCGTCTGCTCCCAATTCTAGTCCTAGTATTTTGTCTATTTCTGCGTCTTTTGCTGTTAGCATAAGTATTGGTACATTTAATGAATTTTTTATTCTTTTGCATACAGATAATCCGTCTAGTTTTGGTAGCATTATGTCTAACAATATCAAGTCTGGCTTTTGTTCTAGGGCAACGTCTACTGCTGTTAATCCATCACTTGCTGATATTGTGTTATATCCTTCTTTTTTTAAATTGTGTGCCAATATGTCTACTATTGGTTCTTCGTCGTCTACTATTAGTATAGTTTTTACATTATTTTCGATTTTTTCGTCCACAAAAATTCCGCCTTTCTGATTTAGCTTTATTTTTATAGTATATTTATATCATACTTAGTTTGTTTTTACAAGCTTTTTATTCTTTATTTTTCGCTTTTTATTGTTAATACTAAACACTAAGAATTTTTATATACTTTTTATTTTTCTTCCCTTAATTGAATGTGAACATCTTTTAGTTGTTCTTCTGATACAACTGATGGTGCTCTCATAAGTAAGTCTCTTGCTTTTTTATTTTTAGGGAATGCAATTATTTCTCTTATATTTTGAGAATTTGCAATCAACATCACCATTCTATCTACTCCTGGAGCTGCTCCTGCGTGTGGTGGTGTTCCATATTGGAACGCATTATATAATGCTCCAAATCTGTTTTTTACATCATCTTCTGTATATCCTGCTATTTCAAAGGCTTTTATCATTGTTTCTGGACTGTGGTTTCTTACTGCTCCTGATGCCATTTCATATCCATTACATACTAAGTCAAATTGATACGCAAGTATATCTAATGGATCTTTTGTCTCCAATGCTTCTAACCCACCTTGTGGCATTGAAAATGGATTATGGCTAAAATCTATTGTTCCTTCATCTGATAGTTCGTACATTGGGAAGTCTACTATGAAACAGAATTTATACACATTTTTTTCTATTAAGTCTAATCTTTTTCCTAGTTCAATTCTAACTAGACCTGCAATTTTTTGAGCTTTTGCAAACTCGTCTGCTATGAAGAATATACTTGAATTCTTTTCTAATCCAAATTGACTTTCCAATTTTTCTTTTATATCATCTGTTATAAATTTTGCAATTCCCCCTGCAATGCTTCCGTCTTGTTCAAATTTTGTCCAAGCTAAACCTTTTGCTCCAACTTCTTCTGTTTGTGCAAAATCACCCATTTTGTCGAAGAATTTTCTTCCTTGTTCAGCTCCATTTGGTACTATTATTGCTTTTATTGTTTTATCTTTAAATGCGTTGAAATCTGAATTCTTAAACAATTCAGTTACATCTTGAATTATTAATGGATTACGTAGGTCTGGTTTGTCAATACCGTATTTCTCCATAGCTTCTCTATATGGAATACGTAAAAATGGCCCTTCATCAACTTTCCAATTTGTGAATTTTTTAAATGTATATGGCATAACATTTTCCATTACTGCAAGCACATCATCTTGTGTAGCAAAACTCATTTCATAATCTAATTGATAGAACTCTCCTGGTGCTCTATCAGCTCTTGGGTCTTCATCTCTAAAACATGGCGCAATTTGAAAATATTTATTAAACCCTGAAACCATTAACAATTGTTTAAATTGTTGTGGAGCTTGTGGTAAAGCATAAAATTCACCTGGATTTAATCTACTTGGAACTAGATAATCTCTTGCTCCTTCTGGTGAAGAATTTGCCAAGATAGGTGTTTGAATTTCACAAAAACCTAATTCATCCATTTTATCTCTTAATGTTTTTAGGATTTTTGAACGAAGTAAAATATTGTTATGTAATTTTTCGTTTCTCAAATCTAAAAATCTATACTCTAATCTTAAATCTTCTCTAACTTCTTGATCTGTATTAACTTCAAATGGAAGTACATTTTTACATTTTCCTAAAACTTCTAGCTTGTTTGCTATAACTTCTATTTCTCCTGTTGGAATTTTACTGTTTTTATTACTTCTTTCCACAACTTTTCCTTCTATGTGGATACAGCTTTCTGTTGTAAAGTCTTTTGCTTGTTCTTGTAATTTCTCATCATTTATTACTATTTGCGTAATTCCAAACTCGTCTCTTAGGTCTATAAATATCATTCCACCTAAATTTCTAATCTTTTGTATCCATCCACTAAGCTCTACATTTTCATTTATGTTATTTATATTTAATTCCCCACAATTTTTCGTTCTATACATATTTATCTCCCTTTCATTTTTTGTACTCATATATATTACCACAACTTTCAGTAAATTTCAATGTTTTTGGGTGTTTTTGGGGACAGACCTTAAAAACACCCATAACTATTTATAGTTCACTATTTTATTTCAATATTTCCAAAAGGGTGTTTTTAAGGTCTGTCCCCAAAAACACCCAAAAACACTCCAAAGGTATTGTATTTTTTATTTTTTAATGTTATGATGATTTTAAATTATTCTAAGGAGAAAATTATATGTATAATGAAACTTTTGATTTTTATGATAGAACTACTTTAAAATCTTACAATTTAGACGAATCGATGCGATATCAGCTAAATATGTTAAGCACTCTTGATGTTTTTACTTTAAAACATTGTGAAAATGTTGCGAGTGTAACTTGTAGATTATGTCAAAAATTACATTGTACGAAAAGTTTTACAGAGTATTGTACCATATGTGCATATTTACATGACATTGGAAAATTGTTTATTCCTTCTGAAATTTTACAAAAGCCTGGAAAGTTGACAGATGAAGAATATGCAGTTATGAAAACTCATACTACTTTGGGACATAAAATGTGTATGGATGATTTAAAATTAAGACCTTATGCAGCTGGTGCATTATATCATCATGAGGCATTAAATGGGACTGGATATCCTAATGGATTGACTAAAAAGGATATTCCTTATGAAGGGCAAATTATTCGTGTTGCTGATGAATATGATGCTATTGTTAGTAAGAGACAGTATAAAACACATATTGGTATTTCTGATACTTTAAAAATTCTTATTGAAAATGCACAAAATGGTAAGAATAATCCACTTATTGTTCGCAAATTGTGCAAAGTTGTTATTGAAGATATTGAGTATGAAATTTTCTTAACTCAAAGTTATGTAAGTAATCTTGCTGAAGAGATAAAAAGGCTTAAACAAGTTGAGAAATATGAACATGCTATGAATAAAGCTAAATCAAAACATAATAAAGAATATTATTCTGAAGGTATGAAGGTTTTGCTAAGAGCTGGAGAAACTCCTGAAAATTATCGTTCTTTTATTGGACAATATGAAGAAGCTTACAAAAATAAAAAAGCTGCTATTGAAACTTTATACAATGAAATTAAAATTATAAAAAAGTTAAAAGTTTAAGCACTTTTAACTTTTTTATTTTATACACATTATTCTCCTAATCCAAAACTAACACCTAAGGCATTATTTACTTTATCTATTATTTTTTCATCATCTATGTGACCTATTCTTTCCTTTAATCTGCTTTTATCAATAGTTCTAATCTGTTCAGCTAAAACCACAGAATTGCTTTTTAATCCACTAGAAGAAGAGTTTATTTCTATATGAGTTGGTAATTTTGTTTTACTAGTTTGAGATGTTATCGCTGCTGCAATAACTGTTGGGCTATATTTATTTCCTAAGTCGTTTTGGATAATCAATACTGGTCTAATTCCGCCTTGTTCTGAACCAACTACTGGGCTTAAATCTGCATAAAACATATCTCCTCTTTTTATTTGCATATTATTCACTCCTAATATTACTAGATTGTCAAGTATATTTTGTATTATTTCTAAATATGGTTCAACTGGTTTTAGAAATTTTATAAGAGATGTGCTGTTTAATATTTAACTATTTACAGTTATCTCATTATATAATATGTAAATAACTGTTTTTTTGTTAGTTTCTTGCAACTCCATTTTTTCAGGCTTTCCCGTCTTTTTGTCTATGTACAATTTCTTTTGCTTTTTGCTTGTTCCCTGACTTTCAGCCTGCATTATTATTTTTTCATTTTTTTCTTCCCAGCTTGCTTTTTGGTCTTGCTTATAATCTTTTACAAAACTACTTAAATCTAAGCAACTGTCTGCAACATATTGATAATTCTCGAATATTGATGTTAAGTTCAATTCAGTATTTTCTAACTTTAATACGTTTCCATTTCTTATCAATTTTACGCCCGCAATATTGCTTGGTTCTAGCACTTCTTGGCAATTATCTTCTTCTCCATTATAATTTTGTTTTAATATATATTTACTTTCATTTTTATTACTTTGTACATCTACTTCTATTTTTGCTTCATATGAAGTCATATTTAAAATAAAATCTACAATTTCTTGACTAGTAGTATTATTTCCAATTTTCAAATTTTTAGCCGTATTATTTCTAAAAAATATTACATAACTTAAAACTCCTATTAAAATTACAGCAATTATCACAATTATAATAATTTTTTTGTTTTTCAAAACTTTCCCTCCTACCTAGAAAAATAAGATATTTCTTTTTTTCTATTCAAAAAAATATAGTGAGTTTCTTTTAACTCACTACATTTTTATTCTATAAAGTTTTAAAATATTCTTCTAGCCTATTTATCAACTCTTGCTTGTCTTCTATTACATTTATGCTATTTCTAAATTCACTAGAATTTTTTAAATTTTTTGTATACCACGCAATATGTTTTCTAAGCTCTTTGACTGCTATATCACCTTTTTCTTGTACAGCTAATTCTATATGCTGTTTCATTATCTCCAACTTTTCTTCATTTGTTGGCTGTGGCAATTTTTCTCCTGTTTCTAGGAAATGTTTAATATTTCTAAAAATCCAAGGGTTTCCAAATGCTCCCCTTCCAATCATTATTCCGTCTACACCTGTTTGCTCAAACATTTGGTATGCTGTTTCTTCGTCTACTACATCACCATTTCCTATAACTGGTATATTCACACTTTGTTTTATTTCTTTTATTATTTCCCAATCTGCTTTTCCAGAATAAAATTCACTTCTTGTTCTACCATGAATTGTTATTGCAGATATACCAACTTCTTCTGCTATTTTTGCAACTTCTTTTGCAACAACATGCTCTTTGTCCCAACCTTTTCTTATCTTGACTGTAACTGGTACTTCTGAATTTCTTACTACTGCTTCCATTACTTTTTTTGCTTGTTCTAAATCTAAAAGCAATTTACTTCCGTCTCCATTTTTTACTACTTTTGGAGCTGGACAACCCATATTGATGTCTATTATATCTGCCGATTTGCTTAAAACTTTTGCACTATATCCCATTGTCTCTTCGTCACTTCCAAAAATCTGAAAGCTTATTGGTCTTTTTTCTCCTTCTGTATTTAATAACCTTTTTGTTTTTTGGTCATTATGGAACATCGCTTTTGAGCTTGCCATTTCTGTACATACCATTCCTGGCTCGAATTTTTCGCATATAATTCTAAAAGGCAGGTTTGTTACACCTGCCATAGGAGCTAATATTAAGTTATTTTTTAATGTTACATTTCCTATTTTTAATTCTTTTAAATACATCATTTGACCTTTCTTATCTTGATACAAATATTGTTTTTTGTCTTTTACTGCTTATATTTAATAATATTCCTATACATATAAAATTTGTTATTAATGAGCTACCACCATAGCTTATAAATGGAAGTGGCACACCTGTTATTGGCAATAATCCCATTACCATTCCTATATT
The DNA here is from genome assembly GCA_949538735.1 of uncultured Clostridia bacterium. GTDB lineage: Bacteria > Bacillota > Clostridia > TANB77 > CAG-508 > CAG-269. Next base: position 145,136 of record CATGLK010000001.1, read on the forward strand.
TTCTACCATATGGAATAAGAATATTCCTGCTATCCCAGATGCTATTAATGCTCCCACTTCGTCTTTGGCAGTTTTAGCTACATATATACATTTGGTCACCAAAAATACATATAATATTATAATCGCTCCTGCTGCTATAAACCCCATTTCTTCGCCTATTACGGAATATATGAAGTCTGTTGTTTTTGGATAAAGAAAACCTAATTGTGTTTGATTTCCTTTGAACAATCCCATTCCTGTAAGTCCACCTGCTCCTATTGCTAATTTTGATTGTATTATGTTATATCCTGCTCCTCTTGGGTCTGATTCCGGATTTAAGAATATGTCTATTCTTTTCTTAGCATGGTCTGGTAATACAAAATTGTATAGTAAAGGTATTGATATTGCCATTATTAATACTGTAACTATTATATATTTTTTATCTATTCCTGCTGTTATTAACATTAATGCTAATGCCACTAAAAATGCTGCCGCAGTGCCATAGTCTGGCTGTTTTACTATTAATAGTACTGGTAACCCTATAATTGCTAATATTATTAGTAATCTTGTTGGTTTGTTAATTTCTGTTGTGCCTCTTTCTTTTATTTTTGACATTGCTAATGCTAAAAATAGTATTACAAATATTTTTGCAAATTCACCTGGTTGGAACGAAAAAAATCCTATGTTAAACCAACTGCTTGCCCCATTTATAGGCGTCGTAAATAATACAACTATTAGCAGTAATATGAAAATTCCATATAAAATTGGCGATATTTTCACCAACATTTCATAGTCTATTAGCATAAATGCTACCATTATTACTAAGCTTACTACTAGCCATATACATTGTTTATTAAAATCGCCATATTCTGTTTCCTGTGTTGCAGAAAATAACGCTACTAATCCTATGATGCATAGTATTATAACTGCTACTAGTAGCCCCCATTCTATATTTTTTAATTCTCTTTTTCTCATTAAACCACTCTTTTTCTTAATTAATTTTTTGATTTAATCGCTTCTTTTGTTTCGCTTTTATTTTCTTCTTCGTGTTCATTTGTTTTTTGTTCTTGTATTTCTTGCTCATTTACTTCTTGATTTTCTGTTTTTATTTCTTCTTGCTCATTTATTTCTTTTTTGTCTTCTTTTTCAATTTTAACTTCATTTTGAGATTTTTCTTCATTTAATTCAATCTTCTCGTCTACTTGCTCTTGATTTTTAGCCTTTTCTGTTTTCACTTTTTCTTTTTTAGGTTGACTTTTCTTATCTTCTTGTCTTCCTTTATTTTCGTTTTCTTTTTTCAACTCTTTTTCTTCTTTTACTTCTGCCTTTTTTGCTTCTTTGGCTTTTTTGGTATCTACTTTTCTCGCTTCATTTTTTATATTTATTATTGGAATATTTGCATATAGTGCTGGTGCTCCATTTGTTCCGTCTCCGTTTTCTTTGTTTGTTAATCTTACATCTATTGCTGTTTCATCTACATCTATATATTTTTTTATTACTTCTATTATTTCTTGTTTCATTAGCTCTAAAAAGTCTGCTGATACATTTGCTCTGTCTTGCATTAGTACTAAGTGTAGTCTTTCTTTGGCTGCATCTCTTGAGTTAGTTGCACTTTTATTTTCATTTTTGTTGAACTTCTTAAAAAATTTTGTTATGTTTTCAAACATATTCCTATTTACCCCCAAATTGTTTATTATTTACTGAATAGTCTTTTTAATTTTGCAAAGAAACCTTTTTCTCTGCCAGGAATTGTCACTTCTATTTTTTCTCCTAGTACTCTTTTTGCTATTTCTATATATGCTTTTCCAGAAGGTGCTTTTTTATTTTGTATTACTGGTTCACCTTTGTTTGTTTGTGTAATTATGTATTCGTCATCTGGTACTACTCCTACTAGGTCTATTGATAAAAGATCAACAATATCGTCTACGTCCATCATTTCGCCTTTTCTTACCATATTTGGTCTTATTCTGTTTATTACTAATTCTGGATTTTTGATTTCTGATGATTCTAATAATCCTATTATTCTGTCTGCGTCTCTTATTGCTGATATTTCTGCTGTTGTTACCACTATGGCTCTGTCTGCTCCTGCTATTGCGTTTTTGAATCCTTGCTCTATTCCAGCTGGACAGTCTATTAGTATGTAGTCAAATTCTTCTTTTAATTTTCCTACTAAATTTCTCATTTGTTCTTCATTTACTGCGCTTTTATCTCTTGTTTGTGCTGCTGGTAATAGGTATAGTTCTTTAAATCTTTTGTCTTTTATTAGTGCTTGTCTTAGTTTGCATTTTTCTTCTACTACGTCTACTATGTCATATACTATTCTGTTTTCTAACCCCATAACTACGTCTAAGTTGCGTAGCCCTATGTCTGTATCGATTAGTGCTACTTTTTTTCCTTCTAGTGCTAAGCTTGACCCTAAGTTTGCTGTTGTTGTTGTTTTACCTACTCCGCCTTTGCCTGATGTTATTACTATTACTTCTCCCATAATTTTCCTCCTTCAGGATTTTAAAAACACATTTTTTAATAGCTTTATGATATAACGAAAACGCGAAAAAGTCAATAAATTTTGTGTGAAAATGACAAAAATATTTCTAAAATGTTACAATTTGTTTACAAAATAATTGTCATTAAAATTTATTGACTTACTATTTCAGCAAAATATTGCATACTATTTATGGATTCTTCTATATAATTACAATTTTCTCCAACTTCAATTAGTACTGAATACTTGGATAAATCCTGGTTATACTGTTCTTCCCTAATTAAAATTGGCTCAAATAATCCTGGATATTTTTCATCCGCCTTCTTTTGCATCTCAACAGCCCATTTTAAATCATAAATCCACTGTTTGTCCTCTTTATTAATTCCTATAACAAATCTTAAAGGAGCTACTTTTTTCCCTTCAATTTCTATTGTTTTAGCTGTATGCTCTGTTTCGGAATATGCATCTCTATGAATATCAACTATTCTATTAATATTTTTATTATTATCTAATATTTTTTGTACACATTCTCTTGATTTTGCATATGTTCCTGTCTTTATTGGATAATTATGATATTCCTTATTATGAGTTGTTGTAATTCCCTTTTCTAACAATAATTCTTTTAAATAATCTCCCACTTTTATCACATTATAATTTTCATCTGTGCTTTTGTAAAATTCATATGTTTCATAATTTTTATCTGATTTATAACTTTCTGTTCCATGTGTATGGTATAATAATATTTGGTCAGCTGGTTCTATTTGAATATTCTCTAACTCTTGTTTATCTATTAAAATTTCTGAACTATTATAAATTCTTACTCCTGATAGATATTTTTGGTCTATTTGTTTAGCTCGTTCATAAATTTTATTTAACTCATCAATATATTCTTGTCCATCTAGCTTCTGATTTTCTATGCATTTTTCTAATTTTTTCTTTGTTTCTTCATATTCGCCTAATATGATATTATTAAATTTATATATTAGTTTATCATATTTTTCTTGTTTCTCCATTGCTTGTACAATATTTTCAGAAACTCTAATTTTTTGTAGTATACTTTGTGGAATGTTCTCATTTACCTTGTCATATTGCTCAACTTTTTCATAATATTTTTCAATTTTTTCTATTTTGCAATTAGATTTTAAGTAGTTTTCTATAATCTCATTATATATTATTAGATGATTATATCTTTCATATTTCAGTAATTCTTCATATTTATCAGCAATTCTCTCCTTGCTATCTTTATATTCCTGTGACACATTAACTAATCCATTATATTCTAATCTTAATTTATCTATTTGAGTGTTTATATTATATATCTTTGAATTCGCAGTTAAATATATACTTCCACATAGCACTATTATTAGTACTAAATTTGAAAAATATAATGTCTTCTTTTTCTTTTCATTATTATGCATTTTACTTGATATCATTCCAAGCAATATAAAATCGTACACCAATATTGCCATATAATCCATACTCATATCTATTATGCTATGAATATTTAATATTAAAAATGCAAATAACACCGCTATTTCATTTGTTTCTTTTTCTTTACATAGTTTTGCCAATGTTAATATTGTTATTGCCATTATTCCTATATAGCTTATTGCTCCTATTGTGCCAAATTCCAACACCACTTTTGCCGGATAGCTGTGCAATTTTGCAGATATATAATCGTAATTTTGTACTTCAATGTACTTGCATTTCCACGCATCTCCACCTTGACCTATTAATGGATGCTCTTTTGTTAATTTTATGGCATCTTTTATCATTTCTATTCGTTCTTGTGCTGTTTTGTAGTTTATATTTATATTGGCTATTTTTTTTACTAACTTTGTTGGCAACAATTTATATTCTAGTGGTATCTCTTTTTCATTAATTTTTAGTTTTTTTATAGTTAAACTTTTTTGCGAATATGAATATTTAGACCTAAATTCTATCTTTATCTCTGTGGTTGTCTCCTTCGTTACTATTTCTATTTTTTTAGTTCCATTATATGTCCCAAATTCTATTTGCGTATTATCAATTTCTTGGTTTCTGTTATTTCTTTGTATTAAGTTTATGCTGTAATTTCCTTCTATGTCATCTGGGGATTTAGCTTCTATTTCAAATTCAAATGTATATTGTGTATTAGATTTTACATTATCTATAACTTTTGCACCATAGTCACCTTCTACATCTTTTTTAAAGACCTCATATTGATCATAAATATTTAATCCAATTATTATATATATAATTAAACCTATTACAATTACTCCTGCTATTAATTTTATGCCTTTTGTCTCTTGTTCTGTTATTTGTAGGTTTTCCATTAATATGTTAATTATATAGGTTATTATATTTGTAACTGCAAACATTACCCATATTGATACATAATCTTTATCACTTTGTAGTTTTTCGAATAGTATTACATACATTATTGATATTATTGTTGATATTACTATGTTTTGTACGATTTCTTGTTTGTACTTTTTGTCTTTTATACATAATATATAAATTGGTAAAATGACTACTGTTACTAAAAATACACCTTTGCTATATGTTAGAATAATTCCTGTTATTATTATTTGCGTTATTGTTTTGTATATTGATTTTATTTCTTTTTTACTTTGCTTTAGATACTCATTTATATTTATGAATAGCACACTTGCTAAGAAAACTCCTAATACATTTGAGTTTCCTAATAATGATACCATTCTATTTTCGCCATTTTCTATATTGTTAATTCCTATATTTTTCAAAATATCTGCAAATACATTGCTAGTTATTCCGTCTAGCCCAATTATGACAATGATAACCGTAACAATTATTATTGTTCTGGTTATCATTGTTTTTGGTATTTGTTTGTCTTTTGAGAAGATTTCTCTAATTATTATATATATGCCTAATACACATATGTATTGCAGTACTGTTTGTACTGCTCCAAATAAGGATACATATGTGTTTGCTATTATTGGAATTGCTGTTGATGCTACTAGTAGTATTATGCATATGTCTAGCTTGTTTTTTATTATTTTTATTGGCTTTTTTTGTGTTAGTTTTATTGTTATATATGTTAGTAAAATTATATAGATTATAATTTTATTGTTCTCTGATAACATCTTTTGCTCCCCATTTATTTGCTGGTATTTCTAGTGTGCTTCCTTTTTCAAGAGTTATTGTTAAATTTGAGCAATCTCTAAATGTCCTATCTGTAAGCTTCGTAACACTTTTTGGTATTGTTATACTTGTTAATAATGTTGATGACAAAAATACATAGTGTAATTCTTTTAAATTTTTAGATAACTTAACACTTTCAAATCCTTCGAAGAAGACACATTCCCATCCGACGATCATCTATAGCACCGTCTATAAATTCTATCGTATCCCCAAAAACTAACTTTTTCGGACCTTTAACTGTTATGCTACCCCAAGGAAGGCAGAAGTGAACTCCGACCACTTTTTTCCCATCTATATATGAGGGAAACTCTAATATATCCCCATTTACAAAAATTGAAATTTGTTCGTAGTTTTCAAAATCGTTCCACTTCCAATCAGAATTATCCTGAGATAAACCTGTAATTATTAAATCTCCATTAGAATTTTCATGATAAATCCAAGATACCTCAGCGATTTTTTCTCCTTCTTCTGGGTCGTTATTATCCCCAACAGAAATAGTATCATCTTTAAGCGACCAAACTTCAGTTGCAGCACCACTTTTATCATAATAATTTAATACATATTTATTATCTTTAACAATTTTATATACATCCTTTTCATTAGTGCCATTTCCATAATTCGTTCCCTTGTCAAAAACTTTTTTCATATCTATTATTCCGTCATCATCAATATATCCTTTTGATTTCAAATATTCTATAAAATCTGTTTCATCTCTATATGATTCTTTTTGAAGTGCTAGAAATTCCATTTTTTCTTTCACTCCTAAATGAGTAGTTTTTAAATCTGCTTCATCTGCTTTTTTTATTATTCCGTTTTTTCCTTTTAATGTACCTAATACAATTCCCGCTAGTATTAGTAAAATCACTATTGTGATAATTAAGGCTATTAATGTAATTCCTCTGTTGTTTGTCTTCGTTTTACTTTGTTTCATCCTTTTTAATCCCCTCTTTCGTTTAAGTTGCAATACCTATAATATATTTTTAACATTTGTACTGCTTTTATACGCAAATAATATCACAGTTTTGGTTTAAGTTCAACATTTTTATTTTGTTTTATTTGTTTTTTCGACAGTATACAATAATATAAAATAAAATGTAATTTTAAATGTGGTTTGAAAACATAGAAAGGATAAATTTTATGAATGAATTAAATTATAAAGAAATTGGAAAAAGAATTAAATCAAAAAGATTAGAATTGAAATTAACACAAGAAAAACTATCTGAAATTATAGATGTATCTCCTACATATATTAGTGAGATTGAGAGAGGCGGTAGCATTTGTAGTTTATATACAATCAGTAAAATCGCAAACACATTAAATACTAGTTTAGATTTCTTAGTATTTGGAATTATTCCTAATAATTCTGATTATACCTTTTCAGAATTAATACAAACTATACCACAAAAAAATCGTATCTTATATATTAGTTTGTGCGAAAATATCGCTAACAGCTTAAAATAAATTATTGTAAAATTCTAGATAAATCTAGAATTTTTTTCATTATCTACATTTTGTACGAGATTTATTACTGTAATTGTTACATTTTGTAGATAATCAAACTCTATATTAAACACATTTTCATTCATTTTTTCTATTTTCATAATTTGATGTAAATTTAACTCTATCTTTTGTTTACTATCTTTTTTGTTAAATATTATAACTGCACTTTTAGCAATTTGAATTTCCGGATTTTCTATACTTAACTGCGTTTTTATCATTCCTTTAAGTTCTATTTGCAATTTATTTGTGTGTTTTTTTAATATTTCTTCTTTCAATTTTTCTATTTTTATCAACATAGTTTTTCTCCTTCTTTTGTTAGTATTTGCTTTTTTTGTATTATCATACATTTAATTATATTTTATATTTCCTATATTGGCAATATTTATTATATAGTAAAATCAGATGTTTCTTTTCTTTTTCTTTCTTTATTTTATATTTTCTTATTTTTTCTTACTTTATTATTTTTTTAAAGTTTTTATAAAAAAGTGATAAAGTCTCTTTTCTTCTCTCCTATTTAAATACAAGAAAATATTAAAGGCAATGGCAATTGTAACATAAAAAAATTACCTTAGAATTTATATTTTCTAAGATAATTTCTTGTTCTATTTATTTTCTTCTAATTTTTCAATTTCTTCTTTTGTTAATCCTGTAACTTTTGCTATTATTTGAATATCAACTTTTTCTTTTAACATATTTCTAGCAATCTCTAACTTTTCTAGTTTTGCACCTTCTTCTACTCCTTTTTTCATGCCTTCTTCTCTAGCTGTTCTCATACCTGTATTATAATCCCAAATCGCTCTTTGTCTTGATATGTACAAATTCCATTCTTTTTCATCCATACTCATTTGGTCTATTATATCTATGGCTTTATCAATTTCTTTATTCTTCTTTCTAGCCATTTCTAATTTTTCCTCCCTTCCTGCTAACAACCAAAGCCATTGTTCTAACTTTGTATTAGCTTCTGGATTTTTCTTTTCGAATTTTGGTATTTCTATAAAGTGCATTTCCAAGTCATTTGTTGCTAGTTCTTCTTCATTACTATACCCCATATCTACATATTCATTCTCTTTTGTTTTTTCGAATTTCATATGTGCTATGTTATGATAGCTATTTCTTTTATAATATTCGAAGTTTAATAAGTTTATTGCTATGACTTTTTTAGCTTGTTTATAATCTTCACCTTTTTTTATTCCTTCTGTCTCTAATGTAGCCATATAAACTGAACTTCTTTTGTCTATATTTCCAAAATCTTGCACCTGCATTTCAACATCACACAATATATTTTTATCTATTTCTACTTTGACATCTAATACACCTGCTTTGCTGTCATATAAATTTTTTGGTAATTCTGGATTTTTGACTATTACTTCTTGTATAGGTTTGTCTAATATTGCTTCTAGCAGAGCTTTTAATATATCTTCGCTTCCTTCTCTTGAAAATACTCTTTTAAAAACTATGTCACTTGTTAGTGGCAATTTTCTTCTTTCTTGTTGATTTTTATTCAATAGTGTTCATTCCTTTCTTATTATACATCAATATTTTGTGTTTATCAATACTTTGATGTAAATTTTTATTTATTAGTAAGAATGTTACTACTTTTATTGCAGTTTTATTTGTGTACACATTTTTTATTTTGGTTAATAATTTTGGGTTTTAATTTCGATTAGTTTTGATTTTTTAGTTTTACAAAATAACTTATATCAAAACTCATTTGATTTTAAATTGTAATTTTCTTAAAGTTGATTTTAATTTGTTTGATTTAATTTAAATTTTATTTTTTTCTAATTAGAATTTTATTGCAACATAAGTAGCAATATTATTACTTTCCATATAATACCAAAATTCTTTCTCTTTTGCAAGATTTTTATTAAAATTTGCAAAAAAACTCATCGCAAAATACGACAAATTTCGACATTGCTATATTCAAAAGTTGCATTACTCTTTTATCCTAATTGTCACACTTTGCAGATAATCAAATTCTATATTAAATACATTTTCATTTATTCTTTCTGTCTTCATAATTTAATGTAAATTTAGTTCTATACTTTGCTCATTGTTTTCTTTATTTATTTCTTATTTTCTTCTTTTTTCTTACTTTATTGTTTTTAATACATAAATAAAGAGCTTACCATTCTATTATTAGTAAACTCTTATTTCTATAATTTTATGGACAAAGTACTACACGCATTGCTCCAACTGATGAAGTGCCAACACCATAATAGAATATTCCTGCTCCACTCTTACTACTGCAAGAACCTCCACAAACTGGAAAAGGAAGGCTTGTAGACACATTACTAGGAGAATTATGAAACCAACTCCAATATAATTCAGTAGAACTTCCTGGCATTATACCACCTTGATTTACTTCTTTTGTATTGTCTCCTATCTTTCCTGTTTTATGTATTGTTGCATTTCCTACAAATGAATCTTGATCATTGCTATATACTGTTATATATTTGGTACTTACATAATTTCCACTTGCATTTTTTGCAGCCTCTGTCATATATACATTATTAGTAGCTGTTAAGACACTTTGTAAACCAAATTTGTTAAATGCTGCACTTGGTTCTGAAGCACAACCAGACATATCATATATACCATATATATTACCTGTTGTACTCGCTTTTGCTCCTATTGCTGTGTCATATCTATTTATTACATTCGTGGGAGCTGAGGATTTTGAACCAACAACTCCACCACCATTTCCAGTTATATATTGCCCATTGTTATTTACATCTAACTCATATCCATTTCTTCCATACTGACTATGTGCTAAATATACTGTTGCTCCCCACTCACTATTTTTCACTAAATGACTTTCTTTTGCTCTATCATAATTATATGCATTCGCATAACAATTTCCAGTCTGTACATTATTCCAAGATCTCATGGATGGTTTACTTACTGCTCTTACTGAATTCTTATTTGCATCTGTAATTTGAGTATTATCACTACCACTATTATCAGCTGTCCAAGTAACTCCATTATTGCTACTATTTTCTCTACTCATCTCATATTTTGCAAACCAAAATCCTGTTAAATCTTTGTCCCAACCTCCATTATCGATATTAGTCTCAAATGCTGGATGTACTATATATTTTGTATCATTATATACTACTGTTTCTATCCCTTCATCTAGCTTATATTTTACTGTACCATCTGATGCTTTCCACATTCCCCAACCATCATAATAACCTATTGGTTCTGTATTTGTTTCACTCTGGCAATATGTAATTCTATATGCATAACGTGGTATCCATACAAAGTAACTTCCGTCTTTTGTACTTTTAGCATTTGCCCACCTACTAGATAAGTTATCTTCTGTTCCAATCGCTGGTATATATCCATACCAAGAAGATTTTGCATTTGTATCTTCTGTCCATGATGTAATTTTCCCTTCACTATCTGTTGTTTCTGTCCAAGTTACTGGTACCATTGAACTACCTAGTACTGGTGGTTCAGGTGTCTCTCTTACATTATTATCTTTATCTATCCATACAACGTCAATTTTTCCATAATCTGTGGCAAACAATGTCGTTTCAGCATTAGCCACACTATCTTCTTTTGGCATTTTTACACCTGGTGCATCGGCCTTCAAATACAACGCAATTCTAAAACCTGTATTTGCATTAGTATAATCCAACATACCACCTGCACGACTAGCCAATGTTTTATAATTAGAATCTGTTTTTGAGAAATCTCCACCCCTTATAACATAGTTATTTAGGTTGTAATTTTCCATAGTCCACTCGCCAACATTACCAGCTAAATCATAAATATTTTTTGTTTGATAATTATCATTTGCACCAGTTTTAGCTGGCGAACCACTATTTGAATAATTTCCAATCTGACTACTATCTGTTAAATATTTAGATAAGTTATTATCTTTGCTAATCCAATTCATAATAGCATCCCATTGAACGCCATAGCACAAAGTAGAAGCGACCTCATTTTCAGAATCTTTTGGATATACATTTCTTGCCAAGGCTACTGCTCCACCTGTCTCGTCAGCATTTCCCCATTTTATAGAATTATATACCGCTTCTCCTTTTTTACTTACAACTTGTCCATTTGTTGCTCTTCCAGCTTCAAACCTTGAAATAAAAAATCCTTTATTCTGCTTTACACTCCTATATATCTGTTCAACTTCACTTCCAGCAGACACACCGTCTCCTACTGCTTCATAATATTTTGATGCAGTCTTTCCTGTACTTACAAAATTTGCATCTGCTATATTTTGCCTTCCATAATCTTTTCTTACAAATTCGTCAAAATTTTCAACTGGAACCCATACATATTGATTTCCCTTTTTGCTATTGTCTATATCATCGCCTTCAACATCAGATATAATTATTCCAGTATCTTTTTTACCGTCTACATAGTAAAATCCACTTGGTATCTTTACATTATCTATATATCTTAAATTAATTGGTGCTATATCTATATCTTCTGCTAAATAATCTGTATAATACCAATCGTCGTCAACCTTTACACCTTTCACATAAAATATATTGTGACTTGCTGAGTTTATTATATATATATCTGTATAACTATTTATTTCCGTGTCTGTTGACGTTGCAGTAATTTTGTTGTAATCTCGTCCATAGTTCAGTGTTAAGTTTTCTATTTTGTCTAAATCTATTACATAAAATCTGCCACTATCATTTACCTCACTTATCAGCCCAGCAGCTTTGATTTTATCAACATTTTTATACTCAATATCAACAATAGGTATTGTTCCAAACTTCGCATAATAATTTGAAACTTTATCTCTTAGATTAGCCACGTCTGTTTGTAGTGCTTTCAACTTCTCAATTTTTAAATTGTCCCTTACATTAAATATTATAACATTTGTTAATACCAATATTACCAACACCGCTACTGTTAACGAAATTAGGTTTATACCTTTTTGACCTTTCAAAAATTTTTTTATCATTTGCTATTTCTCCTTTTTTATCTTTAGTATTAGTTTACTATTAATTGTTATCAATTTCAATAGTTTTTTGAATTAAATCTTGAATTTTATTTCTTCTTTTTTCTACAATATCTTGCTTAATATATAGCCCCCAAAGAAAAATTATAATAATAAAAATCGAAATATTTTTCATATAAAACACTGCAATACTGCTAATAGCTGTCATTAAAACCAATATAACAAATGAAATATTATTTGTATATCTCTCTGCCTTTCTCTTTCCATAGCAAATATGTAAAAATCCCTTCAAAATTCTTCCTCCGTCTAGTGGATATATTGGAATTAAATTAAATATTATTAACAAAATATTTGCATAAATAATCATCAAATTAGAAAACAACCCTAGCTCTATATTATTAAAAATAATAATCATAAGTAAATTTGTTAAAGGCCCTGCTATTGCCACAATTATTTTCTTTATCTCTAACTTGTTTCCACTTGCTATCTTTTTGTTATAATCACTTGGAATTACTTTAAAAGAAATACTTACCCCATATGGCTTTAATTCTAGTTTTTCAGGTTTCATTCCCATTAATAATCCTGCTGCCAAATGTCCTAATTCGTGGATTATTGCAAATATAATTATTAATACATATGTCTCTATTTGCTTGGTAAAATAAAACAAAATCAAAAATAAAAATATTTTCAAATCAACTCTAAAACGCATACTGTTCCTCCTCAATTTTATTTAAAACTTTTTGGGACAGGCCAAAAAAGTTTCGCCCACGGACGTTTTGGGACAGGCCAAAAAAGTTTCACTCACGGACGTTTTGGGACTGTCCCAAAAAATCCAGATTTTGGGTGTTTTTAAGGACTGTCCCCAAAAACACCCAAAAACACCCTATAGCTCTAAAATATTTTGAGGATTTATTGGCTTTTCTGAAAGTCTAACTTCAAAATGTAAATGCGGTCCGAGTCGAATTGCCTGTACTTCCTACTTCTGCAATTTCTTGCCCTTGAGTTATTTTATCCCCTTGTTTCACATATATTGCGTTGCAATGTGCATAAATGATACTTACTTCACCAATTTGTACTTTTATATGTTTTCCATAAGCCCCTTCTTCAGATACTAAAACAACTTCTCCGTCAGTTGCAGATTTTATTTTCGTTCCTAAATTTGCAGCAATATCTGTTCCTGTATGATTTTTTGGAATATTTTCATTTGTACTTTCTCTTTGTCCAAATCCTGAGCTGATAGTTCCTTCTACTGGCTTAATGAAATTTGCTGTACTTTTTATTGTAGCTATTTCTTGTTCTTCTGGCGTTAATTCTCTTTTTTCTTCTGAAGCTTCCGCATTTTGTGCCGCTTCATCTGAGCCGCCTATTGCTACCTCGCCATTAACATCTGCATTTGAGCTTTCTTGCCCTTCGTTATTATTTTGCTCTTCTTGTGTTTGGTCTTGATTTTGATTTGTTTCGTTATTTGGAATTATCCCCTGTACTTTACTTTTTACATTATTATATATCTCTGTAAAATTAGTGTCATATGAAAGCACTTCATTTAGCTTATTTGTAAAATCTTTTGAGAATACATATTCATTATTTTGAATTGCATATATTATTAAATATATTGCTACACAAATTAGAATTTGAATAATCATCTTTTTTAATAATTTTATATCTTTCTTTTCACCATCGTTCACATTTACCATTGCTATTGGCCTTGCAACACCTTGTCGTCTTTTTGCATAGATTTCTTCAGCTCGTCTTATTCTTTCTTCTGTTGATATAGTTCTTTCCATAAAAAAAGCACCTCTTCCTTAGTTTCTTTGTAAACTATATGTCTGGAAAAAGTGTTTTATAACTTATTTTATAAATAAATATATGCTTTCTATTAGCAGTATAAAACTCGCAATATATGCGTAATTTTTTAATCTTCTATATTTTATTTCACTTTGTTTTCTATTTTCTTTTTTCGCTTCCTTTTTTTCTTCAATTCCTGTAATATAATCTGATACCAACAACTCTGCCTCTTTTAATATATAATCACTTTGCTTTGGTTTCTTCTCTTGTTCATTTGCCTTTTTTCTTTTCTCTATTTTTTGAACTTTTTTTGCTTTCTTATTTGTTTTTAATATTACTATTGCCTCTTCTACTATGTTTGACGGTAAATCCTTCAATACTATTATATTTTTTAAGTTATTTTGCTCCATCTCTACCTCCTAATTTTATTATTTATTATATTTTTTCCAAATTTTTCTTTTTTATACATCTATCCTGCCAATGGGGACGGACCTTTTTGGCAGATTTCTGCCACGAAGATCCGTCCCCGTTGGCAGGTTGGCATATATTAGCAATTTTATCAAGAATTTGTAAATAATACTTGATTTTTGCAACTAATTATGTTATTATTAACTAGTTGTACTATTAGTGTACTCTATTAACTAAATTTTTAAGAGGTGATATGATATGAACAAAACAGCAAAAAAAGATATACTTAATTTAATGGAAAAAGATATTCTTGACAACTTTAAAAACATTAGTACAGAAGAAATGTATCATTTTTGTAATAATTTGTTTTTGTTATGTTCTTTAAAGGCTGAACATGTTGATAATCAAACTATTATTAATCAGTTAATGATTAGAAATTCATTATTTGTATCTGATATGCAAACTAAAGGTATTAGCATAAGTGACGATAATTATAATGTTGAAATAGAAGTTTATACAAAGTTAAAAAATAAGTATGTTAGAATAATTAGAAACAGTATGCAATTAAGCGATTTTTAATTGTATTTTTATTTCCTTAACTTGTTCCTACTAGGAGTTATATTTTGTAACTACTAGACAATAATAAATTTACTATAATTATGAAATAATACTATTAGGAATTTTGGTAAATCCTAATGGTATCGGAGGAATAATTATGAATGGTAAAGAGTATACTGATTGGAAGGGTTTTGGAGATAGATTAAAGTATTCTAGAAAGAGTATTGGTATGACGGTTGAGAAGTTGGCTGATAAGGTTGATAGAACTGAGAATTTTATTAATAGAATTGAAAATGGTCAGAAGAGTTGTAGTATTCATACTTTGTTTCAGTTTTGCAATGCTTTGAATGTTTCTGCTGATTTCTTGCTTTTTGGCGATGAGGTTAAGTCTGATAATTTTTCTGATTTGCAGATTGTTCAAAATGTTTTTGATAAGTGTAATGCAGACCAACTTTCTGTTCTTAAGGATATTGTTTTGGCTGTTTATCATAAGTTTGATGAGTTGGCAAAATAAGTTTATTATAATTGTTAGTTTAAAATGTGATTGACAAAATCAAATAATCTGTGTATAATATAAGTAGAAAATGAGAAATCACAAAAGTGGTTGCCTTAAATGTATTGTAATAACCATTCACTCTGTCAAAAGCAGAATGGTTATTTTTTATTGTTTATGTAGTAACCAACAAATGATGCCTAACAAAACAATGTTTATGATAGCTACATTTACTAATCCAAAGAAAAGTAATTTAATAATTTCTAATAATGCTGTTTCTATCATATAGCACCACCCCCATATATCAGTCTTACAACTAAAAGTCGTAGAGGTTTATGTATTTACAAGATGTCAAAGGTGGCAACGCACTCCGCTTATTCTCATTTCCTATGTTCCAATTATATCGTTGTTTTACTTACTTGTCAATAAATATTATCAAGTTTAATTGTTCATTTGCCTAGCAAATAGAAAAATTTCTTATATTTATATCAAAAATAAAAAACCTTCAAATTTACCTATTAACATCTCTAAATATTAATCAGTAAACTTTGAAAGTTTATCTTCTTATTCAATTATGCACTCTTTAATTCTAATCTCAATTTATCAGCAATCATTGCTATAAACTCTGAATTCGTTGGTTTACCCTTAGATGCTGAGATTGTATAACCAAAAATATTCTCAACAGCTTCTTGTTGACCACGACCCCAAGCAACTTCAATTGCGTGGCGAATAGCACGTTCAACACGAGATGGAGTAGTGTTATACTTATAAGCAATTTGTGGATACAAACTTTTAGTAATTTGATTAATAACATCAATATCATTAATCACCATCATAATTGCTTCCCTCAAATATTGATATCCTTTAATATGAGCAGGAACACCAACTTCATGAATAACATTAGTAACCAATGCTTCCAAATTTTCTTCTTTTTTACCGCTATCCTTTGATATCTCTATGTATTTGCCCCTTGTTTGGCTTGAAATAAAATTGTTAGTAACTTGAGCTGGTTTAAAGAACTTAATTTCCCTAATTCTTTTTATCACCAATTCTATGTCAAAAGGCTTTATTACATAATAATCTGCACCAAGCATTACCGCCTTTTGAGTTATTTTGTCTTGACCAACTGCTGATAGCATAATAGATATTGGTTTTTTAATATTCATTCCATTAATTTTCTCTAGTACTCCTAATCCGTCAAGATGTGGCATAATTACATCTAACAAAACTACATCTGGCGACATATTTACAATCATATCTACCGCTTCATTTCCATCTTTCGCCATACCTATTACTTCCATATCATCTTGCATATTAATATAACTTGATAATGTATGACTAAAATCTTGATTATCGTCTGCTATTAAAACAGAAACTTTTTCACTCATTTGTTTCTCCCTCCTAAAATTATCTACTGTAAATATTTTACAATTTTGATTATAATACTTTATTCGTGGAGACGCAATAAGTTTTTGGAAATTTTTTCCATATTTTTACAAAAGTCCTATTTTTCTTTACTTTTCGTTATATATTTTTTAGATAATTCACAAATATCAATTAATTTTATGTTTTTTGACTGAAAATCTTCCAGCAATCTCTGTTTTTGAGCCTCTTGTGCTTCTATTTTACAAACAATATTCTCTGAATATTGCGAGTTAACAATATTTATATCGTTATTTTTACAATAATACTTAAAATTTTCAAATTCACTATACTCTAAAACAACTTTCAGCTCTTGCCCAATACATTTTTCTACTATTGTACTATTTTCAATTGCTTGAAGTAAGCTGTTAGAATACGCTCTAACCAAACCACCTGTACCTAGTAATATTCCGCCAAAATATCTAGTTACAATTACCAAAACATTTGCTAAATTATTTTTCTGCAAAATATTTAGCATTGGCGCACCAGCAGTTCCAGAAGGCTCTCCATTATCACTTGACTTTTCTACAATCTGTTCATCTTCTACAATACGGTATGCTATGCAATTATGTCTTGCATCAAAATATTTCTTATTAGTTTGCTTGATTATCTCTTCCGCTTCTTTTACACTTTCAACGTAAAATAAGTTAGCTATAAATTTTGACTTCTTTTCTACAATCTCACTACTTACATTTTCCTTTATTGTTATAAAATCTTTCATTTTATCCCTTTCTAGCCTAATTTTTCCCAGCCACATAACCAGTAGAATATGCTATTTGCAAATTAAAACCACCAGTATAGCTATCCACATCAATAATTTCACCTGCAAAATACAAGCCTTCAACCAATTTAGACGCCATAGTTTTCGGATTTATCTCTTTAATAGAAACACCTCCACTTGTAATAATAGCCTCATCAATAGGTCTAAACTGCTTAATCTCTAGTTCAAAATGCTTTAACAATTTTACTAAGTTTCTTCTTTCTTCCTTAGTAATCTCATTTACTTTTTTATTCGAATTTATTTTACTTCTTTCCACAACTATTGGAATTAGCTTTTGTGGTAATAACTCATCTAAACTATTTTTATATTGTTTGTTCTTTTGCTTATCAAAATCTCTTAATAATCTTGCATCTAGCTTTTCTTCTGTCAAAGCAGGCTTAAAATCTATTGATAAAACAATCTTTTTCTCTGCAAACTTCTCTTCAATATTTTTATATCTAACTAAATGAGCAGAAGAACTTAATATTGTTGGACCAGAAACTCCAAAATGAGTAAATAGCATTTCCCCTTGTTCTTCATAAATAACCTTATTTTTCTCTACATCTTTTAGTTGAATTTTAACATTTCTCAAACTTAGTCCTTGCATCTCTTGACACACCTTTTTATTATGTGTCTCTAATGGCACAAGAGACGGCTTTATAGCAGTTATTGTATGACCCAACTTTTTAGCAAGTTCATATCCATCGCCAGTAGAGCCAGTTAATGGATAACTCTTTCCACCTGTTGCCAAAATAACCTTATCAGCTTTTATTATTTTATTCTCTGCATTTCTGGCATCTTTGCTTAGTTCTTTGTCATTTATTTTTACTCCAATAACTTTGTTATCTTCTACCAAAACTTCTTCTACCGAAGTATTATATCTAATACTTATATTTAGCTCTTTTAGCCTTTTAGTAAAGGCCTTCAAGACATCCAAAGACTTATCAGTCACAGGGAAAACCCTATTTCCCCTTTCTTCCTTTACATCTAGACCTTGTCTCTTCAAAAAATCAATTATATCCTGATTTGTAAACTCCTGAAAACAACTATATAAAAACCTACCATTTCCAGGAGTATTCTTTATAAACTCATCCATATCCAAAGAAGAAGTAATATTACACCTTCCCTTACCTGTAATTAGTAACTTTCTTCCCAAAGAGCTCATCTTCTCAATTAAAACCACGTGGTTTCCATGCTCAGCAGACGCTATCGCAGCCATCATACCTGCTGGGCCACCACCTATTACAACAACATTCATTCTCTCACCTTTCTAAAAAATTGCCAACAGGGACGGACCTTTTTGACAATTTTTTGCCACTGGGGACGGACCTTTTTGGCAATTTATTGCCATTAAGGACCGTCCCTGTTGGCAATTTTTATTTTGACATAAATTCAATTGCTTTCATTATTCCTAATTTTCCATATTGGTATGTAAGTCCACCTTGCATATAAGCAATGTATGGCTCTCTTAATGGCCCATCACAACTAAGCTCAATTGTTGAGCCTTGTGTAAAAGTTCCTGCTGCCATTATGACTTTGTCTTCATATCCGCCCATATCTCCTGGATATGGTAATACATTTGAGTCTATTGGTGACCCCATTTGTATTCCTTGGCAGAATTTTACTAGTTTTTCTTCTGTTCCTAAATGTATTGTTTGCACAATGTCTGCTCTTTTTTCGTTATACATTGGTTCTACATTATATCCCAATTTTTCTAGCATTCTGCTTGCAAATACCATTGTTTTTACTGCACTTGCTACTACTGACGGTGCAAAGAATAGTCCTTTTAATAGTAGTGGATTCTGATTTAATGAAGGTCCTATTTCTTTTCCTACTCCAGGTGATGTTAGTCTTTCTGCACATAATTCTATCAAATCTTTTTTACCTACTATATATGAGCCTGTATTTGCAATTCCTGCTCCTAAATTCTTCATTAAAGAACCTACTGCAATATCTGCTCCAATTTCAATTGGCTCTCTATCTTCCACAAATTCTCCATAGCAGTTGTCTACCATTATTATTACATCTTTGTTTACTTCTCTTATTGCCTTTATCGCATTTTCAATTTTTTCAATTGTAAGGCTTTTTCTAGTTGAATATCCCCTAGATCTTTGTATTTCTACTAGTTTGACGTCTTTTTTTGACAATCTTTCTTTTATGGCATTTATATCGAATTCATTGTCTACAAGCTCAATTTGTTCATATTTTATACCAAATGATTTTAGAGAACTTTTGCTATTTCCTGAATTCCCTATAACTGTTTGCAATGTATCATAAGGCGCACCTGTTAAGCTCACCATTGTATCTCCTGGTCTTAATAGCGCAAATAATGTTACTGCTAATGCATGTGTTCCAGAAATCATTTGTGTTCTTACTAGTGCGTCTTCTGCTTTAAACACGTGGCTATAAATTTCTTCTATTTTGTTTCTTCCTGGTTCATCTATTCCATATCCTGTTGATGAATTTAGGTGTGCTTCTTGCAAGTCACATTTTTGAAATGCTTCTAATACTTTTTGGCTATTTAGCTCACATATTTTATCTATTTCTTCAAATATTGGTTTTATCTCTTGTTCTACTTGTTTTGCTAATTCTTTCATTTCTTCTCCTTTTCTGAAACTTTTTGGGACAGGCCAAAAAAGTTTCACTCACAGACGTTTTGGGCCTGTCCCAAAAAATCTTACTCATGGACATTTTTGGCCTGTCCCAAAATGTCTCAAATATCCAAAAGGAAACGTCCTCAATGGACATTTCCTAATGTTTCATACTTAAATTACATTACATATTTCTTAATTAGTGTTACTCCTGAAGCCATTATTACTAGAACTGCTAATCCTAATCCGATGTAAGTTACTGCTTTACCAGTTTTTACTGATAGCATTACTGGTGCATCGTCGATGTCATCTTCACCTGGTTTTTCATTGTCTGGTGTTGAATCTTCGTCTGGTACGTCATAGTCGTTATAGTCTTCTGATATTTCTGCTGTGTTTACTTTTAATCCCATATTATTTGAGTTGTTTATCCATGTAAGTAATACTTCTACATCAGCATATTCTCCTGGTTTTAACAAAGTATTTTCTAACAATCTTGTTGATATTACGTTATTTCCTTCATCTGTCCAACCTGGGTTATCTGCTGCAATAAATCTTAGTCCTTCTGGGATATAGTCTGTTACTTCTTTTGCGTATCCTTCTATATCTCCTTCATTTATTACCCTGATTGAATATCTGAATTTAACTGTTACTTGGCTTAAATTCTTTTTGTCTAATTCTACTTTTACTATTCCTTCTGGGTCATCATATGGTTGATGTCCTGTATTTGTTACTGTTGTACCATTTTTATCTGTTACTATCGCTTGTGTTACCCATTTTCTTAATGCTAAGTCAAATTTCTTTACTATTACTTTTTCGAAGTCGTCATCATCTTGTTGTCCAGGTACATAGTCTCCTTTTTCGTCGTCTTTGTATCCTGGTAGGTCTTTGTCTTCTGGTAAGTCGACATTGTCTTCTTGAGAGTCTCTGTCTTCTACTGGTTTATGTTCTTCGTCTTCATATTTTGTTATGTCTGCAATGTTTGTGATGTTTTCATTTCTTGGTGCTGTGTCTTTTACTTTACACATAATTGGAACTTCTTTATAGTCTAGTTTATAACTATATTCATACCATAAAGCTGATTTTCCACCTACTAGATTTCCATCTTCGTCATATGTTGGAACAAAACCTGTTGTTTTACTCTCGCCTACTTGTTCTGGTTTTTTTACTAGGCTGTCTTTTAAGTATGTTGTAGTTACTGTTCTACCATCTTCTGAAACTTCCCAACCATATTGTTTATTAAATTCGCTATCTACAAATTCTAAATGTGGTGGTAAGTGATCTTTTATTTCAGCTGCATATCCGTCAATGTCACCTTCGTTGTAAACTCTTAACATATATACAACTATATCATTTCTTTGTACTAATACTGGCTCTTTTGTATGATTATATATTGCTGTTGTAATTAAATTTCCTTCATCATCTTTTGTATTTAATTTTGATGAATCTACTACTGGTGCTCTTTTATATGAGCCGTCTTCATTTTTTAGATATTCACTATCTTCTATGTTTTCGTCTTTACTTACTGCTACAATGAATTTTCTTAATGCTAAGTCAAATTCTTTTAATATGATATTGTCGTAATCTTCGTCATCTTCATATTTTTTCCACTCTTCTGGTTTAGAGTCTCTATCATCTACTGGTTCACCATCTTCGTCAGTATCTTCTGTAACTGCTGCTTCGTTTCTAATTATTGTTCCACTAACATTTTCAGAAATTACTTTAAATTTAACTGATACTTCTCTATAATCAAGGTCTTCTTCTGTCTTAGTTCCGTCATTTTGACCAAATGCCTTAATCAAGTTCTCTCCTGGTGTTTTTTCATTGTCTTTTGATAAGTATCCTGTTGAAATTTGTGTTATTTTGCCACTTGCATCTTTTACTTCTTTTCCCCATAATTGAGCTTTGTTAAATGCAATTGCTTCTTTTTCTTCATCTGTTGGATTTTCAGATGCTGTTTCATCACATAAATACTCTAATCCTTCTGGTACATCTTCTGTTATTTCAGCTGCATAAGCATCTATTAATCCTTCATTATATACCCTTAGTGTATATGTTACAATATCGCCTTTTTTTACTTCAACTGCTTTTTTATTTAATTGATAATCTGCTGTTGTTTTGCTATCTGTACCTGCTATGTTTAGTTTACTTACATCAACACTTTCTATTCTTTCTGGTACTTCTTTGTCATTTACTTTAACAATTCTTTTTACCAATTTCAAGTCTGCTTTATCTTTTGCAGGTATAATTATTTTTTCAAAGTCGTCATCATCTTGTTGACCTTCAAAATAATTATTTCTATCTGCTAAGTCTTTGCCATTATTTGAAGTATTTCCTATATAACCATTATCTGTTGTTACCAACTCATCTTTTGTCTTTGTTGTTATTGTTGAAGGTTCAGAGTCTCTATCTTGACCTGGTACATTTGTTATTGTTCTATTTGCATCTTCGTCAAATTCTTCTGAAATCCAAGCTAGGTTTGTTAGAATTTGAGCATCTGTTCTTGATGCTTTTGCTGTTACTGTACATTCAATTTGAATTACTTCTGATGCTGGATTTGCATTTCCTGTGTATGGTCCTAAGTTTGTATTATTTCCGTCTGCTCTTTTTAAATTTAGAGTATTTGTAGTTTCATTATATGAGTCTACTACAAAGTTTGATGTTATTACTCTATTAAATTGTAAGCCTGTTGGTAATTGATCTACAACTTTTGTTGCTCTACCAGATTTTTCACCTTCATTGTAAATTGCAAGATTATATATTACTTTTTCTCCTGTTTTTACAGGTACAGGGTCTTTTCTGTGTTTGTATGTTGCAGTTGTTCCATTATCTAATGTTGTTCTATCTATTGATGGAGCTCTGGTATCTGCACCATTTAATTCTTTTTCTCCTGCTTTTGTTATATATTTTCTTAAAGCTAAGTCAAATGTTTTTTCTCTATTTGGAACTGTTACTTTTATTGTATTTCCATCAACAGTGTGTGTTGTACCTGTTGGTACAGCTGTTCCGTCTTCTTTTGTTAATGCTTCTACTGTTCCTTTATATTCACCATTTGCAATCTCTTTTTTTACTTTTAAAATAATAGTATCTATTATTTTTGAATATCCTTTTGGCGCTACTGTTTCTTTTATTGTTATATTTTCTACTCCAGCTGCTGTAATGTTAATGTCATTAATATTTAATGAACCATTTGCATCTGTTGTATATGTATTTTTAGTTCCATTTGCCAATGTTATTTCAAATTGTGCACCTTGTAATTTCTTTGTAAGATCATTTTCAGCAACTTTGATAAGTTGTATATTATAACTTCCTGTTGCTGGATTTATTACTACTTTCTCAAAATCGTCATCATCTTGTTGACCTTCAAAATAGCTATCTGGACTTGCTAAATCTTGCCCTTCATTTGAAGTATTTCCTGTATAACCATTGTCTGCTGTTACTAATTCAGCCTTATTATATTTTGTTATTGTTGCTGGTTCAGAGTCCCTATCCAATCTTCTTTGAGTTGTTATTGTTACTCCTGATTCTCCATCAATTTCTTCTGATATCCAAGCTAAGTTTGTTAAAACCTGCTTATTGGCTGCTGCATAAGCAGTTACTGTACACTCAATTTGTATTGTTTCAGTGTCTAATTCATCTCTATCAACAAATGGTGCTAAATTTGTATTATTACCAGCTGCTCTTTTTAAGTTTAATGTATTTGTTGTTTCATTGTATGAGTCTAATACAAAGTTTCCACTTACTACTCTATCATATCTTAACCCTTGTGGTAATTGGTCTACTATTTTTGTAGCTCTTCCTGCTTTTTCTCCTTCATTATATATTGTAATATTATATATAATTTTTTCGTTTGTTCTTACAACTATTGGGTCTTTTCTATGTTGATATATAGCTGTTGTTATTGCTTCCGTTGTCCTTGGTTTTATTGACATTTCTTCTACTGGTAGTAATTGGCTTACATCTATTACTGGCACCCTAGATTTTGCACCTGATAAGACTTCATCTCCTACTTTTGTTATGTATTTTCTTAAAGACAAGTCAAATTCTTTTGCACTTGGCATTACATCCAAAGTTAATGATAAATTTTCTGCCTTCTTTGAAGGTATTAATACTGGTTGAGTACTGTCGCCGTCTATTCCGTCAGCTGTCCATAATGTTTGATTTCTATTAGTGTATCTAACATTTGCTTCTACTTCTACATATCCTGTTGTTGCTACTGGCATAGAAATATAGAAATCTTGACCTACTAAGCTTTTTACTGTTGTTCCTGCAGCTACTGGTTGTTTACTACTATTTAATAATTGATATCCTGTTGTTGCAGTTCCATTATTTTTTACAACAAAATCCATTTCGTAATTTACTGGATTATTTGCATTTGCTGACATATGAATTGGTCCCATTATATAATTAGTTCCCACTTCTCCATAATCTAGATATGCTGTATCCAGTGAAACTGGTGCTTCTTGATTTAGCTTACTTGCATCATATTCACTTGCTTTTGATTTTGCTGTTTGTATTAAGTATCTATATAGCATTTCTGCTTGTTGTTGTCTTTGAGCACCATGAGAAGAATTTATATCTACATTGCTTGGATTATATTGTGCAAAATTCCTGTAAGTTTTTCCATCTTCTGTGTACCAAAGCCAACCCGTTGTATCATCACCTGTTTTGTCAAAAGTAGTTTTTCCTGCTTCATAGTTTGTAAAATACCAAATTGCCATCTGTTGTACTGCTGATATCTCATCTCTTGTAAGAGTTGAATCCCAATACTCAGAGTAAATTCCTGCTGCATTTAAATATTTTTCTTTTTCTTGTTCAGAATCTTCCATTAAATATAGCATATCCCCTAATGCTAATAATGCATTATATCTGCTAATTTGCACTACTGAAGCTGTTGAAGAAGCTTTGTATGGAACTGTTCCACCTACTAGTTCTTCTAAAATATCATTTTGAGCTTCAATTTGGGTTCTTTCAGTCTTCATATTAAAGAAAACATCATATGTTGCACGTTTATTAGTATTACTGAAACCAACCCCAGCTTTTAAACAGTAAATATTTTTATTTCCATTTGCTTTTAAGTTATCAGTATCACTTGGTCCTGTAAATTCAACTAAACTCCAAATTTTGTTACTCTCTCCTGTTGCTCCATTTGTATTTGGGTCTCCTACTGAATATCCAAGATTAGGCTCGTCATTCCTTCTTAACTCTTCTATTCCTATATACATTTTTTTGCTATTATCTGTTACAAGTGTAGCATAAGCTACTGTTTGCATAAAAGTTAGTAATATTAAGGTTACACAAATAATCATAAAAATTATCTTACTTTTTATTTTCATTTGCCCTCTCCTTTCAATATCCTTTTTTAAACTTTTTTGGGCTGTCCCAAAACGTCTTTTTTCCAAACTTTTTTGGCCTGTCCCAAAAAGTTTATAATACGTATTTTTTAATTAGTACTATTCCACCTGCTATTGTAATTAATATTGTAAATCCTAATGTAAAGTAAATTCTTGTTTGACCTGTTTTTATTGATAACATTACTGGTGCATCATCTATATCGTCTTCTCCTGGTTTTTTGTTATCAGGTGTTGAATCTTTATCTGGAACATCATATTCGTTATAGTCTTCTGATATTTCTGCTGTGTTTACTTTTAGTCCCATATTATTTTGATTATTTTCCCATGTAAGTAATACTTCTACATCAGCATATTCTCCTGGTTTTAATAATGTGTTTTCTAGTAATCTTGTTGATATTACATTATTTCCTTCATCTGTCCAACCTGGGTTATCTGCTGCAACAAATTTTAGTCCTTCTGGGATATAGTCTGTTACTTCTTTTGCATAACCTTCTAGGTCACCTTCGTTTATTACTCTTATTGAATATCTAAATTTAACTGTTACTTCATTTAATTTTTTTCTGTCTAATTCTACTTTAACTATATCTTCTGGGTCATCATATGGTTGATGTCCTGTGTTTGTTATTACTGTTCCTTTTTTGTCTGTTACTATTGCTTGTGTTACCCATTTTCTTAATGCTAAGTCAAATTCTTTTACTATTACTTTTTCAAAGTCGTCATCATCTTGTTGACCAGGCACATATTCTCCCTTTTCATTATCTTTATATGTTGGTAAGTTTTCGTCTTTTGGTAATTCCACATTGTTTTCTTGAGAATCTCTATCTGCTACTGGTTCTTTATTATAATCTTCATATTTTGTTATATCAGCAATATTTGTGATATTTTGGTTTGTTGGTGCGTCTCCAACTACTTTACACATAATTGGCACTTCTTTATATGATAGTACATATTCATCATTATCATCTTTTACAGCTTTTTTTATCAAACTATCTTCAGAACTTAAATATGTTGTAGTTACTGTTCTTCCGTCTTCTGATACATCCCAACCATATTGTTTATTAAATTCGCTATCTACAAATTCTAAATGTGGTGGTAAGTGGTCTTTTATTTCTGCTGCATATCCGTCGATGTCACCTTCGTTGTAAACTCTTAACATATATACAACTATGTCATTTCTTTGTACTAACACTGGTTCTTTTGTGTGATTATATGTAGCTGTTGTAATTCTTTTTTCGTCTTCACCTATTGTATTTAATTTTGATGTATCTACTATTGGCGCTCTTTTATATGAACCGTCTTCGTTTCTTAAATATTCACTATTTTCTATTGTTTCATCTTTGCTTACTGCTATTATGAATTTCCTTAATGCTAGGTCAAATACTTCTAATGTGATATTATCGTAATCTTCGTCATCTTCGTATTTTTTCCATACTTCTGTATCTGAGTCTCTATCATTTACTGGATTATTTTCGCTGTCAGTGTCTTCTGTTATTGCTGCTTCGTTTCTTATTATTGTTCCAGTTGTGTTTTCTGAAACAACTTTCATTTTTACATATACTTCTTTATATGAAATATCTTTTTCTGTTTTTGTTCCGTCATTTTCTCCAAATGCTTTTATTAAGTTTCCATTTGTTGTTGTTTCATTTTCCTTTGATAGATAGTCTGTTGAAATTTGAACTATTCTATCTTTTGTTTCTTCATCATATACAAATTTTCCCCATAAATATTTTTGGTTAAATTCAATTGCTTCTTTTTCGGCTGCTGTTAATGTTGTATCTTTTTCTAAATCTTCTGGAGACATCCATAAAAATTCTAATCCTTCTGGAATATCTTCTGTTATTTCTGAAGCATATCCGTCTATTGTTCCTTCGTTATAAACTCTAAGTGCATATGTTACTATATCACCTTTTTTTACTCCATATGGTTTTTTATTTAATGTATAATCACCTGTTGTTATTTTGTTACCATTTTCGTCTGTTGTGTTTAGTTTGCTAACATCAACTTTTTCTATTCTTTCTGGTACTTTTTTATCATTTACTTCAAATATTCTTTTTATTAATTTTAAGTCAAATGCCTCTTCAACTTCTATTTCTACTGAGATTTCTGCTGGCACTTCTTCTGGTTCTTTTTCTGGTATTAATACTGGTTGTGTTGTGTTTCCTGGTGCTGTATATAAGTTTAATACTGAATTTGAATATTTTATTTTTGTTGCTACTGAGAATGTTTTTCCTTTAGTTTTTGGAACTGAAATATAGAAGTTTTCTCCTACTAAATCTTTTATTGTTGTTCCTTCTGCTACTGGTTGTTCACTTGCATTTAATAAAGTATATTCATCTTCATCTATTGTACTTCCATTTGCTTTAAATGCAAACTCTATATCATATGGTATTGTGTTTCCTTCTGTTTCTGTTATATTTATTGGTCCTAATACATAATTATTTCCAACTTCTTTATATCCTAAGCTCGTTGTTGTAAGTGATGCTGGCACTGTTGTAGTTTCTGGATTTGCATAATTTGTTGAATTTTTCTTTGCTGTTTGTATTAAATATCTATATAATATTTCTGCTTGTTGTTGTCTTTGAGCTCCATAAGAATTATTTATTGCTACACCTGTTGGATTATGTTGTATTAAATTTTGGTAAGTAGTTCCGTTTTCTGTGTACCATAACCACCCTGTTGTGTCTGCTCCTGTTTTGTCAAAAGTTGTTTTTCCTTCTTCATAGTTTGTGAAATACCAAAATGCTGCCTGTTGAACTGCTGCTATTTCATCTCTTGTTAAAACTGTATCCCATTCTTCTGCATTAATTCCAGCTGCCTTTAAATATTCTGCTTTTTGATTTTCGTCATCACTTATTAAATATAACATATCTCCTAATGCTAATATTGAATTATATTTACTAACTTGAACTTCTGTTGCAGTTGAAGAAGCTTTGTATGGTACTGTTCCTTCTACTATTGATCTTAACACATCACTTGTTTCTGCTATTGTGCCTCTTTGAGTCTTCATGTTAAATGACATTGTATATTCATCACGCTTATGTGTGTTTGTAAAACCTATTCCTGCTTTTAGACAATATATATTTTTTGCACCATCTGCTTTTAAACTAGCATCTGATCCTAAGCCTGTATATTCTACAATATTCCAAATTTTGTTACTTTCTCCTGTTTCTCCATTTGTATTTGGATCACCTATTGCATATCCTAAATTTGGCGTATCATTTGTTCTTATTTCTGTTATTCCTAGATACATTGGTAATGTTACCGCATTTACTGTATTAGGCATTGCCATTGCCAACACTGCTAACATTATTACCATCATAATTCCTATTAGTGCTATTTTTTTTACTTTTGAGCTCATCTTTTCTTCTCCCTTACTTTTATATTATCTCCTATTACAATTTTACTCTCTTTTTGACAATAGTCAAGGGGCTTTTTTTCCAATAAATTTCCCCCTATTTTTATGTCTTTTTTATGCCTACGGAGATTGGTTTGTGGTAGTCTGTTTAAAAATAACCCCACTTATTACAATTATATTACATTTTTGTAATAAAATCAATATTTTTGGGGTGTTTTGATGCTTTTTTGCTTATTTCCGTAGTGTTTTTGCCATTTTAATATTTTGCATATTTATTTTTTTATTTTCATATATTTTATTGGTGATATTATGAATTTAAAAAACTTTTATTTGAAAGCAATTTGTTTTTCTCTAATCTTTTTAACACTATTAAATATTAATTGTTCTTTTGCAGATGATGAAGAAGATGACGAAGAAACACTATCTATAATAAATGAAACAATCACAACATCAAGTAACAGCACATCTCCACTAGAATTAAACGCTCGCTCTTGCATTGTTTTAGACAGATTGAGCAAAACTATAATTTATGGAAAAAACGAAGACAATAAAGTAAAAATGGCATCAACCACAAAAATTATGACAGCAACAGTTATAATAGAAAATTGCGATTTAAACCAAACCATAGAAGTATCTAAAAAAGCAGCTGGCACAGGTGGCTCAAGATTAGGACTAAAAACAGGTGACAAAATAACAATTCGAGATTTACTTTATGGACTAATGCTATGCTCTGGAAATGACGCTGCCGTAGCATTAGCTGAAACAGCTGGTGGTTCTGTTGCTGGATTTTCAGAAATGATGAACAACAAGGCAAAAGAACTTGGACTTTATAATAGCCACTTTGAATCTCCACATGGCCTAGATTCTAATGGACATTATACAACAGCATATGAACTTGCATTACTTACAGATTACGCACTAAAAAACGAAACATTTGCAAACATTGTGGGAACAAAAAACTATACTGTTACAATTAATGGATATCCAAAAAGCTTAAACAATACCAACGAATTACTAGGCATTTTAAATGGTGTATATGGTGTAAAAACAGGATTTACCAATGGCGCTAACCGCTGTCTAGTAACAGCTTGCAAACGTGGTGATATGGATATAATCTGCATTGTACTTGGCTGTGATACTAAAAAATTTAGAACATCTGATAGTGTAAAACTTATTGAATATGCTTTTAAAAACTTTGAATATGTAAATATAGGAAAACTTGTAGATGATAAATTTGAAGAATGGAAAGCGGAAAATCATAGTCAAGATAAGAATTACTTTAACATATATAAGGCTAGTAACTCCGCAAAATTGGAAATAAATTATTCTGCTTTGTCACAATCTGTTATTCCTGTTTTGAAAAGTGATATTCCTTCTATCAAAGTTGATATTGAAATGGCTAAGTCTTTTGAGGCTCCTGTTTTGAGTGATAATGTTATTGGTGGGATTACGATATCGTCTGATAGTGGTTTTATTGATTATTGTAATGTTTTTACTACTAATGAAGTTCCTAAGAAGAGTGTTTATGAATATTTTGTTGATTTGATGAAGTTTGATTTTTTGCAAAATTGCCAATAGGGACGGACCTTTTTGGCAATAAATTGCCATTGGGGACGGTCCTTTTGGGCAGAAATCTATCAACATGCCAACAGACTCCCTTTTTATAAAGAATTAAAACAAATAAAAGAAGCTTTATGATATGTAATCACATTGCTTCTTCTTATTTATAAAATATTTTATCTATTTTCCATTAGTTTTTCTATTTCTTTTTTAGTTAGTTCAGTAACTCTTCTTATTGTTTCTATATCTACATTTTCCTTTAACATCTTTTTAGCAATGTCTTTTTCCTTTTCTTCAATCGCATAACTTATTCTAGTATTTTCATCATATCTAGCGACATCTCTTAAAAATTGTGCCCAGTCCTCTGCTTCGCTTAACTCTTTATTCTCTTCATTTACTCTAGCTATATCTACATTTCTTTGAATCGCCATTTCAATCGCCCCCTCATTCCCCAAAATTAGATTTAGCCAATCTGCTAATTCTCCTTTGGGATTTTTCATTTTTTTAAACTTTTTTAAATCAATTATATGTACTTCTATTTTATCTGTTATATATTCGTCTTCTTTTCCTTTTAATATTGAACTTACTATTTCATTTTCATCTTTGCACTCTTCAAATTTTAGATGTGCTATTTGGTGATATTCTTTCCTGTTAAAGTAACTAAAATCTATTATTGCTATTGCTATAACTTTATTAATTTGCTTGTAATCTTGTTTCTTTTTTATATCATTAAAATATATTTTACATATATAAAATGTTATTCTTTCTCCTATGTTTTTTTCATTCTTCACTTGCATCTCAATTGTTGCTATTGTTCCGTCTGATAGTTTCGCTTTAACATCTACCACTCCCAATTTTGCCTCTTTATTATCTCTTGGTAATTCCGAATTTTCTATTTCTAAGCTATCTATTTTTATTTTTAAAATTGCTTGCAATAGTCCTTTTAAATTTTCTTCTTTTCCATTTACTCCAAATAGATTTTTAAACATATAATCGTTCTTTGCTGGAATTCTTACTATTTTGCCATTTTCATAGGTTATCCCATATTTGTCTTTTTCGTATACTTTTCCCTTCATGTATCTTCCTTTCTTATTTTACCACAAAGCATATGTTTATTCAAGAGTTAATTTGTGTTTTATGGTAAATTTTTTGTGAATTATTAATTAGACATAAATTTTGCTACTTTGATTTAATTTTGATATAAATATCTTGTTTTATTAACTAGTATTTGGAATTATAAACTTTTTATAAAAAAGTCGTGTTGACACAAATTATAATTTTATATTATCTTGGAATTTTTTAGATTTAATTAGAATTAATATTTTATTTGCCCTAAGCTTGAGCTCTTGAATTGTCATAAATATAAATAAATTTTTATATAGTGGAATTATGACTTTGGGTTTTAAAACTCTTGAATTAGCATTTTTTATGCTAATTAATTTGAAACTATATTACTACATTTTTATAAAAGTTTCAAGTATTTTTACTTTTCTTTTTAAAATTTTCGCCTAGGCGAACCAACGGCCCACCATAGGCGATTACTTCTTATTTTAATATCCAAGCCTTTCCTTGTTCACTTCCATCTTTTGTTGTATCACTTGTGTCTATTTGGACACTAGATCTTAGAGTTACAATCGGACGGACGGCACACGCATACGCACTCTCGCGGGAATAACCGCTGGTATAAGCATAGAACAAACACCAGTTACGAACATCTCCGCTGTCCACAAGGCGCACACGGAAGTACGAGTTGTCAATGCTCGCATCCACGCTGCGAGAAGCAAGCCAATAGAATATTGGGTAATTTTCTTCACTATAATCTCCTGTATAAGTTTTTGATTCTTCGATTAGTGTGTCATATAGTGGTATTTTTTCATTAACTGTATAATAGTAGTGCGTATTATCTACTGTTACAGGATTTTCTGTTGTTGCATTTCTAAAAGTATTTGTATCTTTATCCCAAAACGGTCCACCTGACGTGTATGTTTTAGTTCTATTATTTAAATAGTAATCTTTATCCTCCCAATCACTTGTTTCAGGATTAAATCCTGTTAAGTTATTTATATCATCAACATTTATACTTCTTGCTGTTCCATATGTCGGATTTGCATATAACTTTGAACACAAATTATTTAGTATTGTTTCAGAATTTAAAAATCCATTTTGTGATTTTAAATATAAACCAGTAGTTCCGTCACTTGATAAAGTATTATTAACTGCTACTATTTCTACATCTCCATTTGCTTTTTTATTTATAACTCTCCACAATGTAGTTGTATTTGTATTAAATGTTTGTGATGTTTCATATCCTGTGTCTGGCTCTCCGTCTTCTTTTGTTCTATAAGTTTGAACTGTTAATTTGTCTCCATAATTTACGTAATCTCCAACTTTTAATTCTGCTACTGACATTGAGCTATTTGTACCTTCTAATTTACCATTATAAATCTCAGATACTTTTATTGTATGTTTTTCGTCTTTTGTTTT
Source organism: uncultured Clostridia bacterium (assembly GCA_949538735.1). Taxonomy (GTDB): domain Bacteria; phylum Bacillota; class Clostridia; order TANB77; family CAG-508; genus CAG-269. The sequence continues at coordinate 177,959 of CATGLK010000001.1, forward strand.
TAATTCCAAAGTTGCAATATCTTCTGCTGTTATCTCTTCAGGTACATCTTTAAAATATTTATCTAATACTCCTTTTAAATCTCCTGTTGTAAGCTTTCCTTCTTTATCTGACTGAATTGCTAAAATGTCCAACTTTGCATTTTCAATTACTTCTGCTCTTTCTGTCTTTTCTTTGGCACTTGCTGCCTTTGTTAACACACCATTATCTCCTGTTAATGTTGCTATTGCTACACCTGCTAATATTAGTAATACTATAATTGTTATTACTAGTGCTATTAGCGTTATCCCCTTTTCTTTGTTTTGTTTCATTTAAAAACCCCTTTCTTTTGTTTATTGACATTTTATAATTTATATGTGAATTACGTCAACAAGTATACCTTATCTCTATTTTTTAGTATTTACTTTTCTCATTTTGTTATTCACATTTATATTGTATATCAGTTGACGTACAACGTCAATATGGTAGATAAAAAAAGAGTTGGAAAGCAAATAGAAGAAGCTTTATGATATGTAATCATCGCTTCTTCTTATTTTATAAAATATTTCTATTTATTCAACATTTTCTTTTATGTAGTCAACTACATCTCCTACTGTTACAACTTTTTCTGCATCAGCATCTGGAATTTCAATATTGAATTCTTCTTCTAATGCCATTACTAATTCTACTATATCTAATGAATCAGCACCTAAATCATCTATAAAAGATGCTTCTAATGTAACTGAGTTTTCTGCTACTCCTAATTGTTCTACAATTATCCCTTTTACTTTTTCTAATACTTCTTCTGAACTCATAACTTCGAGTCCACCTCCTCTCAAGTTTACTATTATATTTATATTCCATTTATATTATATGTTTGTATATTTGTCAAGTAAAATCGATATTTTTTTAAAATTTATACTACTGGGTCAGTAAAAGACCTGCCATTCTTGACTTACAAACATTTCTATTCATGAATATCTTCTTCTTTTTTGGTTTCAAACTGTTCTTTCATCTTATCCACTGCTTTATTTTCTACAAATTTTTCCGCTTGTATTATTGTATATTCAAATAATATTTCGTCACTACTTCCATGTGCCTTTACCACTGGTTTTTTTACTCCTAGGAACAGTGCTCCACCATATGATTTGTAGTCCATTGCTTTTGAGAGTCTTTTTATTGGCTTATGTGCTATTAAATAAGATATCTTTGATAATAAGTTTGATGTAAAGCTTTCTGTTAATGTTCTTTTAACAAACTTTCCTAAACCTTCCGTTGTTTTTAGAAACACATTTCCTGTAAATCCGTCTGTTACTATTGCATCTATCTTTCCTGAAAAAGCATCTCTTCCTTCTACATTTCCTACAAAGTTTATTCCTAGTTCTTCTGATTTTTCTTTTAGTAGTTTATAGCTTTCACGTACTAGTTCATTTCCTTTTGTTTCTTCTGTTCCAATATTTAATAGTCCAATAGCTGGCTTTTCAATTCCAAATGTGTTTCTTAAATATATTGTTGACATTTGCGCAAATTGTAAAAGGTTGATAGGCTTGCAGTTTGTATTTGAACCTGCATCTATTAATAGTAATTGGCTTTTATATGCTGGTAATATTCCTGCTAGTGCTGGTCTGTCTATCCCTTTTATTCTTCCTACTATCAGAGTTGCTCCTGTTAATAGCGCTCCTGAGTTTCCTGCTGATATGAAAACATCCCCTTCGTCTTCTTTTAGCATTCTAAATCCTACTACCATTGATGAATCTTTTTTGTGCTTTATTGCAAGTGTTGGTGTGTCTTCCATTTCTATTGTTTCTGTAGCGTTTCTAATTTTTAGTCTATCTGATATTTCTTCTATTTCTTTGCCATAGAATTCTTTTACTTTGCTTCTGATTACTTCTTCTTTTCCTACTAATACTACTTCTGCTTTTACTTTGTTTATTGCGTTTACTGCTCCTTTTATGTTGGCATCTGGTGCATTGTCTCCACCCATTGCGTCTAATATGATTTTCATTTTGTTTCCTCCAATTGAAGAGTTTAAATTCCCCTTTTATTTGATTATATTTTTAACATATATATTTTATTATTGTTTAGCAAAAAAATCAAGTAATTATTGATTTTTTTCGGAATTTATAGTATAAGCAAAAAAAGACATCTAAATAGATGTCTCTTTTATATATTAATTTGGGATAAAACTTTTTTGCCCTGTCCCAAAAAGTTTATTCAAAATTTGAATTATGCTAATATATCAGCAACAACTCCTGAACCAACTGTTCTACCACCTTCACGAATAGCGAATCTTAATCCTTTTTCGATAGCGATAGGTGTGATTAATTCGATTGTCATTGATACGTTATCACCTGGCATAACCATTTCTGTTCCAGCAGGTAATTCGATAACACCTGTAACGTCTGTTGTTCTGAAATAGAATTGTGGTCTATATCCATTGAAGAATGGTGTATGTCTTCCACCTTCTTCTTTTGTTAGAACGTATACTTCTGATGTGAATTTTGTGTGTGGATTGATTGATCCTGGTTTACTTAAAACTTGACCTCTTTCGATGTCTTTTCTATCAATACCTCTTAATAGAACACCGATGTTATCTCCAGCTTCTGCTTGGTCTAATAGTTTTCTAAACATTTCTACACCTGTTACAACTGTTTTTCTTCTTTCAGCTGATAATCCAACGATTTCGATTTCGTCTTGTAGTTTTACTTGACCTCTTTCTACTCTACCTGTAGCAACTGTTCCACGTCCTGTAATTGTGAATACGTCTTCTACTGGCATTAAGAATGGTTGGTCGATTGGTCTTTCTGGTGTTGGGATGTAGCTGTCGATTGCATCCATTAATTCTTTCATTGGTTTGTATACTTCGTCTTCTGGATTTGTTGAAGAACTTTCTAATACTTGTAATGAAGATCCTTTTACGATTGGAATATCATCTCCTGGGAAACCATATTCTGATAATAGGTCTCTAACTTCCATTTCAACTAATTCTAATAATTCTGGATCGTCAACCATATCACATTTGTTTAGGTATACAACGATGTATTTAACACCAACTTGTCTTGCAAGTAGGATGTGCTCTCTTGTTTGAGGCATTGGTCCATCAGCTGCTGAAACTACTAATACAGCTCCGTCCATTTGTGCAGCACCTGTGATCATGTTTTTAACATAGTCAGCGTGTCCTGGACAGTCAACGTGTGCATAGTGTCTGTTGTCTGTTTCATATTCTACGTGAGCTGTGTTGATTGTGATTCCTCTTGCTTTTTCTTCTGGAGCTCCGTCGATTTGATCATAAGCTTCGTATTGAGCTTTTCCTAATAATGATAAATATTTTGTAATAGCTGCTGTTGTTGTTGTTTTACCGTGGTCAACGTGACCGATTGTTCCGATGTTAACGTGTGGTTTTGTTCTTTCAAATTTAGCTTTTGCCATTTTAAAATTCCTCCTTAATTTTTTGGGATTTCTCCCTTTTTTATTTTTTAAATTTAATGACTTTTTATTGCTACCCGCATTTTATAACATTTTTGTTAAAATTGCAAGTATTTTTTAATCTTTCTTTCTTGAAGACACAATCGCCTCAAAAACTGATTTTGGAACTTCTTCATAATGAGAAGGTTCCATAGAGTAAGTACCTCTACCTTGAGTTCTAGAACGTAATTCAGTTGCATAACCGAACATTTCTGAAAGTGGGATAAATGAGTGAATTTCTTGCATTCCATCTGCACCATCCATACCTTCCATTCTTCCACGTCTAGAGTTAACGTCTCCAATAACATCTCCCATATATTCTTCTGGCACTGTTATATCAACTTTCATAATTGGTTCTAAGATAACTGATTTAGCTTGTCTCATACCTTCTTTGAAAGCCATAGAAGCAGCGATTTTGAACGCCATTTCTGAAGAGTCAACTTCGTGGTATGAACCGTCAACTAAAGTTGCTTTAAAGTCTGTAACTGGGTAACCAGCTAAGATACCGCTTTCAGCTGCTTCTCTCATACCTTGTTCAATTGGTTTAATATATTCTTTAGGAACTGCTCCACCAACAATTTTGCTTTCGAATTCAATTCCTTTTCCTGGTTCAAGTGGTTCCATTTCAAACCATACATCACCGTATTGTCCTTTACCACCTGATTGACGAATAAATTTACCTTGAACTTTTACTTTATTTCTAATTGTTTCTTTGTAAGCAACTTGTGGTTTACCTACATTACATTCAACTTTGAATTCTCTTTTTAAACGATCAACGATGATATCTAAGTGTAATTCACCCATACCAGCGATAATTGTTTGTCCTGTTTCTTGGTTTGTATATGCTTTGAATGTTGGATCTTCTTCAGCTAGTTTTGCTAATGCAATTCCCATTTTTTCTTGAGCTGCTTTATCTTTTGGCTCGATAGCTATATCGATAACTGGCTCTGGGAATTCCATTGATTCTAGAATGATTGGATGGTCTGGATCACATAGTGTGTTTCCTGTTGTAACATCTTTCATTCCTACTGCTGCAGCAATATCTCCTGCATATACTTTGTCAATGTCTTCTCTGTGATTAGAGTGCATTTGAAGAATTCTTCCGATTCTTTCTTTTTTGTCTTTGCTAGAGTTTAATACTGTTGAACCTGATTCTAGTGTTCCTGAGTATACTCTAAAGAAACATAATTTTCCAACAAATGGGTCTGTTGCAATTTTAAATGCTAATGCTGCAAATGGTTCTGAATCTGAAGTTTTAGCTTCTGTTTCTTCTCCGTCTAATGTTTCACCTTTGATATGGTCAATATCTAATGGTGATGGCATATATGCGATTATTGCATCTAATAATTCTTGAACACCTTTGTTTTTATATGAAGAACCACATGTAACTGGAACTATTTTATTTGCTATTGTTCCTGTTCTTAAACCTTTTTTGATTTCTTCTTCTGTTAGTTCTTCACCTTCTAAGTATTTCATCATTAATTCTTCATCTTGGTCAGCAACTGCTTCAATCATTTCTGCTCTGAATTTTTCAGCATCTGCTTTCATATCTTCTGGAATGTCTGTTTCTTCAATTTCTTTTCCAAGGTCATCTTTGTGGATGAACGCTCTCATTTTAATTAAATCAACTATTCCTTTGAATTGGTCTTCTGCACCAATTGGTAATTGGATTGGAACTGCGTTTGCTTTTAATCTATTTTTCAATTGATCAACACAAAGCATAAAGTTTGCTCCTGTTATATCCATTTTGTTTACATATACCATTCTTGGTACATTGTATTTGTCAGCTTGTCTCCAAACTGTTTCTGTTTGTGGTTGAACTCCACCTTTTGCTGCTAGAACTGTTACAGCTCCGTCAAGTACTTTTAGAGATCTTTGAACTTCTACTGTAAAGTCAACGTGACCTGGTGTATCAATAATGTTAATTCTATTGTTATCCCAGAAACATGTTGTACAAGCAGATGTAATTGTTATACCTCTTTCTTGTTCTTGCTCCATCCAGTCCATAGTAGCTCCACCGTCGTGAACTTCTCCTATTTTGTGTGTTTTACCTGTATAGAATAAGATTCTTTCTGTGGTTGTTGTTTTTCCGGCATCAATGTGTGCCATTATTCCTATATTTCTTGTTCTTTCTAGTGGGTATGCTCTTCCTGCCATTTCTTATTCTTCCCCCTTTCAAATTCTACCATTTGTAATGAGCAAATGCCTTATTAGCTTCTGCCATTCTATGTGTATCTTCTTTTTTCTTAAATGCTCCACCGTTTCCAGCTACTGCATCCATAATTTCTCCGGCTAACTTTTGAGCCATTGTTTTTTCATGTCTATTTCTAGCATATGTTACTAGCCATCTTAAACCTAAAGTTTGTCTTCTTTCTGGTCTAATTTCTAGTGGAACTTGGTAAGTTGCTCCACCTACTCTTCTTGCTTTAACTTCAAGAACTGGCATAATATTTTCTAAAGCAGCTTCAAAAACTTCTAAAGGATTTTTTCCTTCTTTTTCTTTTATGATATCAAATGCATCATATACTATTTTTTGAGCCACTGATTTTTTACCGTCTAGCATAATATTGTTGATTAATTTTGTTACAACTTTGCTATTATACATTGGATCTGGTAATACTTCTCTTTTTGCTACATATCCTTTTCTTGGCACTATTCTTCCCTCCTTATAAAATTTGTAAGACTTTTTGTCTTTTTGATACTTTATTTTTGAAAGTATCTTCGGTACTCTCAAGAAATTTCTTTCTTGCGCATAATGCTTATTTATCTATTTTAAATTTAAGTACCTTAAATTTTCGATAAAATAACAAGCACTCGCTTTTAAATTTGCTAAACTCCATAATTTTTTTTAAAATTGAGTAAATTAGGTATATTGTGCATTTTTGGAATTCATTTAAAGTTGAAGGCGTACATTGGTACGTCGAAACTTGAAAGGAATGCCGAAAATGTGCAAGATGCCTGATTTAATCGATTTTTTTATTTCTTAGGGCGCTTAGCTCCATACTTAGAACGCGCTTGCATTCTATCTTTAACACCTGCTGTATCTAATGTTCCTCTGATGATATGGTATCTAACACCTGGAAGGTCTTTTACCCTACCACCTCTAATTAACACAACACTGTGTTCTTGTAAGTTATGTCCTATACCTGGGATATAAGATGTAACTTCATAACCATTAGAAAGTCTAACTCTGGCAACTTTTCTCAAAGCTGAGTTTGGCTTTTTAGGTGTAACTGTTTTAACAACTGTACAAACACCTCTTTTTTGTGGAGCTCTGTTATTTGTTAATTTTTTGTTTTTTGAGTTCCATCCATGTTGAAGAGCTGGCGCTGTTGATTTTGTTACTCCTGTTTGTCTTCCTTTTCTTACTAATTGATTAATTGTTGGCACTTAAATTTCACCTCCTATTTTTTTGTTTTTTATATAAATAATTTGTTACGGATTTGCCTATTACGGGCAATTTACAATAACGTTAATATTTTATCACGTTCTACTTTTAAAGTCAAGAAAAACTTGGAATTTTCTCCAAGTTTTTCTTAATTCTATTTTATCTTTCTTCTTCACTATCTTTTTCTTTGTCATTATTAGTTTTATTTGCTTTGTTCATTTTGAATTTTTCCATTTTTTCTTCAAGTGCTTTAGTATCAAATTGTTCTAATAATTTATCTATGCCTTCCGAATTATCTACACGTAGACTTTCTTTAAATTTATCTCTAGCACTAGCAACTTTAGAATTTGGTTTGTCTTTTGGCTCTGTTGATTTATTGATATTACTTCTTGCTATTGATTCAGCATCTTTTGTCGCCTTTTTGTCTGCTGTTTCACCTACTGCTTTTGCGTCTTCTCTAACAACTGGGTTAAATGTATTTTCTGTTTTTGTTGTTTTATTTTCCACTGTTTCTGTTACTTCATATTCTTCTACTTTATCTAAAACATGGTCTTGTAATTCATTAGACATTACCCAACCCAAATCGCTATTTTGGTCTACATCTAAATCAAGATTTTCATTTCCATTTGGATTTAACGAAATATGTATTGGTGCTGCATTTCCTGGCATAGTATATGTAATAATAACATCTAAATTATCTCCATTTTCTGTTCTATTTCCTGTAACTCCTACTGGTTGAACCATATCAGATGTATGATAATATGTTAAATCACCGTCTACTGTTATTGCATCACCTACTTGTAGTTCTTCAACATTAACTGGTACTGTTCTTGTTTCTTTATGTGTTACAGCTTTTTCTTCTGTCTTATCTGCCTCTGTTTTATTTTCTATTACAGCTGGCCCAACTGCAGATGTTGCAACTCCTAATGCTAACGCAACTTTTGTAAAGTTCTTTTTCACTTTATTCCAAACATTCTTACAGCTTTCTCTAAATTTATCCCATCTTGACACTTTTTTTAGAGCCTTATCATTAGATTCTGGCATTTCTTCTTTATTATTAAGTTCTGCCATTTTGTTTGGATTTATTGTTCCTGCTTTACCTATATTTTCTTCAAGTTTTTTATCTTCATTAATTGCTTTTGACTCTACTTCAGGCTTTTCTTCTTTTTCAGGTTCTTTTTGTTCTACTTCAGCCTTTTCTTCTTTTTCAGGTTCTTTTTGTTCTACTTCGCTTTTTGTTTCTTCTGTTTTTTCTTCTTTCTTAATTTGAGCATTTTTAACATTAATTTTTACATCTTTATATTTTCCTAGTTGTTCATATAATTCGTCTATTTGTTTCTCTGTCTTTTCTATTTCTTCTTGTTTTTCTTCAGCTAATTCTGGCCAGTCATGGTTGTATGTTTCAAGTTGTAGTTTTTCCTGTTTCAAATTCGCTATTTCATCTTCAAACATTTCAATCTCTGCTAAAATTTCAGTAATCTCTGCTGCTGGACCTTCTACTTTTTCCAATTCAGCTTTTGTCTTTTCGTCTTCTTTCTCTTTTTCTTTCTTTAAATTTTCTAATTCTTTCTCTGTTTTTTCTATTTCTTCTTGCTTTTCTTCAGCTAATTCTGGTTGATTATAGCTATACACTTCAAGAGTTTTCTTTTCACTTTCTAGTTTTCCTAGTTCATTTTCAAACATCTCAATTTCTGCATTTTTACTACCTATAGAGTCTCTCATTTGCTCTACATTATTTAGAAATTGTTCCATTTTATTTTTTAACTCTTTTCTTTCTTCCATATATACCTCCCTTGCGTTATGTAACGCAACACTATCTTTTTTCATTATACCATTTTTTGCTAACTTCTACAATGCTTTTATGTAAATTTGTCGCATTTTTAATATAATTGTAATATTTTCGTAAAATTTGTAAAATAAAAAGTCAACACTATGTTGACCTTTTATTTTACTATTCAAACTCTATTAAGCTTCTATCCGCAAGCATTTGATATCTTTGTTTCTTATCTTTTATCTTCTTTCCTTCCAAAGGTGGCAAAATTCCAAAATTCGCATTCATAGGCTGAAACTTTTCATTTGGTGTAGAAATATATCTCGCCAAAGCCCCAATAACAGTATTTTCTGAAAAGCAAAACTTTTTGGGACAGGTCAAAAAAGTTTCATTCGTAGACGTTTTGGGACAGGCCAAAAAAGTTTTAAATTGTTCTACTGCGTTTAAAGCTGCAACCATTCCAGAAGATATAGACTCAACATATCCTTCAACTCCTGTAATTTGGCCAGCAAAATAAATATTATTATTTGCCTTCAAATTATATGTTTCATCTAACAATTTAGTTGAATTAATATATGTATTTCTATGCATAACACCATATTTAACAAATTCTGCATTCTGCAATCCTGGTATCATACTAAACACTCTTTTTTGCTCGCCAAACTTCAAATTTGTCTGAAACCCTACTAAATTGTATATACTCGCTTGCTTATCGTCTTGCCTTAATTGGACTAACGCATATGGTCTTCTTCCTGTCCTAGGGTCATCAAACCCAACCGGTTTCAATGGACCAAATCTTAATGTATCAATTCCACGATTAGCCATTATCTCAATAGGCATACAACCTTCAAAAATTTCCTTTTTCTCAAAATCGTGAAGTGTTACAATTTCAGCTTCTACTAGCTCTTTACAAAAAGATTCATACTCTTCTTGATTCATTGGCAAATTAATATAACTTTGCTCTTCGCTATTTGTGTTTGCTAGTCTCTCTTTCCATTCTTCCATACTCTCGTCTTTTTTCTTTTCTTGACTATATCTATCGCCATAAAAAGCTATATCAAAATCAATGCTATCCTTATTCACAATAGGTGCAGCTGCATCATAAAAATACAACTTATCCTCACCTGTAAGCTTTCCTATTTGCTCAGCCAATCTCTCAGATGTAAGTGGACCTGTTGCAATTATAACAATTCCGTTTTTCGCCATTTCTTCAATATCAGTCACTTCTTCATTTATAATTTCTATCAACGAATTGCTAGTTAATATCTGTGTAACTCGCCTTGAAAACTCATCTCTATCAACAGCCAGAGCCTGTCCAGCAGGCACACTCGTATTGTCAGCAATTTTTATTAACAAAGAATCCAACTTTCTAAGTTCTTCTTTTAATAAGCCACACGCATTTGTCAACAAATTAGACTTAAACGAATTGCTACAAACAATTTCCGCTAAATCCTTATTTGAATGAGCTGGCGAAAATTTGGCTGGCTTCATCTCATATAATTTTACTTTAATTCCACGTCTTGCAATTTGGTACGCAGCCTCGCTTCCAGCCAAACCACCACCAATTACTGTAATATAATCTACCATTTTTTACTCCTTCAAAATTGCCACTAGGGACGGACCTTTTTGGCAATTTTTTGCCATTTAGGTCCGTCCCTGTTGGCAATTTTTTGCCAAAAAGGTCCGTCCCCAGTGGCAATTCTAATTAAATAATTCCATTATTTCTTCTTTTGAAAGCTTGCTGACAAATTTTGTTTTTGTGTCTAACATTTCGTCTGCTAGCTTAGCTTTTTTCTCTTGCAGTTTATATATTTTTTCTTCTATTGAGTTTTTTGTTATTAATTTATACACCTGTACATTGTTTCTTTGGCCTATTCTATAAGCTCTGTCTGTTGCTTGATTTTCTGTTGATACATTCCACCATGGGTCGTAGTGTATTACCATGTCTGCTCCTGTTAGGTTTAATCCTGTTCCTCCTGCTTTTAGCGATATTAGAAATACTTGTATTTCTGGGTTTTCATTAAATTCGTCTACTAGTTTCATTCTTTCTTCTACTTTTGTTGACCCTGTTAGTTTGAAATACTTGATATTGCTTTGTTTTAGTTCTTTTTCTATTATTTCAAACATTGATGTATATCCTGAAAATAATAGTATTTTGTGTCCGCCATTTACCGCTTCTTGCACTATCTCCATACATTGTTCCAATTTACTGCTGCCTTCGTTGTAGTCTTTTATGAATAGGCTTGGGTGACAACATATTTGTCTTAATCTTGTAAGCGCTGCAAGTATTTGCATTCTACTACTTTCATATCCATTTAAGTCGATTTGTTCTGATATTTCTTGTTTTGCTCTTAATAAATAGTTCAAATAAATATTTCTTTGTTCTTCTCCCATTTCGTTGTCTAGTACAGTTACTGTTTTTTCAGGCAATTCTTTTAATACTTCTTTTTTGTTTCTTCTTAGTACAAATGGTTCTATTAACATCTTTAATTTTGACATTGCTGCTTCATCTTCACCTTTTATTATTGGTGTTTCATATGTGTTTTTGAATTTTCTATATCCAAATAAATATCCTGGCATTATAAAGTCAAATATTGACCACAATTCTGCTAGCGAGTTTTCTATTGGTGTTCCTGTTAGTGCATATCTTGTTTCTGATTTTATTTGTTTTATTGCTTTTGCGTTTTGTGTATTGCTGTTTTTTAGATATTGAGCTTCGTCTGCTATTACATATTTAAATTGATAGTCTTTTTCCTTGTATAACTCAATGTCTCTTTTTAATAAGTCATATGATGTGATTACTAAGTCATATTTTTCTATGTCTTTTATTTTTTCTTTTCTCTCTGCCAAAGTCCCACGTATTACAAGTGTTTTTAATCCGTCTGCAAATTTGGTAGCTTCATTTTGCCAGTTCAAGCTTAGTGAACTTGGTGATACTACTAAACTTGCTTTTCTGTTTTCTCTATTTTTTTGTACATAATCTACTATAACAGATAAAATTTGAATTGTCTTTCCGAAGACCCATATCATCTGCTAAAATTCCACCAAACCTGTAATTATCCAAAGTTTTTAGCCATTTATACCCAGTTTTTTGATAATACCTTAATATTTCATTTAACTGTTCTGGAACTTCCATACTTTCTTCTAATTGTTCCTTATTTAAACCATTTACAATATTTTTATATTCTGAATTTTTTAGAATTTCAGTACCTTTTATTCCTTTTAATAATTGATTTAAATATAAGCTTCTATAAACTGGTAAGTTTATCTCCCCATTTTCTATCTCTTTGTAACTTATGTCCATTCCTGTAACTAACTTATCTAAAAACTCTATTTCTTTGCTATTCTCTAAATCGATAAAACTTCCGTCTTTTAGTCTATGATATTTCTTTTTTAGAGTATATCTTTCCATTATTTGTTCTAGTTCTTCTGGGTCTATATCCAAATTATTTAAATCAATTTCTAGTAAATTATTTTCTACCTTGACCCCAATACTGCCTATTTTTGTGGTTCTAATTTGCTTTCTTTTGAAATTATCTGTTACTAGAACATCAAATTGTTGCATATAATAATCAATTTCTTGTGTCAAAAACTCATAAATTTTATCATTATCTGGCAATATAAATCTTAAATTTTTTACATCAAGCATAAACCCTGTCTGTCTTAGTATATTTAGTGCTTTTGTCTCTTTTAGCATATTTCTTGGAAAGTTCAATTTTGTTTTTTCGTCTAATGGATTAAATTCATTTTCTTCGTAACAAAATTTCACATCTGCAATTAAATAGTCTTTGGCATCAAAATCTAAAAATACCTTTATTACCAACTCTTTTGGTTGATATTTTTCTATTTCTTCTTTGCTTATATTTTCAAATATAATTGCATCTTTAACTTTTGGCACAATCACTGAAAATAAATCAGTAAGCTCATTCTCCCCAAGTTTTACTTCTGTCATATAATTCTGCCTAAATAACTCTAACAACTTAAGAGTTGTATTCTCAAATTCTCTAGTACAACGGTACAGCTTTTTATCGTCCAATATGTATTTATAATTTTTGCCTTTTATAATATTTACTTTGTAAATTTCAATATTAGGTTCTATTATATATTGATTATCCTCTACCTTTTTCAACTTAAACTCAATCTTTGGCTGCTCTTTTGTAAACTCAATTTTCTCTTGACTAGCATCTTTTTGAAAATCAATAGCCTTACCTTCAAGCACATCAAATAAATCGTCTATTGCACTATTGCCAACGATTATATTTGTCTCATTAAGAGCTTTCCCATAATATTTAAAATTACTATTTGAATTAGAATTTGCATATTTTATAATCTCAGCATATTTCATAATAAAACTTAACAACTCTTGACTATCTTTATCAAACTCCGCTTCACTATGCACAAATTGCAATCTCTCACCATAACGATAAAACTCTCTATTTATTATCCTCGTATAAAATTCCGCTAGATTTTTAATTTTGTACATCTTCTTGTTGCCTATTTTAAACTCAATTTTCATATCCCCAGCAAACTTATCATAATAAATTTGTGGCTCTATCCTTATATCTCCTAGCTTTTTTATATTATCATCATTTGCCTTTATTTCATTTATCTCTTCGTTATAGAAGATGTTCACTATTTGTTTAAAATTTCTATATTTCTCTTGCATCTCTCTATCTCACCTGGCATAGTATTATATAACACTTTTTCAAAAATTGCAACCCTACCATATTGCCATTGGGGACGGACCTTTTTGGCAATTTATTGCCACTGGGGACAGACCTTGCTGTTAAAATTCAAAAAAACTATTTCAAAAATAACAAATACGTGGTACAATATTTCCAGAAAAGTTTTAACTAAAACATTTCTTACTATTAATACCTAAATGGGGGTAATAAATTTGAAAAATTATAAAATTGCCGTAGTCGGCGCAACAGGGCTTGTTGGAAGAACAGTTCTAAAAGTCCTTGAAGAAAAAAATTTACCAGTAGAAAAATACACATTGCTTGCAAGCAAAAATTCTGCTGGGAAAACAATCAAATTCTTTGATAAAGATTATATAGTTGAAGAATTAAATGAAGCTTCTTTTGATGAAGGATTTGATTTTGCAATTTTTGCAGCAGGTGGAGACACTGCTAAAAAATATGCTCCAATTGCATCTAGCAAGGGATGTATTGTTGTAGACAACAGTAGCTATTTTCGTATGGATAACGATGTTCCATTGGTAGTTCCAGAAGTTAATTTTGAAGATGCTTTTTCCAATCACGGAATTATTGCAAATCCAAATTGCTCTACAATCCAAGCAATGCTACCTTTAAAAGCTTTGGACGACAAATACAAAATCAAAAGAATTGTATATTCAACATATCAAGCTGTTTCAGGTGCTGGAAGAGAAGGTTTATACGACCTAGAAAACACTGACAATTCTAAGCCTTTACAAAAATTCCCACATCCAATATGTAACAATTGCTTGCCACATATTGATGTGTTTTTGGAAAATGGATATACAAAAGAAGAAATGAAAATGATTAACGAGACCAGGAAAATCTTACATAGACCTGACTTAAAGATTACAGCAACTACTGTTAGAGTTCCTGTCAGAAATTCACATTCAGAATCTATCAATGTTGAATTTGAAAATGATTTTGAAATGAATGAATTGTTGGAAACTTTAAAAAGTTTTCCTAATTTAATTTTAGTAGATGACCCAGCTTCTAACTTATATCCTATGGCTATCAACGCTAGTGGACACGATGAAGTTTTTGTTGGAAGAATTCGCCGTGACGAAAGTGTTCCTTTTGGCGTTAATCTTTGGGTTGTTGCTGATAATATTCGTAAAGGTGCTGCTAGCAATGCAGTGCAAATTGTGGAAAAGTTAATTTCCACTGTCCATTAGGGACGTTTCCTTTTGGACATTTTTGTCCATTTGGGATACTTCTCTGATATTTTGTTAGTTAAAATAGAAAGGATAAATATTATGGAAAAAATTAGAATTGGAATTTATGGTTATGGAAATTTAGGAAAGGGTGTAGAAATTGCAGTTAAAAGCAATCCAGATATGGAACTTAAAGGTATTTTTACAAGACGTGAACCTACAAGTTTAAAAACTGTATACAGTGATTCTCCTGTTTATAATGTTGTAGATGCTCCAAAAATGAAGGAAGAAATAGATGTTATGATTTTGTGTGGTGGTTCTGCAACAGACCTACCTGTTCAAGGTCCAGAAGTTTGTTCAATGTTTAATACAGTTGATAGTTTTGACACACACGCAAAAGTTCCTGAATACTTTGCTTCTATGGATGAAACTGCTAAAAAAGCTAATACATTGGCACTTATTTCTTGCGGTTGGGACCCAGGACTATTTTCTGTAAACCGTGCTTTATTTGAGGCTATTTTGCCTAGTGGAGAAAACTATGTATTTTATGGAAGGGGCTTAAGCCAAGGACATTCAGATGCTATAAGAAGATTAAATGGAGTTAAAAATGCTGTTCAATATACTGTTCCTTATGACGAAGCTGTTAGGAAAGTAAGAAATGGCGAAAACCCAGAATTTGCATCTGTTCGTGAAGTTATGTGGAGAGAATGCTTTGTTGTTTTAGAAGATGGGGCTGACCCTGAAAAAGTTGAGAAAGATATTAAAGAAATGCCAAATTACTTTGAACCTTATAATACAGTTGTACACTTCATTTCCGAAGCTGAACTTAAAGAAAATCACTTTGGAATGCCACATGGCGGATTTGTTTTGAGAAGTGGTAACACTAGCGAAAATGTAAATCAAGTTGCAGAGTTTTCTTTAAAATTAGACTCTAATCCTGAATTTACTGCAAGTGTTTTGGTTGCTTATGCTCGTGCAATTGCTAAAATGAGAAAAAGCGGTACTACTGGCGCTGTTACTGTTCTTGATGTACCTATTGCCTCTCTTTCTAATAAGTCAAGAGATGAATTATTAAAAAATATTTTATAGTGTTTGAGGTGTTTTTGGGGACAGTCCCTAAAAACACCTCTTAAATTTTTTATATATTATTTCACTAAATCTTTCATATCATATAATCCTGATTGTTGAGCCACAATAAACTTAGCGGCATCAATTGCCCCTTTTGCAAAAACTTGTCTAGAATATGATATATGTTTAATTTCCAAAGTTTCATTTTCTCCAAAAAACTTAACCTCGTGCTCTCCCACAACATTTCCACCCCTGATAGATGAGAATCCAATTTCATTTTTATTTCTTTTTTCTCTTTTTTGCATTCTATCAAAAGCATAATCTTTCTTATTTTCTAACACTTCATTAATCGCATCGGCTAAAAGAATTGCAGTTCCACTTGGACTATCAACTTTTCTATTGTGATGTGTCTCTACTATTTCAATATCTGCATCTGTTAGCACTTCTGCAACTTTCTGTATCAAACTTGCCATTAAATTTATGTCTAATGACATATTACTACTTCTGAAAATAGGAATTTCTTTTGATATATCTTGTATTTCGCTTAATTGCTCTTTATTAAATCCTGTTGTTGCAATTACGATTGGTGTTTTATTATTTCTAGCATATTTTAAAATCTCGAACGTCGCTACTGGTACAGAAAAGTCGATAATCACATCTACTTTTTCCTTTATATTCTCAATTGAATTATATACTGGAAATCCATTTTGATTTGTTTCTTCTCTGTCAAATCCGCAAATGATTTCCATTCCATCTGTTTTGCTTATGGCATCTATTACTTCGCTTCCCATTCTGCCATTAGCACCATTTAATAATACTTTTATCATAAAAATCTCTCCTTTTCTCGTGCCAACAGGGACGGTTCTCTTTGGCAGAAATCTGCCAAGAAGGTCCGTCCCCAATGGCAATTTATTGCCAAAAAGGTCCGTCCCTAGTGGCAATTAAATTAAATTATGTTTTTTCATAACATTTTTAAGTACTTCTTTATTAGCATCAGATAGCTCTATTAAAGGCATTCTTGGCTTTCCAAAGTTATATCCCAGTAAATTTAATGCATATTTTGCTGGAATTGGGTTAACTTCTGAGAATAATGCATCACATAAATCAATAACTTCTAATTGCATTTTTGCTGCTTCACATGTGTTACCTTCAAAATATTTGTAGCACATTTCATGTGTGTATTTTGGCATAATGTTTGATAATACTGATATTACACCTTTTCCGCCTAGTGAAAGTACTGGTATTATTTGGTCATCATTTCCTGAGTAAATTGCTAAGTTGTCTCCACATAAACTTGCTATTTTTGCTACTTGTGATATGTTTCCACTTGCTTCTTTTATTGCTACTATGTTTTCGATTTTTGATAGTTCTTTACAAGTTTCTGGCAATATATTCACACCTGTTCTGCTAGGTACACTATACATTATTATTGGCAATTTTACTTCATTTGCAATTGCTGTATAATGCATAACTAGTCCTTTTTGAGTTGTTTTGTTGTAATATGGTGTTACTACTAAAAGAGCGTCTGCTCCTGCTTGCTCTGCAAATTTTGACATTTCTATTGCTGATTTTGTGTTGTTGCTTCCTGTTCCTACAACTACTTTTGTCCTTTTTGCTACTTTTTCAATTGCATGTTTTATGGTCTCTTTCTTTTCTTGTTCAGTCATTGTGGCAGATTCTCCTGTTGTCCCACATACTATTATTGCATCTATATTATTTTCTATTTGATTTTCTATTAATTTTCCAAATTCTTCAAAGTTTACTCCGTCTTCTGTAAATGGTGTTACTATTGCTGTTCCACAACCTTTAAATATTATATCTTTCATTTTTTATATCATTCCTTTCTTAAAGGCATAAATTTAAATAACTAATTTGCCTTTTCTGAGTGTTATTCGTCCTTACATTTCTATTTAATCAATTTTTTATGTAATTTCTCTAGAATACTATTTTCAACATCACTGTTTACTAAAATTTCAATTTTAGCTTGTGTTAAATTTATATCTTCAATTTTAAGATTATATTTCCTTAAAATTCCAACTACCTGATTTAACACTGTATTATCTTGCGTAATGCCATAACCTACAATTGTTAATTTTACGATATTCCTTTGTTTCGTATTATATTCAGGATATTCACTTTCTAATATCTTGTGTACTTTGTTCTGCTCTACTTTTGGAATTCTAAAACTTATTGTGTTGATATCTTCTTTTTTGCAATTTTCTAAAATTACATTTTGAGTAAGTAATGTCTGATATATATTTAAAAACTCTAAATTGCTTATTTCGGTATCTTTTACCATTTCGATTTCGATTAACTTTTCGTTTTTAACAATACTTTTTACTTCCGCGCTTTCAATTGCCTGACATACCTTTGTTTCGCCTGTTTCTGCAAATGTTGATTTCGCTATGATGTCGCAATCAAATTTTTTTCCTATCTGTATACATCTATTATGTAATACTTTTGCCCCTGCATCTGCAATTTCTTGCATTTCATCAAATGATATTTCGTCCAATCTTTTTGCCACTGTTATCATATTTGGGTCAGCTGAGTAGATTCCGTCTACATCTGAAAATATGTAACATCTATCCGCTTTTAATGCAGCCTGTAAAGCTACTGCTGTTGTGTCTGAACCGCCTCTCCCTAATGTTGTTATGTCTTGTGTTTCGTCAAGTCCTTGAAATCCTGCTATTATTACAACATTTCCTTGTGACAATTCTTTTTCAATCCTTGTTGTGTTGATTTCTTCAATTTTTGCACTTTTGTGTATATTACTTGTTCTAATTCCTGCTTGCCACCCTGTTAGTGATATTGCTTTTTGCCCTTTTCTATTTAGTAATATACTTAATTTTGCTGCTGTTATTTGTTCCCCAGTAGATAGCAGCATATCTACTTCTCTTTCTTGTGGTATCGCTGATAGCTCTTGTGCTTCTTTTATTAGCCTATCTGTCGTTTTACCTTGTGCCGATACTACTGCTACCACGTTTTTCACTTGACTTTTCAAACTTATTATTTTTTCTGCGACAATGTTTAATCGTATATTGTCTGCTACAGAACTCCCTCCAAATTTTAATATTATTGTTTCCATTCTGGTCACACCTTTTAATTTTGCAAGCTCCGTCTAATTATAAACGATGCTATTTTTATCTTTGATATTATATTATATTTTTCCAATTCTTTCAAGTACACAATTTGAAAAACTTTTTGGGACAGGCAAAAAAAGTCTAAACACAAAACTTTTTTGACCTGTCCCAAAAAATCCAAAACCGAAACTTTTTTGGCCTGTCCCAGAAAATCCAAAACCGAAACTTTTTTAGACTGTCCCAAAAAGTTTCAATCTTTCTTTTTCGATTTTTTATAATATTTCGCTATTAATTCATCCAATTCAACGCTCAATTTATATGTGACACTATAATCGTCACCCTGTTCTATACTTTTATTTAATTTATCTCTTAATTTACAAATTTCATCATTTAACATTTTAATCTCTCCTTTTTTGTTAATTATCTTTTGTACATTTATAAATTAACACATAATTCCCCCGTAGTCAAGTATTTTCAAGGGTTTTTAGCAACTTTCGTGCGTGTTTATTCGACCTTTTTCGACATATAAAAACAGTAAAAAACGGTATTGTTTTCTTTTCCAAACTTTTACCGTTTTTCTTACATTTTTTATAAAACCATTTTTATACATTTTATTTTAATTTTTCACAATAGAAATCACCATTTTATCTTCTTTAAAAACAAAATTTAACACTTGGTTCAAATATTCTACATTTACTCCGTCAATTTCTTCTAAATAGTCAAAACTATTTATTCCCTTAAAATAATCTGCTAAAAACATTCTTGCAATATCTTGAACATCGTTGTATTCTTTGACATATCTACCATAAATTGTCTTTTTTATTCTCTCAAAGTCATTTTCGTTTATTCCATTTTGTTTGAATTTTCTTACTTCTTGTCTAAATCTTTCATATAGCTTTTCAGGGTTTGGTGATTGCCCAGTAATTAGTACATGTGCATAGTTTTTTCCATATTCATAGTCTAGGCTTGGCGCTCCAAATAGAATTCCTTCTTTGTATAGTTCTTGGTATAATTCTGAACTTCTTCCAAATAGCAGTGTTAGAAGTATTTCCATTGCTATACATTTTCTTACTGCTTCATTTTTGCTTTCTATTGCGTTTTTTTCTTTTACTTCTTTAATTCCTATTGTATAAAGTGGTTGGCTTACTTCTAATTTCTGTTCTATCTTTTCTTGCACAATGCTTTCTGGCTCTTCTGGATAAATTCTTTTTATACTTGCAGAGCTTTTTTTGTCTACAAGTCTTTTTTTGATTTCTTCTACTATTTCCTCTGGCTTGAAATCCCCTGCGACTACTAATGCCATATTTGCTGGATTATAAAATGTGTTGTAACATTTATATAAAATCTCTTTGTCTATTTTGCTAATTGTCTCTATTGTTCCTGTTATGTCGATTTTTATTGGATTATTATGATACATTGCTTGCATTGTGTTTAAATATACTCGCCAGTCTGGATAATCATCATACATCATTATTTCTTGTCCAATTATCCCTTTTTCCTTTTCCACATTTTCGTCAGTAAAATATGGATGTTGAACATAGTCCATAAATTCATCTAATGCTTCGTAGAAGTTGTCTGTACATTCATATAAATATGCTGTGTGGTCATTTGTTGTATATGCGTTTGCATTTACTCCCAGCGCTGTTAGCGTGTCTAAGCTGTTTGTCCCATTTTCTTGTTCAAATAATTTATGTTCTAAGAAATGAGCTACACCATTTGGCACTTTTGTAATTTGTTCTTCTCCTGGCACTACAAATTCACTATCATTTGAACCATAATTTGTTCCCCAAATGATGTATTTCTTTTGAATTCCTGTTTTAGGTATAATCATTACTGTTAAGCCATTTTCTAGCTTTTCAATATATAATTTCTCCTTAACTTTTAAATTTTCAATAACTTGCATATTTTTCTGTATAGCAGTTTTACTTTAATTTACCGCTATAATCTCTCCTTTCTTTTAGTCTCTTAAAAAATAAATTGTGTTTACATTTACTTTATTTGCAATATCTATAACACCCTGTCTTGTCACATTTTGGACTTTCTCGCTGTATTGCTCTAATGTAGTTTTTGCCTTTGTTAGCTCTTGCCCAAAATAATACATTATTTGTGTATCTTGCTCATCATATATTGTATTTATACTTGCTATAACTCCTTGTTTGCTGTTTTCTAGCTCTTCATCTGTAAAATCACCTTTTTTCATATCTTCAATTTGCTGTCTGATTAATTCTAATGCTTTTTCATAATTCGAAATTTCTATTCCGCAATTTACAAATATATTGTTTTTATACCTTAAATAACTTGAACTTGCAACATATGCCAAGTGAGCTTTTTCTCTAACATTTTGGAACATTTTAGAATTAGCATCTCCACCTAATAAACTATTATAAATAAGTGTAGTATATTTTTGTTCATCATCATCTAACTCAACATCTAACCCTAAAATTAACTTTCCTTGCGTTACATCCATCGACTCTGTTACAACATCCTCTTGTTTAGGCTCTTTCGCCTCAATTTTAGGCACAACATAATCAGGCTCTCTTTCTTGTAAATTCTGAATATTCTCATTTTGCTCTATTATAGTTTTAGTATCGTCATTTATAATACCAGAAACAAATATATCAATTTTACAGGTATTTATTAATTGTTTATAGTAATTATATAGGTCCACTGCATTAATTTGGTCTAAATCCTCTTTATATCCAAATTTAAACAATCCAAATGGCTTGTCCTTATACATCTCCTCAATACATCTATCAACAGCAAACCTCGCCTTATTATCTATCTTGCCATCAATTCTCTGTTTTATGTTATTCATTTCTTGATCAAGATACTCTTGTTTAAATCCACCATTCTCTATATATGGATTAAACGCTATTTCAAGTATATTTTCAATACTAGTTTTCAACAACTCTTCCCCTTGTTGTGGAATAAAGTTATCGTTTATAGTCTCAATATAAAATTTGATAACTTGATTATCTCCCGTTTTATCTAGACCACAATCAAAGCTCGCACCATACATCTCTTCCATTTGCTTACTTATAGCTTCTTGTGTATCCATAGTTTTACTTCCACGTCTCAATAATGTTGATATCAGTGCATTTTTAGTCACATTCTCTCTATTTAACTTTGCTGTTAAAAACACAGCTATCAAATTAGTCTTAAACTTATCTGTTTTAATTGTATGCAATTTTATTCCCTTCTTTAACTCTTGCTCATTATATTGCATTATCTCTCCTCCTTCTCTTTTCCATAGTATTTCCAATTTTATCAATTTTATGCCAACCAAATTGCCATTGGGGACGGTCCTTTTTGGCAATTTATTGCCATTTACCTCCGTCCCTGTTGGCAATTTTTTGCCAAAGGGGACACTCCTTGGTGATTTTAGACATAAAAATTGGAAGTCTAGGTGGCATACTTCTCCCCTTTTACTTCCAATTTATTTACTTTGTTTAGTTAAATTTTCTTTTTCTTGCTGCTTCTGATTTTTTCTTTCTCCTTACACTAGGTTTTTCATAATGCTCTCTTTTACGAACTTCTTGTAGAACTCCGTTTCTTGCGCATTGTCTTTTAAATCTTTTTAAAGCATCTTCTATATTACCATTATTAACTTTTATTTCTGACATTTTATTCCCCTCCTTCCGGCTCATACAAATATGTATGTGGGATTACCCTTATAACAGTCTATATTATACATTAACTTGGCATAACTTGTCAATAGTAAATTTTAAAATGGTACTAAACTTCTTATAAATCCTTGTGTTGCAGGAATAAACCATAGTATAACACCTAATGTTATAATGATAACTGCCGTTAATCCTGCTGCAATGTAGTCCTCACGTTTTATTTTTCTAATATCGAATTTTTCTCTATCTCTTCTTCTAAAAAGATTTTTTACTATATTAACAATAGCTCCAAAGCTACCAACTGCTGGAATTTGTTGTTCTTCTTGTACTTCTTCCTGTATTACATTTTGTTTTACTTGTCGTCTTGCTTTTTGTCTTACTTCTCGTTGTTTTTTTGGCTTTTCAACTTCTGATTGTGCATATCTTTTTTTATTGTTTGCTTGTTCTCTTTCTAATTCTGCATTATATTGCTCTCTTAAAAAGCTATCTGTTAATATCTTATATGCTTCGTTTATATCTCTTAATTTGTTTTCTACTTCTGCTTTTTCTTCACCAATGTATTGGTCTGGCTGATACTTGTTTTGTAGTAGTTTATATGCATTTTCAATTATTTCATTTGAAGCTTTTGGGCTTACTTCTAGTATTTCATAATAATTTTTCATTTTCTACCTCTTTATTTATTATCTCTTTTGTTTATGTTTTTATTTTATATCAAAAAGACAAGAATATCAATAGGACAGGGTTAAAAGTCTAAACTTTTTTGCCCTGTCCCAAAATGTCTGCGAACGAAACTTTTTTGGCCTGTCCCAAAACGTCCGCGAGCAAAACTTTTTTGCCCTGTCCCAAAAAGTTTTAATTTCCAAAAATCGCTTCAAATTCGTCTGCTTCGATTTTTTCCTTTTCAAGCAATATTCCAGCTACTTGGTGTAGTTTTTCAATATTGTCTGATAATATTTGTTTTGCTCTGTTATAGCCTGTATCAACTATTCTCTTTGTTTCTTCGTCAATTATGGCTGCTGTTTCTTCTGAGTATTCTTTAGTTTGAGCAAAATCTCTTCCGATAAATACTTCTTCATTAGCTGAACCTAGCATTAATGCTCCAATTCTTTCGCTCATTCCGTATTTTGTTACCATACTTCTTGCTATTTTTGTTGCTCTTTCGATGTCGTTGCTTGCTCCTGTTGAAATATCGTTTAATATTAGCGCTTCTGCAACTCTTCCGCCTAATAATGATACTATATTTTCTTCCATTTCTGTTTTTGACATAAATGATTTGTCTTCTGTTGGTCTATACATTGTATATCCGCCAGCCATTCCCCTTGGTACTATTGATATTTGATGTACTGGGTCTTGTGTTTCTAAGTAGTGGCTTACTACTGCATGACCTGCTTCGTGGTATGCTACTAGTCTATTTTCTTTTTCGCTTCTTACTCTTGTTTTCTTTTCTGGTCCCATAGTTACTTTTACCATGGCATCTTCTATTTCTTTCATTCCAATTTCATTCATATTTCTTCTTGCTGCTAAAAGTGCCGCTTCATTTAGCACATTTTCAAGGTCTGCTCCTGCAAATCCTGATGTGTTTTTTGCTATTACTTTTAGGTCAACATCATCTGCAAATCTTTTCTTTCTTGAATGAACTTCTAAGATTTGCTCTCTTGCTTTTACATCTGGTAATCCTACTACTATTTGTCTGTCAAATCTTCCTGCTCTTAATAATGCTTTATCTAATACATCTGGTCTGTTTGTTGCAGCTAATACGATAACTCCTTCGTTTTCTGCAAAACCGTCCATTTCTACTAACAATTGATTTAATGTTTGTTCTCTTTCATCATGTCCACCGCCAAGTCCTGCACCTCTTTGACGTCCTACTGCGTCAATTTCGTCTATGAATATGATACATGGCGCGTTTTTCTTAGCCTGATCAAATAAGTCTCTAACTCTTGAAGCTCCGACACCTACGAACATTTCTACGAAATCAGATCCACTTATTATAAAAAATGGTACTCCTGCTTCTCCTGCTACTGCTTTTGCAAGTAGTGTTTTACCTGTTCCTGGTTGTCCTACAAGTAATACTCCTTTTGGTATTCTTGCTCCCATATCTGTAAATTTCTTTGGATTTTTTAAGAATTGTACAATTTCTTCTAATTCTTCTTTTTCTTCATCTACACCTGCAACATCTTCAAATGTAATTCTATTCTTTTCTGCTGGTGTCATCATTCTTGCTTTACTTTTTCCAAATGCCACATTTTTTCCACCTGGTGCGCCATTTCCTGCTACTCCACCCATCATAAAGAACCAGAATATGAAGAATATTATTAATAATCCAAATGGTGTTAATAAACTAATTACTGTTACAAATATTGATTCTGATTTTTCTTCTAATGTGAAAGCCCCTTCTTTTAGGTAGTCTTCTGTATATGCCATAAAGCTTTCAATATTTGGTATATTAACTTCTTTCTTTATTTTATCATCTTTTAATGTTACTGTTGCAGTTTTCCCATTTGCTTCAACTTGTATTGCCTCCACATTTGACGCATTTATTTCTGAAACTAATTCTGAATACTTCAATTTTGAATCACTATTTTCAACTATTGTTGTCAATAACACTAAAAATATAACTCCTATTATTAGCCACATTGCTAATGTTTTAATTCCATTTTTCAAAATAATTCCTCCTTATGTTTTCTTTTGCTTTCTTTCATTTTCATTTGAATTTATAACACATAAGTTTCAGTTTGTAAACAATTTTTATGTGTCTTTTTTGTGACAAATGCGTGTCCTAACAGCACTTGCTACGGCTACTTATATTTGCTTTGTAAAATAAATTTTATGATTTTTTACTAGCACTTTTATTTTTTTATTTGGAGTTAAATATTTATTTCCTACGTTATTTCCACAAAGTTTTATGATATCTTCTATATGTATTTTCTCAATTCCTTTTGAAGTTCCAAAAAGCCTTGTTATATTATATAACACAAGTCTTGATTTTATGACTTTTTCTTGGCAATTAAATTTTCTCAAATCTAGTACAATTTGATTACTATTTTCTTCCAAAACCAAATCGCCGTAGGCTTTTGCCACTTGTTTATCTATATACTCTTCTTCTTCAAAAACAAGTTCTGATAACCTATTTAATGTCTCAATTATATTTGGATTAAATTCTTTTTTGATATATGGAATAACTATATTTCTTATTTTATTTCTAGTATAATCATTTTCAAAATTAGTCTTGTCAATTCTAGGATTAAGCTTATATCGCTCACAATACTCTTCGATTTCACTTCTTTCACAATCAATTAAAGGTCTAATATATTTGCCCCTTTTAGCTTCAATCCCCTTTAACCCTGAAATACCTGACCCACGCATCGCATTCATAATCATAGTCTCAACTTTATCATTCTTATTGTGAGCTATCGCAATCTTATTAGCACCAGTCTGCCTTAGAATCTCATCAAAAAACTCATATCTTGCATTTCTTCCTGCCTCTTCCACTCCTATTTTACTATTATTGGCAATTTTTTGAATATCTATACTCTTTGAATAAAAATCTATATTTTTTTCAGCACAAAACGCCCTAACATAGTTCTCATCATCTGTCGCCTCTTCCCTAATCATATGATTTACATGCGCAACTATTATTGCCACTGGGGACGGACCTTTTTGGCAATTTTTTGCCACTAGGGACGGTCCTTTTTGGCAATTTTTATATATATTAATTAGTGCATTTAACATGCACATTGAGTCTGGTCCACCTGATACTCCTAAAACTATCTTATCGCCTTCTTCTATTAAATTAGATTTTTGTATGGTTTTTAAAACCTTTTCTTCTAAACTATTTTCCTGTCTCATTTTTTAATTTCCCTTCCATTACTTACTCAATGAACTTAACGTTTACTTAGCAATCTCAATTTTTCTCTACTTATTCCTAAAATCTTTTCCATTATCCTATATGATATATTATTTTGAAATTTTAAAATTTTAATTAATTCTATTAGAATTTTTTCTCTCTTAATTAATTGTTCAACATATATTCCTTTTTCATTTAAAAAATCGTTGATAATATTTTGACAGTTTTCTTCTTTACTCTCTTCTTCACTTTCTATAAACTCAAATTTCTCTTTTTTGGAATTTTCTTCGATATTATTGAACATTTGAGCTATTTGCATTTTTACTTCATTTTGATTCCCCTTATATTTCGAAATATAACTAGAAAAATCATATTCTTCCTTTTTGCCACAAATATGAGCTTTTACAGGATTTTCGTGAATATAATCTATACATGTATATAAATGTTTTTCATTTCTTATAACCTGAGACTTATAGCGGTCTCTGAAAACATATCCAACTCTATCATTTCTTTTGTTGTAATACATAGCATAACCTGTATTTACCTTTTTCATCCATTGTTGCATATTATCAATACTATCTATTTTCACCAATATATGGGCATGGTTACTCATAATGCAATATGCTATAATGTCTATTCCTTCATTGTTTCTATAAATCAATTTTAAATATCTTTCCTTGTTCTCATCTGTATCAAATATCTTTTCTTTGTTAATTCCTTGTGTGATAATATGAAAAAAAGATGAATCCTTCATATTATTTCTTGTAGTTCTACTCATAATAAATCTCTCCTTTTTGTTATAAATTTTTGCCCCTTTACTATGTTTCTCCCTACAAAAAACATATTATGTATCCATTCTTTTATCCCCTGTATTTAAAATGCCTAGCTTAAGGAGTGTCCCTAATGGCAATTTATTGCCAAAAAGGTCCGTCCCCAGTGGCAATTTTTAGTCATCATACCTTCTTTCTAGGTTGACAAATTTTGTGTAACTGCCTAGCCATAGCAGTTCTACTGTTCCTGTTGATCCGCCCCTATGTTTTGCAAGTATTACTTCTGCTATGTCTTTTTTCTCGCTTTCTTTGTTATAGTAGTCGTCTCTATATAGGAACATTACTATGTCGGCGTCTTGTTCTATTGCTCCTGATTCTCTCAAGTCTGATAGCATTGGTCTATGGTCTGGTCTTTGTTCTGCCGCTCTTGATAGCTGTGATAGTGCTATTACTGGTACGTCTAGCTCTTTTGCAAGTATTTTTAGTGACCTACTTATTTCTGATATTTCTTGTTCACGACTTCCTGACGCGCGTTTACTACTTCCTTGTATTAGTTGTAAATAGTCTATTACTACCATTCCTATGTTTTTTTCTAGTTTTAGTTTTCTGCATTTTGCTCTAATTTCTGTTATGTTTATTCCTGGTGTGTCGTCTATAAATATGTTTGCTTCTGATAGCGGTCCTATGGATTCTGCAAGTTTTGTCCAGTCGTTTTCCTCTAGTTTTCCTGTTCTTACTTTGTTGCTATCTACCATTGCCTCGCTACACATTATTCTGTTTACTAATTGGTCTTTTGACATTTCTAAGCTGAATACTGCTACTGGGGTGTTTGCTCTTACTGCTGCATTTACTGCTATATTAAGTGCAAATGCTGTTTTTCCCATTGCAGGTCTTGCGGCAATTAGTATTAGTTCTGAACCATGGAAACCTGCTGTTCTGTAATCTAATTCTGAAAATCCTGATGGAACTCCTGTGATGTGTTGTTTTCTGTTATATAGTTCTTCTAGCTTTGTAAAGCTTTCTACTAAAACGTCTTTTATAGGTGCATATCCTTTTTGATTTTTTTCTTGCATTATGTTAAAAATTCTTTTTTCTGCACCTTCCATTATATCTTCTACATCTTGTAGTGGGTCATATCCTAGTTCTATTATTTCATTTGCTGTTTTTATTAGTCTTCTTAATGTTGATTTTTCTTCGACTATTTTTATGTATTTGGCTGCATTTGCTGTTGTTGGAACTTTTTCTGGTAATTCTGCTAGGTATTCTAATCCCCCTACTTGTTCGAATTTTCCCATTGTTTCTAGTTCTGATTTTACTGTTATGATGTCTATTGGCTCTGCTCTATTATATAAATTGAATATTGCTTCAAATATTGCTTTATTATCTTGTCTATAAAAATCTTCTTCTCTTAGTACTTCTATTGCAGATATAACAGCATCTTTATCTGTTAGCATACTTCCAATGATTGCTTGTTCTGCTTCTAAATCGTGTGGTGGTACTTTTCCTAATTCCATTTTTTTCTCCCTTCAATTTTAAAAACATCGCCATATATAATGGGTATTTATTTACTTATTATATCTATCTTTAGTTCTCCTATAACACCTTCATATAATTTGATTGTGACAGTTCTAGCTCCTAAGGTTTTTATTGTTTCCTTTAAATCTATTTTCTTTTTATCAACTTCTATTTTATAATTCGCTTTTAGCTGTTCTGCAATTTCTTTTGCAGATACTCCGCCAAATATTTTTCCGTTCTCTCCTGCTTTTACTGGTATTTTTAGTTGAATTTTTGATAGTTTTTCTGCAGTTTTTTTGGCTTCTTCTTTTTCTTGTGATTTTTTATATGCATTTGCGTCTTGTTTTGATTTTAGTTTTGTCATGTTGTCATTATTTGCTTCTACTGCTAGGTTTTTTGGTAGTAAGAAGTTTCTTGCATATCCGTCTGATGCGTTTATTATTTGGTCTTTTTTTCCTACTCCTTTTATGTCTGCTTTTAGTATTACTTTCATTTTATCACTCGCCTTTCTTTTATCTGCTTTATTTTACACTATTTTTTGCTTTTTTTCAATGCTTATTAGCATTTAATTTTGATTTTGTAATTCATTTGTAAATATTTATAAAATCAACAAAAATATAGCGCAAATGCCACATTATACGCAAAGTGGACAAG
>CATGLK010000002.1 GCA_949538735.1 uncultured Clostridia bacterium
AAAGAAATTCTAAAACGACCAATAATTTCATCTATGTATTTTTGAGTGTGCTAAACACTATAATTTTCTAGTGACGATGACATTTGGGGTAATACCTGTTCCCATTCCGAACACAGAAGTCAAGCCTAAATGTGCCGAAAATACTTGCGGGTTACCCTGCTGGAAAGATAGGTTGTTGCTAGATTTTTTTTATTTTTAAAAAGATAGACTAGAGTTTAATAGCACTATTGAATTGTAGTCTATTTTTTATTTTGATATATTTGAAATTTATAATAAATATGATAAAATACAATAGTAAAATACAAATGCAGAATAAAATTTATTAAATAGAAAGTTAAATGGAAAGTTTAGAGGTAAAGAAATGAGCAAAAAAGTAATGTGGAAACCAGGAACATTTTTATATCCATTACCAGCAGTAATGGTAAGTTGTGGAGCTATGGAAAAATCAAACATAATAACAGTAGCATGGACAGGAATAATTAATACAGACCCTGCAATGGTATATATATCAGTAAGACCAACAAGGCACTCATACAATATGATAAAAGAGCAAGGAGAATTTGTAATAAATCTAACAAATCAAAAATTAGCAAGAGCAACAGACTGGTGTGGAGTAAAAACAGGAGCTAAGGTAGACAAATTTAAAGAGATGAATTTACACAAGCAAAAAGCAAACTTTGTAAAATGTCCAATGATAGAAGAAAGCCCAGTATCAATAGAATGTAAGGTAAAAGAAATAAGGGAATTAGGCTCACACCATATGTTTGTAGCAGAAGTTTTAGCAATAAATGCAGATGAAAAATATATAAATGAAAAAGGAGCATTTGATATATCGAAATGTGATTTAATAGCATATTCAAATGGTCATTATTATTCTTTAGGTAAGAAAATCGGTAGATTTGGATTTTCAGTACAAAAAAAGAAGAATAATAGGAACAGAAAAAATAGAAACAAATAGAAATTATATATAAAATAAAAAGATGGAACTTAATATAAGTTCCATCTTTTAGGAGTGCTATTCACAATAGCAAGGTGTTAAATCCCATACACAAATTGCGTCTTCATTTGCTAACATTGAATTAAACAGATCCTGAGTACTTAAAGCCATTACACCACTAGGAACTCTACTATCAATAACTAATGCTTGACCTTCAATTAATGCAAATAAAATTACATAATGCCCACCAATTCGAGAAGAATCTCTATAATAGATGGAATCTTCTACTCTCATCGGAACAATAATACCATTTTTCAAGTTATCAAGAATCTGATCAAAATTGCTAATTCTAATATTTTTAGAAGAATTAGGCTGAGCAGCAATATAATTGATAATGTAGTCAATGGCAAGTATTGAACCATCAATTTTGGCAGAACCGTCATATGACATATTGTAACCTTTAATTGTTAACTGAAAGGCAATGTCTTCAATAGAATGGTAAAAACCAAAATAATCTAAAAGTATCTTAAGAACACATTTAGTACAATCATTGTCGTTCTCAACATTCTTTGAAACAATTGGAATTTCAATGATTTCTTCTCTGGTTGCAGAATCAATTGTGCCATGTATAAAACGAGTAGCCATGATAGTTCGCAGCCCAATATAATTAGAATGATCATAGGAATTCATAATAGTGTAAGAAGACTTTAAGCTTTTACCACTGTCAAAGTGATATTTTTCCCGTGTAGGTGTCAATGTACAATTTGGCATTTTAAGCATATAAATTTATCCTCCTTATTAAAACATAGAATGTTCTAATGTAATAATTATACACCCAAAAAACAATAAAGTCAACATAAAGCGAAGAATGATAAATTTTTAGTATAAACTTAGAAGAATAAATATCATAAAAATTTGACCTAAAAATGCAAAAAAAGTTCAAAAATCCATTGACACAGGCGGAAATAAGTGGTAAAATATTAAAGCGTATGTAATTACGGACATACGATCACATCGTTTCAAAAAAGTAAAAGGTTAAAAAATACGGAGGTGTATTCAAATGGCAGCAAAAGGACCAAGAGAAAATATAACATTAGAATGTACAGAATGTAAAAGAAGAAATTACATGACTTCAAAAAACAAGAGAAACAATACAGACAGATTAGAGATTGTAAAGTATTGTAAATTCTGCAAAAAACGTACAACACACAAAGAAACTAAATAGTAAATAAGCTATTTTAAGGAGGAAATAAAATGGCTAAGAAAGAAGCAAAAGCAAACAAAAAAGAAGTTAGCAAAAACAAAAAAAGTTTTTCAAAAGACTTTAAAGCTGAGTTAAAAAAGGTAATTTGGCCAACACCAAAACAACTAGTAAATAACACAGTAGCAGTTGTAACAATAGTATTAATAACAGCTGCAATAGTATTTGTATTAGATTTAGCGTTTGAAAGTGTAAACAAATATGGAGTAAACAAAATAAAAGAAGCAGTATCAACAATGCAAGAATCTTCAAACGAAGAGAACAATACAGAAAGCACAGAAACAAATAATGATGAAAATGCTGTAGTTGAAGAAGAAACAAATACAGAAGTAACACCAGAAGAACAACCAACAGAAAATACTGCAACAGAATCTGAAAACACAGTAGCTGAATAAAATACAAAACAAATAAAATAAAAAAGAGGAGGCTATTTAAGTATGTCTCAAAAAGATTATGATATGGTAGCTAGATGGTATGTAGTACATACATACTCAGGTTACGAAAACAAAGTAAAAACAGACTTAGAAAAAACAATAAAGAACAGAGAACTAGAAGACTTCTTCTTTGACATAATAGTACCAATGGAAGAACAAATAGAAATAAAAGACGGAAAAAGAAAAACAAACTTAAAAAAAGTTTTCCCAGGATATGTACTAATTAAAATGATAGTAACAGAAGAATCTTGGTACATAGTAAGAAATACAAGAGGTGTTACTGGATTTGTAGGATCAGGAACAGACCCAATACCATTAACTGAAGAAGAAATTAGAAATATGGGATTTGATGATGTTCCAATAAATGTGGACTACGAAGTAAATGAACAAGTAAATATTATGAATGGTCCATTTGAAGGCTTTGTAGGAACTGTACAAGAAATAAATACAGAAAAACACAAAGTTAAAGTTCTAGTATCTATGTTTGGAAGAGAAACACCAGTAGAATTAGAATTTTCACAAGTACAAAAAATCAAATAATATAGTAAAAACAAAAAGGGAGGTGCCACCAAAATGGCAGAAAAAGAAATTTCAAATATTATTAAATTACAAATAGAAGCAGGGAAAGCATCACCAGCTCCACCAGTAGGTCCAGCTTTAGGTTCAAGTGGTGTTAACATTATGCAATTTGTTAAAGAATTTAATGATAGAACTGCAAACCAACCAGGAATGATTATACCAGTTGTTATAACAGTATATAAAGATAAATCTTTTGAATTTATTACAAAAGTTCCACCAGTTGCAGTATTAATCAAAAAAGCAATTAAAATTCAAAAAGGTTCAGGAAAACCAAACAAAGAAAAAGTTGCTAATATAACAAAAGCACAAGTTAAAGAAATTGCTGAACAAAAAATGCCAGACTTAAATGCTGCATCAATAGAAACAGCTATGAGTATGGTTGAAGGAACTGCTAGAGCTATGGGTGTAGTTGTAGTAGACTAAAAAACAATTTAATAAATAAGAAAAATGGGAGAGCTAAGGCTCGTTAGAACCAAGGGAGGTAAAAAAATGAAAATGTCTAAAAGATATGCAGAAAGTGCAAAATTAATTGACAAAACAAAAGAATATGAAGCTAAAGAAGCTTTAGAAATA
Organism: uncultured Clostridia bacterium; assembly: GCA_949538735.1. Lineage (GTDB taxonomy): Bacteria > Bacillota > Clostridia > TANB77 > CAG-508 > CAG-269. The sequence continues at coordinate 3,785 of CATGLK010000002.1, forward strand.
ATTGAAAAAATGCCACAACCAAAATTTGATCAAACTGTTGAATTACACGTTAAATTAGGTGTTGATTCAAAACATGCTGATCAACAAGTTAGAGGTACAGTAGTACTTCCAAATGGTACAGGTAAAACACAAAAAGTTTTAGTTTTTGCAAAAGGACCAAAAGCTGAAGAAGCTGAAAAAGCAGGAGCAGACTTCGTAGGAGCAGAAGAATTAATACCAAAAATCCAAAACGATGGATGGTTTGATTATGATGTAGTTGTTGCAACTCCAGATATGATGGGTGTTGTAGGTAGATTAGGTAAAGTATTAGGACCAAAAGGTTTAATGCCAAACCCTAAATCAGGAACAGTTACAATGGACGTAACAAAAGCAATAAGTGAAATTAAATCTGGTAAAGTTGAATACAGATTAGATAAAAACAATATCATTCACTTAGGATTTGGAAAAGTTTCATTTGGTGCTGAAAAATTATTAGAAAACTATGAAGTAATAATGAATGCTATTATAAAAGCAAAACCAGCAGCAGCAAAAGGTCAATATGTAAAAAGTGTTGCAATAGCACCATCAATGGGACCAAGCGTATTTATTAACCAAAAATAATAGATAATAGTAGATAAAGTAGCGTATTAGCTAAATTAATGCTATGTAAATTGAATATAAGCCAAAGACAGTAGGCAAAAATTTAAGTCCTACCGAGGTAACAAAAAAGAGAACTAACACTCTATTAGTAACCTTGGGTAGGAAACTAAAGAGTGTTATTTATTTTATTTATATAAAATCATAGGAGGTGAAAATAAATGGCAAATGAGAAAATACTAAATCAAAAGAAAGAAGAAGTAACAAAATTAGCAGAAAAAATCAAAAATGCTAAATTAGTACTTTTAACAGATTACAGAGGAATTAATGTAACTGATGATACACAACTAAGAAGAGATTTAAGAGGAGTAAACGCTACATGTAACGTTATAAAGAATAATATTACAAGAAGAGCATTACAAGAAGCAGGAATAGAAGGATTGGAAGAAACTTTAGTAGGACCAACAGCTGTAATAATGAGTGATGAAGATTACTTAGAAGCTTCTAAAATAATTTACAAATTTGGTAAAGATAACGAATTCTACAAAATTAAAGGTGGAGTTATAGAAGGAAAAGTAATGACAGCAGAAGAAATTATTACACTTGCAAAACTACCTTCAAGAGAAGCTTTACTATCTATGCTTGCTGGAGCTTTACTTGCAAATATTTCAAAAGTTGCAGTTGCATTAAATGAAGTTAAAAAACAAAAAGAAGAAGCTGGAGAAAAAGTTACTGTTGCAGTAGCTGCAGAAGAACCAGCACCAGCAGAAGAAGCTAAAGCTGAAGAACCAGCAGCAACAGAAGCTGAATAATAATATAAGGCTGAATTAGAAAAAGCCAAATAAGAGAAGGCAACTCTATAAATGCTAAAATAAGAGTAGTGAACTTATATCACTAAAGGTCAAGAAAAATAAATTAAAATATAGACCATAAAATTTAAGGAGGATTTATAAAATGGAAAAAATTGAAAAGTTAATCGAAGAAATCGACGCTTTAACAGTTGTTGAATTAAATGACTTAGTAAAAGCAATTGAAGAAAAATATGGAGTATCAGCAGTAGCTGCAGCAGCACCTGCAGCAGCTGGAGCAGCTGGAGCAGCAGCTGAAGAAAAATCATCATTTGATGTTGTATTAGCATCAGCTGGTGACCAAAAAATCAAAGTTATCAAAGTAGTTAGAGATGCTACAGGATTAGGATTAAAAGAAGCTAAAGAATTAGTTGACGGAGCTCCTAAAACAGTTAAAGAAGGAGTAAGCAAAGACGAAGCTGAAGATTTAAAAGCTAAATTTGCTGAAGTTGGAGCAGTTGTTGAATTAAAATAGTTTATAACAACAAAACCATAAAAATGAGAAAACAAGCCAATTAGGGCTTGTTTTTTTGGTAAAAAAAGTATATAATATAGAACAATAGTGACGTGATGAAATTAGCTTAATAACTAAAAATTGCGTTATAACAGAGAATGTAGGAGATGATTAAATGCAAGTAAGTAAAGAAGAACTTTTACACATTGCTAATTTAGCATGTTTAGAAATCGAAGAAAACGAAGTTGAAAAATACCTATTAAATTTACAAGATATATTAAACTTTGCAAACATAGTAAACAAAGCAGATGTAGACGGATTAGATATCACAATAGGTTCAAACGAAGCACATAATATATTCAGAAAAGACGAAGTAAAAATATTTAAAGATACAGAGAGTTTATTACAAAATGCAGAAGAAAAAGAACAAAATATGTTTAAAATACCAAAAGTAATAAATTAGAGCAAAAAGTTAAAGTTTTAAATAATAAATCATAAGTAATAAATGATAGCCAAAAGTATATAAGGAGGAAAATAGATGAACATTATAGAATTAACTGTTCACGAGCTACAAGAAAAATTAAAAAATAAAGAAATAACAACGAAACAAATAGTAGAAGCATATGCAAATAGAATAGAAGAAAAAGAAAAAGATGTACAAGCATTTGTAACAACACTTGTAGAAGAAGCAAAAAAACAAGCAAATGACATTCAAGCAAAAAAAGAAAGCGGAGAAATTACAGGAGATTTTGCAGGAATACCAATAGGAATAAAAGACAATATGTGTACAAAAGGGATAAAGACAACATGTAGCTCAAAAATGCTAGAAAATTTTGTTGCACCATATGACGCAACAGTTGTTGAAAAATTAAACAACGAAAACATCATAAACTTAGGAAAACTAAATATGGACGAATTTGCCATGGGGGGTTCAACAGAATATTCATATTTCAAAAAGACGAGAAATCCATGGAATTTAAACAAAGTACCAGGGGGGTCTTCGGGAGGTTCAGCAGCAGCAGTAGCAGCAGGAATGGTGCCATGGGCGTTAGGGTCAGACACAGGTGGGTCAATTAGACAGCCAGCTAGTTTTTGTGGAGTTGTAGGATTAAAACCAACATATGGACTAGTTTCAAGATATGGCCTAGTAGCATTTGCCTCATCATTAGACCAAATAGGGCCAATAACAAAAGATGTTTATGATAGTGCAATGTTATTAAATTTAATTGCAGGTCCAGATGAAAAAGATACAACATGCAGCAAAAAAGAGAAGATAGATTATACAAAAGCTTTAAAGAATGATGTAAAAGGACTAAAAATTGGAGTTCCAAAAGAGTTCTTTGGAGACGGAATAAATGAAGAAGTAAAAGCAGCATTAGAAAAAACAATAGAAACTTACAAAGAAATGGGAGCAGAAATTGAAGAATTCTCATTAGATATTGCAAACTATTCATTAGCAACATATTACATAGTTGCGTGTGCAGAAGCAAGTTCAAACTTAGGAAGATTTGACGGCATTCGTTATGGTCACAGAGCAAAGGAATTTACAAGCCTAAAAGACCTATATAAAAAGTCTAGAAGCGAAGGATTTGGTTCAGAAGTAAAAAGAAGAATTATCCTTGGAACATATGTATTGTCATCAGGATATTATGATGCATACTACAAAAAAGCTCAACAAGTACGTACATTAGTTATGAAGAAATTCGATGAAGGGTTTAAAAAATATGATGTAATATTAACTCCAACATCACCAACAGTAGCATTTGATATTGGAGCGAAAAGCTCAAATCCGCTAGAAATGTATTTATCAGACATATGTACTGTATCTGTAAATATCGCAGGTTTACCGGGAATCTCAGTGCCATGCGGAGTGGATAGCCAAGGTATGCCAATTGGAGTACAATTAATTGGAAACAAATTCTGTGAAGAAACAATTTTAAATGCAGCATATACATTAGAACAAAAAATCAAATTTAGAGAAAATTATAAACCAGAATTCAAAAAATAGGTTTATAGGTGACCTAAAAAAGAAAACCTAAATACACGAAAAAGGAAATGAAAATATGGCAAGAGAAGATTACGAAGTAGTAATGGGATTAGAAGTTCACGCAGAACTTTCAACAAAAACAAAAATATTTTGTTCATGCCCAACTGAATTTGGAGCAGCACCAAATACACAAGTATGCCCAATTTGTATGGCAATGCCAGGAACATTACCAGTTCTAAATGAAAGAGTAATAGAATATGCAGTAAAAGCAGGGCTTGCAACTAATTGCGAAATTGAAAGAAACAGCAAAAATGATAGAAAAAATTACTATTACCCAGATTTACCAAAATCTTATCAAATATCACAATTTGATAAACCACTATGTAAAAACGGAAAAATAGAATTTGAAACAAGTAATGGACTTAAAACAATTGGAATAGAAAGAATTCATATAGAAGAAGATGCTGGAAAATTAAATCACGATGACCTTAATGGTGGAAGCTTAGTAGATTTAAACAGGGCGGGTGTGCCTTTAATTGAGATAGTATCAAGACCAGATTTTAGAACAGTAGAAGAAGTAGAATTATATTTGAAGAAATTAAAATCAATTCTAGAATATATCGAAGTATCTGACTGTAAAATGCAAGAAGGTTCATATAGAGCAGATGTAAACGTATCTGTTAGAAAAAAAGGAGACCCAAAACTTGGAACACGTACAGAAATGAAAAATATGAACTCTTTTAGAAGTATTATAAGAGCAATAGAATACGAGATAGAAAGACAAATAGATGTTGTAGAAAGTGGAGAAAAAGTAATTCAAGAAACAAGAAGATGGGACGAAGTATCAGGAAAAACATTTTCTATGAGAGATAAAGAAGACGCACAAGATTACCGTTATTTCCCTGAGCCAGACTTAGTAGCAATAAAACTTTCAGAAGAATATATCGAAAACATCAAAAAAACATTGCCAGAATTACCAGAAAGCAGAAAACAAAGATATTTAGAAGAATACAAACTATCAGAAAAAGACGCAAACATCATAACATCATCAAAATATCTATCAGACCTATTCGAAAAATCAATAAAAGTATGCAACAACCCAAAGGCAGTAAACAACTGGATTATTTCAGACATATCAAGAATAATAAACGAAACAGAACTAGAGCCAAGCCAAATACCATTTGACAGCAATCAATTAGGAAAATTAGTAATATTAATAGATAAAGGCATTATCAGTTCTAGCATCGGTAAAAAAGTATTGGTAGAATTATTTGAAAATCCAAGAGACCCAGAAGAAATAATCAAAGAAAAAGGGTGGCTACAAATATCTGATGAAGGAGCAATAAAAGAAATAGTTGTAAACATATTAGAAGCAAATCCACAATCAATTGCAGACTACAAAGCTGGAAAAGACAGAGCTTTAGGGTTCTTAGTTGGACAAGCTATGAAACAAACTAAGGGAAAAGCAAACCCACAAATATTAAACAAACTATTCTTAGAAGAATTAAATAAATAAAATTTAAATTGCCAAAAGGGACGGACCTTTTTGGCAATTTTTAGTCTCCTGCCAACGGGGACGGATCTTTTTGGCAGATTCCTGCCAATGGGGACGGACCTTTTTGGCATGGTTCTGACAGTGGGACACTTCTTTAAATTCCTTTAAGATTGCCCCCGTAGCTTTAAAATATAAATTTATATCAATTGTTTTTTAATTCCGTCACTGACAAAACTACAAATAATAAATTCAATTCCAAAAATCAAGCTAAGCTTAAACAAAGAAAGCCCTATGTTATATAAAACTGGAGAATGTCCAGTTAAATTATATGTAAGTAAAATCAAAATAGAAATTATGCACAAAGCTAAACAAAAAGTTAAGCCTGATTTTAAAATCTTACAAGTGATTTTTTCAAAACCCTTGTAGCTTTCCATTATCTTTTTAAACATAATACACCTCTACATAAATAATATCTATTAATATATTAACATTTTAACGACACAAAAACAATGGAAATTAATGGTGGAAGGAGTGTCCCTAGTGGCAAAAAAATTGCCAAAAAGGACCGTCCCCAATGGCAATAAATTGCCAAAAAGGACCGTCCCCAATGGCAATAAATTGCTAAAAAGAACCGTCCCTTTTGGTACGATTCTTTTTTTCTTAAATAAAAACTATGCATAATCTTTATTTTTTTGCTTAAGCGATTGCTGCGTTTAATTTTTTTGATAAAGCAGATTTTTTTCTAGCTGCTGTGTTTTTAACTAATACACCTTTGCTACATGCTTGGTCTATTTTTTTAGTAGCTGCTGAAAATAGAACTTTTGCTTCTTCTACGTTTCCTGCGTTAACAGCTTCTTCGAATTTTTTAACAGCTGATTTATATCCTGATTTTATCATATTATTTCTTAAAGTTTTTTTCTCGATTACTTTAACTCTTTTTTTAGCTGATTTAATATTTGGCATTCTGGTTTGCACCTCCTCTTAGTCTTAATACATTATATAACATATTAAATTTTACCATATTTTTCTGTGAATTGCAAGTAAAATACAAAATTTTTGTAAAATTATTGTAATATTAGGCAAGTTGTGATATATTTGAAAAGGACAAGATAGTAAAAAATATATAATAAAAATGGAGGTACTTATGATAGCAATAGGAAGTGACCATGGTGGTTATAAATTAAAAGAAGAATTAAAGAGATATTTAGAAGAAAAGGAAATAGATTATAAGGATTTTGGAAGTCAAAATGAAGAAAGAGTAGACTATCCAAACATAGCAGAAAAAGTTGCAAAATCAGTACAAGCAAAAGAATGTGAAAGCGGAATACTAATATGTCGCTCAGGAATAGGAATGTCAATATGTGCAAATAAATTAAAAGGAATTAGATGTGCATTATGTCATAACGAATATACAGCAAAATATGCCAAACTACACAATAACAGCAACATTTTAGCAATAGGCGCAGATGATGTTACAACAAGTGAAGCAATATTGATATTAAGAATGTGGCTTGCAACAAATTTTGAAGGTGGAAGACATCAAGAAAGATTAGATTTAATAAAAGAATTAGAAAACAAAAATATGAAATAGGGAGGGCATCTTACTATGTGGGGAGATGTAGCAATAGCATTTTTACTAGCGTTCATAGTAGCTTTTATGGCAACGCCATATACGATAAAGATAGCACATAAAATAGGAGCGGTAGATGTACCAAAAGATGAAAGAAGAATGCACAAAAAGGCTATGCCAAAATTTGGTGGGCCAGCAGTAATTTTAGGTTTTTTAGTGGCAGTAATATATTTAATAATTGTAATGAGCATGGAAAACACAATCAACTTGTGGGGACCAGACAAATATGGAATGAAATTGTTGGGAATGCTGATAGGAACTATTATACTTAGTATAACTTGTATAATTGACGACATAAAACCAATAAAGCCAATAACAAAATTAGCAGGACAATTATTGGCAGCAATAGTAACTGTGGCATTTGGATTAAGAATTGGAGAAATAAGCTTTTTTGGAAGCGCACAAGCAAATGAAATTGTTTCTATGATAATAACAGTTATTTGGATAGTAGGGGTAACGAATGCAATAAACTTAATAGACGGTTTAGATGGACTAGCATCAGGAATATCAGTAATATCAGCGGTATCGCTATTAGTTATATTTGTATTAAATGGTTCTCCACTAATATCAATAATATTAGTTGCATCATTGGCAGGAGCATTGGTTGGTTTTTGGCCATTTAACTTTGCACCAGCTAAGACATTTATTGGAGATACAGGCTCAAATTTCTTAGGATATTCGCTTTCTATTATTTCAATACTAGGAGCAGCTAAAACTTATACAATAGCAGTAATTGTGTTACCGCTTATTGTATTAGGACTTCCTATATTTGATACTTTGTGGGCAATAATAAGAAGATTAATAAAAGGAAAATCAATAAAGGCTATATTCAAGGCAGATAAAGGACATTTACATCATAGAATAGTTGCGAAAGGTTTTGGGCAAAAACAAGCTGTTCTAATCTTATATGGTATAAGTGCAACATTTGGAATTTTTGCAGTGATATTGCTTGATAGCGGAATTTGGAAGGCTTTATCTTTCCTACTAATGGTAATTGTTGCAATTAGTTTAGGGTATAAGAATTTTAAGGAAGAGCATTCTGATATGCAAAAGTTTGAATGCGTTGAGTGTAAATATATTTATAATCCTAAATATGGTAATGAGAAGGCTGGAATTAAGCCTGGCACTGAGTTTGATGATTTGCCTGATGAGTGGGTTTGCCCTGTTTGCGGAGAAGGTAAAGATATGTTTCAGAAACAGTCATAAGGAAATTGAAAAGATGTGAAATCACATCTTTTTTTCTCGAGTAAATTTAAATAAAATACTTGACAAACACAAACAAATGTTTTAAACTATATACTATATAGTTTAAAGGATGTGTAAATATGGAAAATAAAATAGAAGATTTAGAAATTCAAAAAACAATATCAAATATAGAAATCAAAAATTTAATATATACAATACGTGGAAAGCAAGTTATGCTTGATAGTGATGTTGCAATGCTATATCACTATGAAACAAAATATATAAATTTAGCTGTAAAAAGAAATAAAGCTAGATTTCCAGAAAATTTTTGTTTTAAATTAACAACGGAAGAAATAGAAAACTTGAAGTTGCAATTTGCAACCACAAGTTTAGCAAAAACAAATTATGGTGGCAGAAGAAATGCACCATATGTATTCACTGAGCAAGGTATAGCTATGCTTTCGGGACTACTAAGAAACGAAATAGCAGTACAAGTAAGCATAAATATAATGAACGCATTCGTCGAAATGAGAAAATTCCTAATGCTAAATGGACAAGTATTCGAAAGATTGACAAATATGGAATATAAACTATTAGAACACGATAAAAAATTTGATATGATATTTAATCAATTACAACAAGAAGAAAATGTTAAACAAAAAATATTTTTTAATGGTCAAATATATGATGCGTATAGTTTAATAATTGACATTATAAAAAAAGCAAAGAAAAAGATTACAATAATTGATAATTATATAGATGACAGCGTTTTAAAAATGTTAACAAAAAAGCAGAAAAATGTAGAAGTTATAATACTAACATCTACAAAAAGTAATATACAAAGCATTGACATACAAAAATTTAATAAAGAATATCCTATATTAAAAGTAGGAAAAACAGATAAATTTCATGATAGATTTATATTAATAGACAATAAAGAGATGTATCATCTAGGGGCATCAATAAAAGACCTAGGCAAAAAATGTTTTGCCATAACAAAAATAGAAAATGAAGAAATTATAGAATTAATTAAAAAAGTCATATAAAACAGAACCATTGACTTAGGCAACTTTTTGCTATATAATATACAACAGAAAATCAGCAAAAGGAGAGAAAAAGATGCAAGACAAAATAACAAAATTCCTAGCACACAATGACAAAATATCAATAATATGCATAAACACAACAGACCTAGTAGAAAAAGCAAGGAACACACACGACTTAAGCCCACTAGCAACAGCATCATTTGGAAGGCTACTAACAATAACAGCAATAATGGCACAAGAAATGAAAAACGAAACAGACAAAATAACAATACAAATAAAAGGAAACGGCGAAATAGGCACAATGTTAACAACAGCAAGCAACGAGCCAAAAGTAAAAGGATATGTAGCAAATCCATATGTAGACTTGCCATTAAATGAATTTGGAAAGCTAGATGTAGGTGGAGCTGTTGGACAGGAAGGGTATATCAATGTAATAAAAGATATCGGACTAAAAGACCCATACATAGGAATATCGCCATTAACATCAGGAGAAATAGCAGACGATTTTACCAATTACTTTGTGAATTCTGAACAAAGACAATCAGCAGTTGCACTAGGTGTTTTAGTAAATAAAGACGGAGTAAAAGCAGCAGGTGGATACCTAATTACTCCAATGCCAGACGCAACAGATGAAGAAATTTCAAAAGTAGAGCAAGCAATATTCAAAGCAGGAGCAATTTCAAAGATGTTAGACGAAAACCTAACATTATTAGAAATAGCAAAAAAAGTAACTGGTGACGAAAATGTAAAAGTTATTGAAGATGAAAAAGTACCTGTATATGAGTGTGATTGTTCAAAAGAGCATATTGCAGAAGGTTTAGCAACACTTGGTAAAACAGAAGTAGAAAACATTATAAAAGAAGACGGAAAAGCAGAAATAATTTGTCATTTTTGCAATAAAAAATATGATTTTACAAAAGAAGAATTAGAAGAAATAAAAAATTCAATTTAATTAGAAAAATAAAAAGAATTTAGCATAAATATAATAATAGAACGAAAAAATTATATACTATAAAATAAAAAAAGGAGAAATGAAAATGGAAAATCAAGTTTTAATATTTGGGCACAAAAACCCAGACACAGACACAATATGCTCAAGTCTTGTAAAAGAGATATTAGACAAAAAAATGGGATATGAAAACAGAAAGGCAGTACGTTTAGGAAATGTAAATAAAGAAACACAATACATACTAAACTACTTAGGAATTGAAGCACAAGACCTAATAGAAAAAGTAGAAGAAGGTCAAGAAGTAATACTAGTAGACCACAACGAATTTGGTCAAAGTGTAGAAGGAATAGAAAAAGCAAAAATTTTATCAGTTACAGACCATCACAGAATTGCAAACTTTGAAACAGCAGAACCACTATATTATAATGCAAAACCATATGGATGTACATCAACAATACTATTTGAAGAATTCAAACAAAACGGATTAAAAATAGATAAAAAAGAAGCTATACTAATGGCAAGTGCAATAATATCAGATACTCTATTATTAAAATCTCCAACAACAACAGACCATGACAAAAAAGCATTAGAAGAATTAGCGAAAATAGCTGAAATTGATGTAAACGAATATGGATTAGAAATGTTAAAAGCAGGAACAGATTTGGACGACTTTACAGGGGAACAATTGGTAAACTTAGACGCAAAAAGTCTAGAAAAAAACGGAGTTAAATTTGTAATAGCACAAGTAAACACAGTAAGCATTCCAGACTTATTAAAAAGACAAGAAGAATTAGAAAGTGCAATACATAATGAAATTGCAAAAAAAGGATTAGATTTTCTAGTATTTGCAATAACAGACATATTAAATAGCAATTCAGAGATTTTAGTACTTCGGAAATAAAGCAGAAATTGTTGAAAAAGCATTTGAGGTAAAATTAGAAAATAATAGAGCATTCTTACCAGGTGTTGTTTCAAGAAAGAAACAATTATTACCAAATATAGATAAAAACATATAAAACAAAGTAAGGCAGTAGGGAAGTATCAGATAACCAAACGAGGATAATTAAATAATATATAAGAAAGATATACTAAATCAACAAGTATATCTTTTTTTTGCCACTGGGGACGGACCTTTTTGGCAAAAAATTGCCAGAAAGGTCCGTCCCCGATGGCAAAAAATTGCCAAAAAGGTCCGTCCCCAATGGCAGGAATTAAAAAAGCTCCCAAATTTTGTATAAATTTAGTAATTAAATCAATACTAAGAAAGTACAATTAGATAAAGAGGAGTGATTAAATGGTAAATCAAGCAGTAAGGAAAACAACAGTAAAAAAAGAGACTTTTATGCAAGGGGTTATTACACTTATTTTTTCACAAGTATTAATAAAGGTGTTAGGGTTAGTATATACATTATATTTAACAAATAGAGAAGGTTTTGGGGATAAAGGAAATGGGATTGTGGCAGCGGGGTATCAAATTTATGCAATGTTGCTTACGATTTCGTCAATTGGTGTTCCGAATGCAATTTCTAAACTAGTTTCAGAGAGGGTTGCTATTGGAGACCATAAAGGGGCTCACAGAGTGTTTAAAATCGCGTTTGCGACGTTTGCATTGATTGGGTTGGTAGGAAGCTTGCTTTTGTTTTTAGGGGCAAATATGATAGCAAATTATTGGTTACAGATACCTGAAGCGGAAATGACACTGGTTGCGTTGTCTCCTGCGATATTTTTTGTTGCAATTTCTTCTGTTATGAGAGGTTATTTTAATGGAAGACAAAATATAAAAGCAACAGCAAGGTCACAAACAATAGAGCAAGTTTTTAAAACAGCACTTACAATTATATTAGTAGAAATTGTAGCAATACTTTCAAATATATCAACAGAATGGATGGCAGGTGGTGCAACGCTTGCGACGACACTTGCTACAATGTCTGGTTTTGGATATTTGTATTTATTTTATAAAACGAGGAGTAAAGAGATTGCAACAGAGGTAAAGTCAACAGTAAATTACAAATATGAAAGAGTAAGGACAATTATAAAGAAGATTTTGATAGTTTCAGTACCAATTGCGTTAACAGCAATAATGTCATCTTTAAATAAAAATATAGATTCTTTTACAGTTGTAAGGAGTTTAAAACAGTTTATGCCAGAAGATATGGCAATTACACAATATGGAATTTTAGGTGGAAAGGTAGATACACTAACAAGTTTACCGTTATCAATAAATGTGGCTTTTTCTACTGCATTAGTACCAGCTATATCAGCAGCAAAAGCAAGGAAAGATAAAAAAACAATATCACAAAAGACATCATTTTCGCTATTAGTTTCAATGCTCATAGGATTACCATGTACAATTGGAATGTGTATTTTTGCAGGTCCGATATTACAATTATTATTTCCTAATGCCAGTAGTGGAACAACAATTTTGCAGATAAGTTCATGGACAATAATTTTTACAATTTTGGACCAAACTATAAATGGTGCGTTACAAGGATATGGAAAGTTGAAAATTCCAGTAATATCATTAGGTTGTGGAGTTATTGCAAAATTAATTTTAAATTTGATATTAGTTCCAATTCCAGCAATAGGAATAAATGGCGCAGCAATAGGTTCGGTTGTATGCCATTTGGTTGCTTTTGCAATTGCAATTGTATCATTGATGAAAAATATTAAATTAGATTTGACTTTTTCAAAGTTTGTTGTAAAGCCTGTTATAGCAACGATAATGATGGGAATTTGTTCATATTATAGTTATTTAGCATTATCAGGAATAATTGTTAAAAAAATGGCTACAATATTAGCAATAGCACTTGCAGTAATTGTGTATGGCTTGGCAATAGTGGCATTAAAGGTGTTTTCTAAAGAAGAATTATCTTTGTTGCCAGCAGGTGAAAAACTGTGTAAAGTGCTTACAAGGCTAAAAATATATTAAAATTTTAAAATTTTTTTGAAAAAAAAGAAGGATTTTAGCTATTTTTGGCGAATTTATTTAATTAGAAGTACATTATTGTTAGTTCAGACAATAAGTACATAAACTATTTATAAATCTTATAGGAGGTAATTCAAATGAACAAAGCTGAATTAATCGCAGCAATGGCTGCAAAAACAGGAGAAACAAAAAAAGCAGCTGAAGCATCAGTTAACGCTTTTGTAGAAGTTGTAACAGAATCACTAAAAAAAGGAGAAAAAGTTCAATTAGTTGGATTTGGATCTTTTGAAGTAAGAAAAAGAGCAGCTAGAAAAGGTAGAAACCCACAAACTAAAGAAGAAATCAAAATACCTGCATCAAAAGCTCCAGTTTTCAAAGCTGGTAAAGCATTAAAAGATTTAGTAAACAAAAAATAAGAGTTTTGTATAAATATATAAATATATGAATTCATAAAGTAAGAACCGTTTATATCAATAGATATAGCGGTTTTTATTTAAAATATTATGTAAAACACTTGCAAAAGACATACAAATATGATATACTTTAAGCACAACAGAAAGGTAGGGTATGATATATGTTGTACTTAAGCAAAATCATGGACAAACTTGGTTATGAAGAGAAGGATGAGCGGTTCATTAGAAAATTCATAAAAGAGTGTGAAAAATCACAGGTTTACGTAAGAAAAACGGTTTCGGGAAGAAACGTTCTTACCGAAGTAAACAAACTCGATGTAAATATGAAAGACGAAAAACTTTTAAGAATCAAAAGATTAGAAAAAGTAATAAATGAAAGAGCTACAACTTTTTTCATACAAGTACATGATGATGGATTTTCAATTATAAGAAAATAACATAACAGATACCCCAAAGGCGATAGAACAATTCTATCGCCTAAACTTTGTAAAAAGGAAGAAAAAATGTTTAATATAGAAGAAGAATTAAAAAAATTGCCACACAAACCAGGAGTTTATGTAATGAGAGACAAAGACGACAACATCATCTATGTAGGAAAAGCAATATCATTAAGAAATAGAGTTAGGCAATATTTTAGAAAAACAGATAAAACAGCAAGAATAGAAAAAATGGTAAGTCTAATAGACCATTTCGAATATATAGTAGTAGACAACGAAGCAGAAGCATTAATATTAGAATGTAACTTAATAAAAAAGAATAGACCCAAATTTAATGTGCTTTTAAAAGACGACAAAACATATCCATATATAAAAATTGACCTGAAATCAGACTATCCAGGAGTATTCATAACAAGAAGACTAATAAACGATGGGTCAAAATATTTTGGACCATATGCTAATCCAGGAGCTGCAAAAGAAATGGTAGATTTTATAAAACAAAAATATAAAATACGTCAATGTAGAACATTAAAAGAAAGAACGAGACCCTGCTTAAACTATCATATAAATAAATGTTTAGCACCATGTATGGGATATGTAACAAAAGAAGAATATAAAAAACAAATAGACGAAATTATGGACTTACTAGACGGAAAAATAAACAAAGTTGTAAAAGAATTAGAAGCACAAATGAAAACAGCGTCAGAAAACTTTGAATACGAAAAAGCAGCAGAGTTAAGAGATAGAATACAAGCAATAGAAAGGGCATCAGCAAAACAAAAAGTTTCAAACATATCAGAAAATAGTATAGACGCAATAGGAATTGCAAAATCTGAATTCCAAGTATGTATAGAAATATTTTTCGTTCGTGGAAGTAAGATGATAGGAAGGGAACACTATTTCTACCAAGACTTAAAAGATATGGAAGATAAAGAAATCTTATCAGGATTTATAAAACAATATTATCTAGACAATCCGAATATTCCAAATAGAATAATGATAAGAGAAGAAATAGAAGATAAAGAAGTTTTGGAAGAATGGTTATCCACAAGTTTAGGAAGAAAAGTGGAAATAAAAACGCCAAAAAGGGGAGAAAAACTACGTTTTGTGGAAATGGCAGAAAATAATGCAAAAGTGACACTGGAAAACAAAGAGAAAAATCAAGGGGAAATTCTTATCGAACTTAAAGAAATTCTAAATTTAGATAAATTACCTAGGAAAATTGAAACATATGATATCTCAAATATGTCAGGAGAACATATGGTGGCAGGTATGTGTGTTATGCAAGACGGAGTAATAAAAAAGAACTTATCAAGAAGGTTCAAAATAAAAACTGTATTTGGACAAGATGACCCAAGGTGTATGGAAGAAGTAATTACAAGAAGACTTAAACACTCAATAGAAAATCCAAAAGGTGGTTTTGGAACTTTGCCTGATGCTATATTTGCAGATGGAGGAATAACTCAAATTAGAGCAACTAAAAAAGCTATTGCAAAATATAATTTAGATATTCCTGTATTTGGTATGGTAAAAAATGATAAGCATCAAACAAGAGCATTGATGAACGAAAATAGAGAAGAATTGGAAATATCACAAGAGCTAATGAACTTGATTACAAGATTTCAAGATACTGTGCACGATACAGCAATTTCGTATTATAGAAAACTACACAATAAAGAAATGAAAAAGTCAGAACTTGATGAAATTAATGGAATTGGAGAAGCAAGAAAACAGGCATTATTAAAACATTTTGGTAGTGTTGCTAAGATAAAGGAAGCTTCTATTGAAGAACTTATGGAAGTAAAGGGAATAACAAGAAAAATAGCAGAAAAAATAAAAAATAAAGAATAGAGATGCTGGTCTCTATTCTTCTAATGCAACTAAAATTGTTGAAATTATAAAAACTGCAGGTACTGCAACCAAAATTTTAATGGCTTTTCCAATAATCAGAATAATCAATTCGAGAAAAAATTCAACCCATCCCAAAATCTTAGTAAATGTGTTTTTGTTTTTCATAAAAAGTTTCCTTTCTAGGAGGTTTCCAGCAAAACCTATACATTTATATTATAACATAATTATTAAAATAATGCAAAAAAATGAAGCTGCCGGGCTTCATTTTTTTATCTGAAAAGTAATGCAATAACAAATTGTACTACTAATCCATATACTGGTGCAAGAGAGCCAACTTCAAGAGTGGGCAGTAAGAACCAGTACACGAGTACTACTACAAGGATTGTTACAACAATCCGAAGTAACGATTTCCAATTTCTGAGTGAAGACTTAAATGCTTCAACCATAGCCTCTGCACGAACAGAAACTACTACAAGGAGCACGATGTAGAGCAATAAATAAATATTGCTACCAATTGTCTGGAATATACTTCCAAACCCTTCATCCAGAAATGCTGTAAGCAGGTTTACGCCAAATACGAAGTAAATGACGAGAGATGCCACGATAGTATCAATGGCAATATTAATTGCCTTTTTGACAAATTTATTCACAAATTCCCTCCTGGAGGTTATCCGGCAATAACCATATATAAATATATTATAGCATAAATTAACACAAATGTCCAATAGGGACGTTTCCTTTTGGACATTTTGTCCATTTTGGGACACATCTTCTTCAAAAAATCGATGTTTTTTTGCTCCGTCCACAAAAACACATCTTTATCTAAAACTTTTTTGGCCTGTCCCAAAAAGTTTTGTCATAAAAAAATTTTTGATGAATATACATATATAGATATAAATTTTAAGGGGGAAATTTTTATGGAGATTGCAAAAGAAAAATTTTTTGAAGTTAGATATGACACAAAGTTGGACAGGCTAGTTCTAAAAAAGGAAAGAATTGTAAGTAAAGTTTCAAGATTAATGAGAAAACACAAGCTGATAACAGCGGCAAGTTTCGCATTTGTTATGTTTTCATGCTTAAATATTGTTATGATATATAGTTTTATGAGAATTTTGCAAAATATTTAAAAATGTGGTAAAATATTACTATTCTGAATAAAGGAGGATAGTAGTATTTTTTTACTACTTATAAATATATGAAATTAGCAAGTGAATGGAAAGATTACAAAATTTTAGATATGGCAGATGGTCAAAAGTTAGAAAAGTGGGGAGATGTTGTTTTAGCAAGACCAGACCCACAAATAATTTGGAAGGATAAAAGTTTTCCAAATAAATGGAAAGAGATAAATGCCACATACCACAGAAGTAAAAGTGGTGGAGGTGCTTGGGAGTTTAATAAAAAAATGCCTAAGCAATGGCAAGTGAAATATAAAAATTTGATTTTTAACATCAAACCAATGGGATTTAAGCATACAGGGCTATTTCCAGAGCAAGCTGTTAATTGGGATTGGATGATTAACAAAATTAAATCTGAAAAAAGAGAAATAAAAGTTTTAAATTTATTTGCATATACAGGTGGAGCAACTGTTGCGTGCTTATCAGCAGGAGCATCAGTTTGTCACGTTGATAGCTCAAAAGGAATGACAACTTGGGCAAAAGAAAACGTGGTTTCATCAGGTTTTCAAGAAAGGCCAGTTAGATTTATTGTAGATGATGTTGTTAAGTTTGTTAACAGAGAGATTAGGCGCGGGAATACATATGATGCAATAATTATGGACCCACCTTCATATGGAAGGGGAGCAAAGGGGGAAGTATGGCAATTTGAAGATAACATCTACGATTTAGTTGAATTATGTACAAAAGTATTATCAAAAGACCCATTATTTTTCTTAATAAATTCGTATACAACAGGAATTTCAAGTACAGTTTTACAAAATATTTTAAGCTTAACAGTATCAAAAAAATATAAAGGAAAATTAGAATGTGGCGAAATTGGTATTCCAATGGAAAATTCTAAACTAGTTTTACCTTGCGGAATTTATGGAAGATGGGAGAAATAATGCAAAATTTAAAAGTTATTTATGAAGATAATCATATAATAGTTGTAGAAAAGACGCCAAACATACCATCACAAGCTGATAAAACAGGTGATATGGATATGCTAACATTAGTAAAAAATTATATTAAAGAAAAGTACAATAAACCTGGGAATGTTTACTTAGGATTGATTCATAGATTAGATAGACCAGTTGGTGGAGTTATGGTTTTTGCTAAAACTTCAAAAGCTGCTTCAAGGTTAAGTGAACAGGTGAGGACGAAAAGCTTAAAAAAGATTTATTTGGCTGTTGTTGACGGAAAAGTTGAAAAAGCAAAAGGTACTTTGGAAGATTATTTATATAAAGATGAAAGAAATAATATAAGTAAAGTGGTAAGTGCTACTAAGAAAAATGCAAAGCTTGCAAAATTGGATTATGAAGTTTTGAAGTATAATGAAGTTAAAGATTTAAGCTTGCTAAAAGTCAATTTACATACAGGAAGACATCATCAAATTAGAGTTCAACTTTCTAATTTTGGTCATAGTATTTTTGGAGATCAAAAGTATGGTACAAGGGGAAAGGGAAAACAGATTGCTTTGTGGGCATATAGTTTGACGATAATGCACCCTACTACTAAGGAAGAAATGACGTTTGAAGATTTGCCAGAGCCAGTAGGTACTTGGTGCATTTTAAAGTAGAAAACACCATTGATATTCAAAAAGTCGAAACTTAAATAGCAAAAAGGTATTGCAATTTAAGAAAGTATATGGTAAAATATTATAGTATTTACGAGAAAAGCCTTAAGGAGGAAGAATAAATGGGAATAGTAAAAGGAATATTAATAGCAATTTACCTAATAGTAGCGCTAGTATTAACAATATTAACACTAATACAAACAAAAGAAGACGCAGGAATGTCTTCAACAATAACAGGTTCATCAACAAATAACTTCTTCGAAAAAAACAAAGGAAGAACAAAAGAAGGGAAACAAAAAAGATGGACAATAATTCTAGCAATAGTATTTGCAATACTAACAATCGCATTAGGAATTATATATATGATGAAATAAAACAAAAAAAGGGCTATTTTATTCGAAATAAAATAGTCCTTTAAAATTCTGTCAACCCTGCCAACAGGGACGGACCTTTTTGGCAAAAAATTGCCAGAAACGACTGTCCGAAATGGGAAATAATAAATAGATGTGTCCCAAAATGGACAGAATGTCCAAAAGGAAACGTCCCCAAATGTCCAAAAGGAAACGTCCCCAAATGTCCCCAGTGGCAGGTTGTAAGGAAAGGAGTGATTAGATGAGAAAAGAAGGAATATATAGGAAAAATCAAAAAGGATTTGGTTTTGTTAAAGTAGAAGGAGAAGAAGGCGAAATATATATAGCCAAAGAGAATTCAAAGAATGCATTAAATGGAGATAAGGTGTTAGTAAAAATTCTACAAGAAGAAGGAACATGGAGTAACAAAGATAAGAGTGCAGAGGGAAAAGTTGTAGAGATTTTGAAACACGAGAAAGATGTGGTTGTAGGGATTTTTCAAAATAGCAAGAATTTTGGTTTTGTAGTGCCTGATGATAAGAATTTTGGAACTGATATTTTTATTTCTAAAAAAGATTTTGGAAAGGCAAGAAATAATCACAAAGTTTTGGTAAAGATAACAAAGTTTCCAGAGAAGGGAAAGAATGCGGAAGGTAAGGTTATTGAAGTTATAGGTAATGTTAATGAGGCTGGTGTTGATATGCTTTCATTAATAAAAGAGTATAATTTGCCTTCAACTTTTCCAAAGCCAGTTGTAAAAGAGGCAGAAAAATATGGACAAGCTATTGATAAAAATGATATAAAAAACAGAGTTGATTTAAGGGATAAAATTATTTTTACAATTGACGGAGAAGATGCAAAAGATTTAGATGATGCTGTAAGGGTAGAAAAATTAGAAAATGGAAATTACAGATTAGAAGTGCATATAGCAGATGTAAGTCACTATGTAAAGGAAAATTCATTATTAGACCAAGAGGCACTTTTAAGGGGAACTAGTATTTATATGCTAGGAAGGGTAATTCCAATGTTACCAAGAGAACTTTCAAATGGACTTTGTAGCTTAAATGCAGGAGAAGATAGATTTACATTATCTTGTATAATGGAAATCGACCCAAAGGGAAAGGTTGTGTCTTCTCAAGTATATAAGGCAGTTATTAATGTAACTGAAAGAATGAGTTATAAAGATGTTCAAAAAATAATAGATGGTTCAGATGAAGAGGTATTAGAAAGATATAAGCCATATATTCAAGAGTTTAAAAATATGGAAGAATTAGCACAAATTTTAAAGGCAAGAAGAGTTGAAAATGGATATTTGAATTTAGATATTCCTGAGAGCAAAATTGAGCTAGATATAAATGGGAGAGTAACAAATATAGCAAAATATGAGACTACATTTGCAAATGAAATTATAGAACAATTTATGCTAACAGCAAATGAAACAATTGCAGAAAAATTTTATTGGCTAGAAGCACCATTTATTTACCGTGTACACGAAGAGCCAGACCTTGAAAAAGTGCAAGATTTGAATAAGTTTTTATTCAATTTTGGATTAAAAATAAAAGCAAATAAAGATAATATCTATCCAAAAGAATTTGCAAAAATATTAGAAGAAATAAAAGGCAAAGAAGAGGAAAAAGTAATTTCAACATTAGTTTTAAGAACATTGAAAGTTGCAAGATATGAGGCGGAAAACAGTGGGCATTTTGGAATTGCGAGCAAATATTACTGCCACTTTACATCGCCAATCAGAAGGTATCCAGACTTATTCATACACAGAGTTATCTCAAAATATTTAGAAGATAATTATATTTTAGATGATGAAGAACTTGAAAAGTTTACTGAACAAGCAGATGACAGAGCAAGAAAATCATCTGAAAGAGAAAAGGTTGCAACAACTGTTGAAAGAGAGGCTGAAAAGATTAAAAAAGCAGAATATATGGAATCAAGAGTTGGAAACGAATATGACGGAATTATTTCTTCTGTTACACAATTTGGAATATTTGTAGAGTTACCAAATACAGTAGAAGGATTAATTAGATTCGAAGATTTAGGAAATGAATACTTTATTTATGATGAAGAAAGAAAACGTTTAATAGGAGAAAGAACTAACAAAACGTACAAAATAGGAGACAAAATCAAAATAAAAGTTAAAAAGGCAAGTAAGCTATTAAGACAAATTGACTTCGAAAGTGTCAATTTGTCCATATAACATAATTTGCAAATATTGAAACAAGTAGAGAAAAGGAAATGACAATAATGCCACCCCATTTATTATTCATTTCCTTTATTTCATATATAGCAAAACCTACAACTTTAAGAAAAGCGTAAATACTTACAAATAAAAATATAATGTGAAAAATTAAACTAGCCATACCATATCCTTAAAAATATATTTAGGTTTTTATATGGAATTACCTATAAACCATATAAACTAAGTTTCAGTAAGAAGCATTCCAGATTTTATAGAGGTATCAACTTCTACATCAAAAAATGCATTTTTGTAATTTTCGTGCCAGTTATATTCTTTGTATTCCTTGTCAGTAAAGAAATTTTTCAAAGATGATGTCCCAAAATCGTTGATGTCTGATTTAAACTCTTTTGAAGTTTTGTATAAATAATCTTTAAATGTAGATTCTAAATAACTATTACAATTATTAGAAATTTTATCTAATATTTCAGGAGATAGATATTTTGCATTTTCAGACATTGAATAAATTCTACCGGCAAATTTTAGTTTTACACTAATATAAGGAGTTGGTGTAGAGGTATCAACTTTAATTTCAGTGGTTTTTACAGGAGACATATAAATATCTAAGTAATCTCCATTATTCAAAGGGTCTGGAATTGAAATTAAAAACCTTTCAATTTGATTTCTTATATTTAAAAAAGCGATAGTTTCAATTGCGTCCAATTCGCCAACAAGTTTATCAGCCCTAAAAACTGCTACACCTATATTTTCCGCACCATTTTTCCCAGATATTGAAGAATTATTTGCCTTTAAAGAATAATCTTTTTGGCTATTTGTTTCACCTGTTTGTTGGTTAGAAGTATCTATTTGAACACCACCTAATATGCCATATGATTGACAGGTTGGACAAGTTAGAGAGTTGAAAAAGCTACCAATTGTTGCACAAGGCATGTAACCTGTATATTCACTAGAGTTTGCAAATATTTCATAATACTTAGAAATTAGAGTTTCTAGCTCAGGTTGAGTTTGCTCTAAATAGTATTTTGCAGAGCATTTGCTAATAACAACATTTGTTGAAGGCCTAATTTGAGAGTCATTAATTAAAGTATAAATTTCGTCAGAAATTCCTTGTGTTGCTAGTTCTTCGGAAAATATAATTACTTTGCAATGAGACATATTTATCTGTTTACCAAGATATCCATTTACTAAGTTAATTGCATTACTTAAAGATGAGGCTGTAACTGTGTTTATAATTGCAGTTGGTTTTTCGCTAGAACCACCTTCTGAAGCAGATACTGGGGTAGAAAATTGAAAACTTACTTCTAGTGTGTTGTCAGAAGCGGTATCAATTCCAATAGCTAGAACATAAGCAAGGTTGTCTATACTAAGTGAAGAATATGAACTGGAAAATCCCATAATAAAGATTACAATAGCTATAAAAATTATGGAATTTTTAAATAATTTATTCATTTTTTTCATTCCTTTCCTATGACATTAACTGTTCGTTTTCTTTTTAATAGATTAGCAAGAACTAAAATGCTAATTCCTAAACCAAATACAATAATAATTACACACCAAGGATATATTTTGCTCTCAAAAAACTGAGAAATAGCATAATTTTTAGGAAAAAGAGCAATACCAAAAATCAATAAACTAAATATAGAATTCAATGGCTTTTTGGTTTGTATATTAGTAAGTTTTTGAAAGATACTCATAGAAAATTTAGAAACTATACTTAAATAACAAGCAAAAGCCAAAATCCATATAAGTAAGAAAACAGATTCTAATCTTTGGAAAAAGCTACCTATTTCAATATATCTTGCGGCAGTATATAGTGGTGTTATTTCGCTAACTGTAACGAAAAACGAAAACATAAATAATAATGTTGCAATACTAAGGATAAGATATATAACTGATGTTCCAATAGAGCTTATTGCTATTTTTTTGAATTTTTCAGGTTCTTTAAGAAGTGGTGGAATAAAGTACAAATATGCAATTCCACCAAATGATGCTATATTAACAAGTCCAGCAACAAATGTATTATAAACGCCATCACCTAAAATTGGGAAGATTTTTTCAGGTTCAAAAATCTTCATATTTGCCAAAAACAGAAAGACTATGCTAGCTAGAACAACAGGTAATATTATTAAGTTGGTTTTTAAAGTTGCACTAAAATCTAGACCATTTCCAATGTAGACAGCTATAACAAAAAATGCAATTATAAAAATGATGTCAGTCATAGGATAATAAATAATTTTCAAACTTTCACAAAAGTTACGTAATAACATGCTAGATGATATTATAAAAAATGTGATAAATATAGTTCCTACAATGTTTTTAAACACTTTTCCACCAACTAGTTCAGAGATATCAATAATATCTAAGCCAGGGAATTTTTTGAATAATTTAAATATTAGGTATGCAAGTGTAATTGCTATAAATCCGACATATATCAGATTAAGTATACTAGCCGATTTTTGTGATGATAGTATATCATGTGGTAATGAAAGCATGGTGTGAATTACGGTTATTGTTAGTATAAGCATAATTGCCTCAATTGTACCTATTTTTGATTTTGTCATATTTGATGTTCCTTTCTAAAATTAAAATTATTTTCCTTGATGTTTTGGAGTAGCTTGAGATTGTTTCCATTTCATAACAAATTTTGGTTGTTCTTTTTCTTTTTTAGTTCCCATATAAGGTGGGTAATATTCTCTGTTCCAAATAGGTGGCATAAAATATCCATTTCCTTTTGATTTGCTCATAGGTGCAAATGGCGTTGTATAGTGAACTCCAAATGATTTTAGACTGCATAAAATAGATATATATATAAACAATCCAAGAGAAATTCCTAAAAATCCAGCCATAAATCCAAGCAATACAAATAAAAATCTATAATATCTTAAATGAAATCCAAATGAATAATCAGGAATAGCAAATGAAGATATACCTGTAATTGCAACTACAATAATCAAAATTGGGCTTACAATACCAGCACTAACGGCAGCTTGCCCCAAAACCAAAGCACCAACAATTCCGTATAGTAGGGCCAATAGGAGAAGGAACTCTTAAACCAGCCTCACGAATAAGCTCAAAAGAAATCTCCATAAGTAAGAGTTCTACAATAATCGGAAAAGGCACATTTTCCCTTGCCGATAACATAGAAAAAAGCAGACCAGTAGGCAAAATCTCTTGATGAAAACTAGTTACTGCAACATATAGCCCTGGCAATAATAAGGTAATAAAAGCAGCTATAATTCTTAGAACTCTAAGAAAATTTCCAAAACTTGTTTTTAAATTTGTATCTTCAGGTGATGTTAAAAAATCAAACAATAAACCAGGCATAATAATTGCATAAGGAGTACCATTCACAATTACAATAACCCTACCATCTAACAAATATTTACTCGCTTTGTCAGGTCTCTCAGTAAGCAACACCTGCGGAATTCCTAAAGTATCAGAATCTGCCAACAATTGCTCCAACTCACCAGCAGACAAAAGAGAATCTATATCTAAATTGTTTAGCCTAAACTTAACTTCATTTATTAAATCATTATTTGTAAGATTATCAATATAACAAACAGCACACTTGGTTTTAGTTATTTTACCAATTTCAACATTTTCAATAACTAAACTTTCATTATTAATAATACGTCTTAATAAAGAAGTATTTGTCCTAATATTTTCAACAAAAGCCTCATGTGGACCTTTTATAATAATCTCATTGTCTGGCTTATCAACACTTCTTTGCTTAAAACCCTTAACATCAATATTAAAAGCTACATTTAAGGTATCAACAAACAACCCACAATTCCCGAGAATTAATACCAGAAATAACATCCTCAAAACTTGTCTCTTGAGTCACAGAATTCTGAGGCATCAAGCAGCCTAATAAATATGAAGGCAAATCAAACTTCTTCACCTTTCGAACAGTAATATTATTAGTCACAGCCTCCGAAATAACCTTATTTTGTGAGCCTTCAAAAGAATTGCTCTTATTACGAAGCATCAAAGGCTTTAAAACAAAATCATCCATAATTTGAGAATCAACCATTCCGTCAATATAAAGCAAAAAAGCATTATACTGCTTGCCACGAGCATTAATTGTAAAATTCCTTAAAACAATATCACTGTTAATTAACAAATTATACTTTGTCTTTACATACTCCTCATTAACAGTCAAGCTTGGATAAATATCAACTTTTTCATTTTTACCTTTATTTTTATTCTTATCCTTATTATTATTATCTTCAAGATTGGTTTCATTCAAAATATCTTCATTAAAACTCTTTGAAGCCTGCACAGTCTCTGTATCTGGAAGATTGAATTGATATTGCTGCGTTGGCATATAACCAAAAAATTTATTAAATAAATCCTTATAACTCATATAATTCTCCTTAAATTGCCACTGGGGACGGACCTTTTTGGCAATTTTTTGCCAAAGAGGACCGTCCCTGTTGGCAATTTTTTGCCAAAAAGGTCCGTCCCCAATGGCATAAAAGTTTCCAAATTTGTTTTTTTGTAGTATTTGTTAAAAAAGCAAAAAATATACTAGTTTTATAAATAAAAAAATGATATAATAAAAAAGTAAGGAGACATATA
The DNA here is from genome assembly GCA_949538735.1 of uncultured Clostridia bacterium. GTDB lineage: Bacteria > Bacillota > Clostridia > TANB77 > CAG-508 > CAG-269. The sequence goes on from CATGLK010000002.1 coordinate 29,452, forward strand.
AAATATGAAAAGTAAATTTGCAAATTTTATAATGAGTATAATAGTAATTTTGATAATTGCAGTGATATGCATTTTTGGTGCTATTTTGTGGAAAGAGTTTTCAAATTTAGAAGTTGCAATGGAGCCTGAGGACTTTCAAACTGTTATATCTGAAAGGCCAAAGGAAGATGTTGAAAGTCAAAATATAATGACACCAAATATTGTGGAAAATTCGCTTGATAAGCTTGAAAATATGGATAATGATAAGACACAAAAAGTTGATTACAGCCAAGTAAATGTTGATAGATTTTTTTACAATCAATTAGGTGAAGAGTCAAAGACGATATATAAAGCATTAGAGGCTAATAGAGAAAATATGAAAACAGGAACACATAAGATAGAGCTTGGGGATACTTTTTCAGATTTATTAAGTACTGAAAATGGTCAAACTAGATTGGGCGAATATTACCAGTCAGCAATTGAAGCATATACATATGATAATCCAGATATATTTTATTTAAGTCCAAACAAAATGTACCTAAATATAGAAAAAACTACTAGCCTTTTTAAAACAACTTACAATGTGTTTATAAATAGTGGAGAACAACCAAATTATTTAGTCAGTGAGTTTCCTTCAAAGTCATATGTGGATGATGCAATAAGTAAAGTAGAAAGTGCAAAAAAAGATATAATTTCTAAAAGAACAGGGGATATATATGATGATATAAGAATTGTGCATGATTATTTGGTTGATACAATAGAGTATGATACAAGCATTTCACAACCTAATATTTATAATGCTTATGGTGCATTGATAAATCGTTTATGTGTATGTGAAGGATATGCAAGAGCGTTTAAATATATTATGGATGATATGAATATTCCTTGTGTGCTAGTGATTGGTAAGGCTACAAATTCAAAAGGCGAGACTGAAAATCATGCGTGGAATTATGTGAATGTAAAAGGTGCTTGGTATGCTATTGATACTACTTGGGATGACCCTGTTGTTTTAAATGGCGGAAAGGCAACTTATGCTTCAAAGTATAAGTATTTCTTGAAGGGCTCAAATACTATGAGTAAGGACCATACGCCTAGTGGGCAATTCACAGAAGGGGGAAAAGTATTTAATTATCCGACTTTGAGTAATTCAAATTATCAATAAAAGTCTTGGGTGTTTTTGGGTGTTTTTGGGGACAGTCCTTAAAAACACCCATTATTTTTTATTAAATTTGTAATTATTTTATTTTTTAATAGGGTGTTTTTAAGGTCTGTCCCCAAAAACACCCAAAAACATATTTTTTAAATAAAACTTGTCATATTACCAAACCAGCCTAAATATATATTAATTAAAGAATTTAAGAAACAAGCATTTCGAATATAAATTTAGGAGGTATATAATGGAAAATACGAGATTGTATCAAGACATCGCAAAAAGGACAGACGGAGACATTTACGTTGGGGTGGTAGGACCAGTAAGAACAGGAAAATCAACATTCATCAAAAAATTTATGGACTTACTGGTAATTCCAAACATTGACAACGAATACAAAAAAGAAAGGGCAAAAGATGAACTTCCACAAAGTGCTGGTGGAAGGACAATAATGACAACAGAGCCAAAATTTGTGCCAAATGAAGCAATTGAAATCACATTGGACAACAACTTAAAATTTAAAACTAGATTAGTTGATTGTGTAGGATATTTAGTTGATAACGCAATTGGTTATTTAGAAGATGATATGCCAAGAATGGTAAAAACACCTTGGTCAGATGAGGAAATACCATTTGAGACAGCGGCTGAAATAGGCACAAAGAAAGTAATTGATGAACATTCAACAATAGGAATATTAGTTACAACAGACGGAAGTGTTACAGACATTCCAAGAGAAGATTATATTAAGGCAGAAGAAAGAGTGGTTTCTGAATTAAAAGCTTTGAACAAACCATTTATCATATTGCTAAACTCTGCTGAGCCAAACTCATCTTATACACAAGAATTAGCCAATACATTAAGTGAGAAATATAAAACTTCTGTTGTGCCAACAAATTGCGAATATTTATCAATTGATGATATTAACAATATGTTTTCAAAATTACTATATGAGTTCCCAGTTGAGCAAATTAAAATTAAGTGTCCAAGATGGATTGACGGATTAGAATTTACTCATCCTTTAAAAACTGAGTTGTATAAAGAAATTAGAGAAGCATTTGAAAATGTTAATGTTTTAAAAGATGTGTCTAACTGTGTTTCAGCAATTAATCAAACTGAAATAATTGAAAGAAGCTTGCTTAGCGACATTCAGCTAGGCACGGGTAGTATCAATGTAGAAATAACTTTAAAAGAAAATTTATTTTACAATGTGCTTACAGAAATTACAGGTGTTAAAGTGGATAATGAAGGTGATTTGTTTAGCATTATTTCTGAATTATCTGTTACAAAGAAAAGATATGATAAAATTGCATATGCACTAGATGAAGTTGAACGCAAAGGTTATGGAATTGTAACTCCTTCAATGGATGAACTTATTTTGGAAGAACCTGAAATGGTAAAACAGGGCTCTAGATTTGGTGTTAAATTAAAAGCTACTGCACCATCTATTCATTTAATTAGAACAAATGTGGAAACTGAGGTTTCTCCAATTGTTGGTTCTGAAAAACAATCAGAAGAACTTGTTAATTATTTATTATCTGAATTTGAGAGTGACCCTAAGAAAATTTGGGAGTCAAATATTTTTGGTAAGAGTTTACATGAGCTTGTTAATGAAGGGCTACAAACTAAATTGTCTAAAATGCCAGAAGATGCGCAAATTAAGCTACAAGAGACTTTAGAGAGAATTGTTAATGAGGGTAGTGGCGGTTTGATTTGTATAATTTTATAGAATTTAAGGGGAATATCTATGTTGATATTCCTTTAAAAACGAGTGGAAATAATTGGCATAATTCCACCTAAAAGAGTATTTAAGTGTGATAAGAAGAAAAAGAAGGTCGAAAAAAGTTGATAAATAAAAAAAACTATGTTAAAATGACAAAAGTACAGACGACAGCATATAATAGATTAGACTAATTAGGAAGGAAAGATAATTATGGATAAAGAGCAAGAGCTAATACAACTATTAGAAAAATACAACCAAGACCATATTATAAAACTATTAAAAAAAATAGACGGAGCAAAAAGAAAAGAATTAATAGAACAAATTGGAAACATAGATTTTGACCAAATAATGGAACTATATGAACATACAAAAAAGCCAGTAGAAATAAAAGAAAACAAAATAGAAGCAACATCATATTTAGATAAAGCAAAACTAACCAAAGACCAAAAGGAAAAATTTGACGACTTAGGAGAACAAATAATAAGAAGCGGAAAATATGCAGTAGTAACAATGGCAGGTGGGCAAGGAACAAGACTTGGTCACAGCGGACCAAAAGGAACATTCAAACTAGATGTATATGGAAAAGGAAAATATCTATTTGAAATACTAGCAGACAATCTAAAAGAAGCAAACAAAAAATATAACACAACAATCCCATGGTACATAATGACAAGCAAAGAAAATAATCAAGATACAATAGACTTTTTAGAGAAAAACAACTATTTTGGATATGACAAAAATGAAGTAACAACATTTATTCAAGGTGGGCTACCATTAATAGATAAACAAGGAAAATTATTAATAGGTAAAGAACTAAAAATAAGAGAAGCATCAGACGGAAATGGCGGAACATATGCATCTTTAAGACAAAGTGGTTGTCTAGCAGATATGAAAGAAAAAGGAATTAAATGGGTATTTATTGGAAGTGTTGACAATGCATTGTTAAAAATGGCAGATGTAACATTACTTGGAATGGCAATAGACAAAGACGTAGAAATAGCATCAAAATCAGTAGTAAAAGCAAATCCACATGAAAGGGTAGGCGTATTTTGCAAAATGAACAAATGCCCAAAAGTAATTGAATACACAGAACTTCCAGAAAAAATGGCAGAAGAAATAGACGAAAATGGAGAACTAAAATATGGGGAATCACATATAATGTGCAACTTATATACAATAGATGCAATTGAAAAAATTAGCAAAGAGCCATTAATATATCATAGTGCATTCAAGAAAAACTCATATATAGACGAAGATGGCAAAGAAATAGTGCCAACAGAGCCAAATAGTTACAAGTTCGAATCTTTTATATTTGACGCATTTGAATTTTTTGACGATATAGCAATTTTAAGAGGCAAAAGAGAAGATGACTTCGCACCTGTTAAGAATAAAGAAGGAGTTGACAGTCCTAAAACAGCTAAGGAACTTTACGAAAAATATTGGGCAAGACAAGGCAAATAATTGCCACTGGGGACGGACCTTTTTGGCAATTTTCTGCCATTGGGGACGGACCTTTTTGGCAATTTTCTGCCATTGGGGACGGACCTTTTTGGCAGGGATATATTTTTTAAGGGTGTTTTTAAGGTCTGTCCCCAAAAACACCCAAAAGGAGAAATTATTATGGAAGAGTGTAAAGTAAAAAATTTATATAATTTAGAAGAAACAATAGCAAGAGATTTGTTAGAAACAGTAACATATCCATGGGAAGCACTACCAAAAATTGCAGATTTCATAATAGAATTAGGAAAAAGCTTAGACAAAGAAAAATATGAAGAAGTAGAAGAAAACATATGGATAGCAAAAACAGCCAAAGTTGCACCAACTGCATACATAGCAGCACCTTGCATAATTTGTGAAAATGCAGAAGTAAGACATTGTGCATTTATCAGAGGAAAAGCAATTGTAGGGGAAGGTGCAGTTGTTGGAAATTCAACAGAACTTAAAAATGTAATTTTGTTTAATAAAGTTCAAGTACCACATTACAATTATGTGGGAGACTCAATTTTAGGATATAAAGCACATATGGGTGCAGGGTCTATAACTTCTAATGTTAAATCAGACAAAAAATTGGTAGTTGTAAAAAATGACAATGAACAAATTGAAACTGGAATTAAGAAATTTGGCGCAATGATTGGCGATGAAGTGGAAATAGGGTGTGGAACTGTTCTAAATCCAGGAAGTATTGTTGGCAAAAATTCTAATATCTATCCACTATCTTCTGTAAGGGGAGTTGTACCTGAAAAATCAATTTATAAAAATAAAAACGAAATAATAGAAAAAAGATAAATAAATCAGCCTAAATTATACTGTTACAAAACAATATAATTTAAGCTGATTTTTTACTACATTGATTGATTTCCAGGTATGAAGTAATCAACAACACCGTAGATTAAAGCGCCTATAATAGCGGCCATCCAAGAAATTGAGTAACCAGCAACGAAAAATTGAGTAACATATAATGTAATTGCTGCTAACGCAAATCCAACAAAGCCTTTACCAAAAGGACTAGCGTGTAAGCCCGTAAATTTGACTACTAAGTAATCTATTATAGTTAAAACTATAGCGGCTATTGCCAAAGTCCAAATACTATTTATAGTAAATCCAGGTGTAAAGAATGCAGTAATTGCAAGTACAACAGCAGCACCAACTAATCTACCAACTATTTGCCATACAGTAGAAGTACCACTATTTGCACGACTCCCTTGAGCTTCTGACATAGGTCCAACCTCCTTAGTTTTTTTTATTTTAATGCGATTTTTTTCAAAGGTTCTAAGCTTATTATTTACAAAAAAAATTTATTTATACAAATAGTATAAATTGGTTAAAATTTGTAAAAAATAAAAATAAAAAGGAGAATTTAAATGTTAATTACTTTTTTTAGAGCAATAGTTTTATATTTGGTAGTTTTAATAGTAATGAGACTAATGGGAAAAAGAGAAATAGGACAATTGCAGCCATTTGAGCTAGCAATTTCCATTATGATTGCAGATTTGGCGTCAATTCCAATGACTGAGATTGGAATTCCTATTTTCAATGGGATAGTACCGATTTTAGGACTTTTAGTTATGCATCTAGTTATTTCTGTTATTAATATGAAAAGTTTAAGAGCAAGAGAGATAATTTGTGGAAAGCCTAGCATTCTAATATATAGGGGCAAAATAAATGAAAAAGCATTAGTTAAGGAAAGATTTACAATAAATGAACTAGAAGAGAGATTACGTGGAAATAATGTGGTTAATTTAGGTGATGTAGAATATGCAATTTTAGAAACAAGTGGGCAAGTTACAGTTATTCAAAAGCCTGAGAAAAGGACAACAATACCAGAAGACTTCAACATTTTACCAGAATATGAAGGAATTCCATATGATTTAGTTATTGACGGAAAAGTTATGGAAGCAAATTTACAAGCTATTGGTAAAAACTATAATTGGCTTAAAAAGCAAACTGAAGCATTTGGAATAAAACCTGAAGAAGCTTTGGTTGTAACTTTGGATGGCAAAGGACAAATTTTTTGCCAAAAAAAGGAGGCTTAATTTATGAAAAAGGAAATGATAATTTGTATTTTTATAGTGATAGTAATTGTAATTGCAAATATCGTAACACAAAACTATACAACTAAAACAGTAGGAGAATTAAATAGTAAACTAGAAGCGCTAGAAACTGAAATTACTGATATCGGTGAAAATGAAGATATTGCCAAAGATAGTGTTAAAAATAAAATAGAAGAAGTCGAAAAATATTGGGAAGATGTTCATAGCAAGCTTGCATATTATATTGAACATGATGAGCTTGAAAAAGTTGAAACAGATATTGTTGGTATAAATAGTAGTATTGAGACTAATGATTATGAACAGGTTCTTAGTAAAATAGATGAAAGTAAGTTTATTTTGCGACATATTGAAGATAAATATGCATTTACATTAGAAAATGTATTTTAAAACTTTTTGGGACAGTCCAAAAACGTCTGCGAGTGAAACTTTTTTGGCCTGTCCCAAAAAATCCGAAAAAAATTGTAATAATTCTTTACTTTTAGAAAGAACTAATATAAAATAAACTTAAATTGGACATACTAAGAAAAAAATATGGAGGAAACAAATGAAGAGAAAAAATGAATTAAGTTATAAAGAATTAAAAATGACCTGTAATCCAACGGTTTTCAACTTTGATACGACTGAAGAGTTAGACCCAATAATAGAAGGAATAGGTCAAGAACGTGGAATAAAAGCACTAGAATTTGGGCTAAAAGTAGATGTGAAAGGATACAACTTATACCTAGAAGGGCCAAGTGGTGTAGGTAAAACAATGTATACCAAAAATTATTTGGATACAATAGCAGCGAAGAAAAAAGTGCCTTCAGATTGGTGCTATGTATATAATTTTGATAATCCTAATCAACCTGTGGCTATTGAGTTACCTGCTGGACAAGGTAAACAATTTAAGGATTCAATGGAAGGTTTCATAAAAGAGATTAGAAAAGATATAAGAAAAACTTTTAACAATGATGATTTCGAAAAAGAAAAAACATTAATAAAACAAGAATTTGAAACAAAACGTACAGAATTATTAGACAAATTAAACAAAGATGCATCAAAACACAATTTCCAAGTAAAAACAGCACAAAATGGAATTTATATGACACCAATTGTAGATGGAAGAGCGATTGAAGAAGAAGAATTTGAAAAATTGGCAGAAGAAGTAAAAAAAGCATATGAAGAAAGAGCTGTAATTGTCCAAGAGCAAATTATGGCAACAATAACTCAAATAAAAGAAATAGAAAGATTGTCAGATAAAAAAATATCAGAATGGCAATCAAATGTTGCACTTCTTACAGTAAATGCACATATAAATTATTTAAAATCACAATATAAAAGAAATAAAAAAATAACAAAATTCTTTAATGAGGTAAAACAAGATGTATTAAAAAATATACCTGCATTTTTAGAAGACGACTCAAAACAACAACAACAGCAACCAGTTCAAGGACCAATGCAAAGAAAACCAGACCCAAGCGAAAACTATAGAGTAAACTTATTTGTTGATAACTCAAACCGCGAAGGTGCACCAGTTATAATGGATTCAAATTATTCATACCACAATATTTTTGGAAGTTTGGAATATGAAAATTATTATGGAGCATTAAAAACAGACCATACAATGTTAAAGCCAGGACTTATGCAACAAGCAAATGGTGGATATATAGTTTTCCAAGCAAAAGATTTATTAACAAATGGTGCTTGTTATGAAGCTTTGAAAAAAGCATTAAGAGTAAAGCAAATAGCAATAGAAAACACAGCAGACCAACGCTCTTCAATGGTTATGGTTTCTTTAAAACCTGAGCCAATACCACTAGACTTAAAAGTTATATTGATTGGTAATGCAAATATTTATCAAACACTTTTAGCAATGGATTCAGACTTTAGAAAATTATTTAAAATAAAAGTTGAATTTGAAGAAAGTGCTGAAATTAGCAAAGATAATGTCAACAAATTAGCAAGAATTATATATAGCTTCTGTGAAGCAGAAGAATTGCCACATCTAGATAAAGAAGCAATGGCAAGACTTGTTGAATATGCATCTAGACTAGCAGGAAGTCATAGCAAAGTTTCTACAAGATTTAATGATTTAATGCAAGTAGTAGCTGAAGCTGCAACATGGGCAAAAATGTCAAAATCAAAAGTTGTAACTGCAAAATTTGTCGACAAAGCATTAGCTGAAAGAATAGAAAGAGTAAAGAAATATGACGAAAGATATCTAGAAATGATAAAACAAAACTCATTACTGATAAATACCACTGGATACGAAGTCGGAGAATTAAATGGATTAACAGTTATGACAATTGGAGATTATACATTTGGAAAACCAGCAAAAATAACAGTAAACACATATACAGGAAAAAGTGGTATAGTAAATATAGAAAGAGAAGTAGAAATCTCTGGACCTTCACATTCTAAAGGTGTATTGATTTTGACAGGATATTTAGGAGAAATGTTTGCACAAGACATCCCATTATGTTTAACAGCAAGTATCTGTTTTGAACAGTTATACAACGGTGTTGACGGAGATAGTGCTTCTAGTACAGAATTATATGGATTACTTTCAAGCTTGTCAGGAATACCAATAAATCAAGCAATTGCTGTTACTGGCTCTGTTAACCAAAAGGGACAAATACAACCAATTGGTGGGGTAAATGAGAAGATTGAAGGGTACTTCCAAGTGTGCAAAACTCGTGGATTGGATGGCTCTCATGGAGTTATGATACCTATTCAAAATGTTGATAATTTGCAACTTTCAGATGAAATTATTGACGCTGTTAAAAATCAGAAGTTTCATATTTATTCTGTTTCTACAATTGAGGAAGGAATTGAAGTTTTAACAGGTGTTCCAGCTGGTAAGAAAGATAAAGATGGTCATTTCCCAGCAGGTACAGTGAATTATCTTGTTTATGAAAAGCTAAAAAAATATGCAAAAGTAAGTTCAAAAAATTAATTATAAAATTGCCAGAGGGGACTGTCCTGCCAACGGGGACGGTTCTTTTTGGCAGATCCCTGCCATTGGGGACGGTTCTTCTTGGCAGATTCCTGTCATTGGGGACAGACCTCTCCAAATTTGCTTTCCTTCTGCTTGGAGCATATACATGTTATTTTTGAGATTGCTTGCTTGAATGAAGTGAAATTTAGAATTTGTAAGTTTATATAAAAAGTAATGTTCACGGGCAAATTCTTATTTTTATTTTTCATAAATTCTTCGGTTCCTTGCATAAGAAAAGAAATTCTAAAATCTTTTTTTGGCACCCTTCCACAGCAAGTGTGAACTCTTTCCAAAAAAAGATTAAAGAATTTCTATTTTTTATTCCAGTCACATTCAGCATTTATTCAAAATATAAAATAAGAATTTGAGCCTGAGTGAAAAATCCGTTTTATATAAACATACAAATTATTATTGAACGCAATGAACAAAAGCAATCTCAAAAATAACACATATGTGCCCCAAGAGGGGGAAGCCAATTTGGAGAGGTCTGTCCCCAGTGGCAGGAATCTGCCAAGAAGAACCGTCCCCAATGGCAGGGATCTGCCAAAAAGAACCGTCCCCGTTGGCAGGTTAAATAGCAATTTTGTACTATGTAGTCGAAATGACATAAAAGTATTGCAAAAATGAATAAAAATATATATAATAGAGCTAATTGAAAGGGTGAAAAAATGAACAAAACCAAGAGAAAAATATTTGAAGCCTCAATGAAGCTATTTGCGGAAAAAGGATATGATGCAACAAGTATAGAAGAAATAACTGCAACAGTAGGAGTAGCAAAAGGAACACTATATTATCACTTTTCTAGCAAAGAAGAAATCTTCAATTTTTTAGTAGAAGAGGGAATGAAGTTATTACACAATAGTGTAGACTTAAAAATAGATAAATTACCAAACTACATAGACAAGTTAAAAGCAATTGTATTAATACAAATAAAAATAGTAGTAAAATATGAAAATTTAATAACAATATTACTAAATCAATTTTGGGGAAGCGAAGCAAGAAACCAAATGTGCAAGGAACACATCTTTACATACATAGAAAAAATTGAGAAAATAGTAAAAGCTGGTATAGAGAAAGGTGAGATTAAGCAAGGAAACCCACAAGCAATAGCGTCTGAAATATATGGGCTGATATGTTCAAGCTTAGTGTATAAGACAAGAAATAATGGAGAAATAGATGTGCCTAAGCTATATAAAGAATTTGAGAGTACAGTAATAAATGGATTAAAAAAATAAATTTGGATAAAACACAAAGATATAAGCGAAACTTTTTTGGCCTGTCCCAAAAAGTTTCAAAAATAAAAGGAGAACGAAAATGAGAAAGCCAATACATAAATTTGAGAAATTTACAGATTTAAGAGATATGTTAAAACAATCAGAAGAGAAATTTGGAGATAGAGCAGCATATGTATATAAAACTGACAAGCCAGGAGTTTTTAGAGAAATTACATATAAAGATTTTGCAAAAGATATAAGAAATTTTGGAACAGCATTAGTAAATTTAGGGTTAAAGAGTAAGAGAATAGCTGTAATATCAGATAATAGATATGAATGGTGCGTTACATATTTGGCTGTAACAACAGGTACAGGGGTAATTGTACCATTAGATAAAGCGTTGCCAGCAAATGAAATTGAGAGTTTAATTATTCGCTCAGAGGTTGAAGCGATTGTGTATTCAAGTAAATATGACGAAATAATGAATGATATAAAAGCAAGAAATACATCAAATGTAAAATATTTTATTTCTATGGATTTAAGCAAAAAAGAAAATGATATTTATTCGCAAAAAGAGTTAATGGAACAGGGAGCAAAACTTCTAGAAGAAGGTAACACAGAATATTTAGATAGCAAAATAGATGCAGAAGAAATGGGGATAATGCTATTTACATCTGGAACAACAGCGATGTCAAAGGCTGTAATGTTATCACAAAGAAATATTTGTGCAAATTTAATGGATATAGCGTCAGTAATAAAATTAGTTCCAGAAGACAGAATGCTATCATTTTTACCATTACATCATACTTTTGAATGTACTGTTGGATTTTTATATCCAATATCAAAAGGAAGTTCAATTGCATTTTGTGAAGGAATAAGACATATAGCTGATAATGCAAAAGAATACCAAGTAACTGCGATGATATCAGTTCCAATTTTATACGAGACAATGTACAAAAAGATAATGAAAGGAATTGAGAAAAAAGGAAAATTAGAAACAGTTAAAAAAGGTATAAAAATAAGTAATTTCTTATTAAAATTTGGTATAGATATAAGAAGAAAGTTATTTAAAGAAGTTATTGATAATCTAGGTGGAAAAGCAAGATTATTTGTTGCAGGTGGTGCGGCTTTGGATCCAGCAGCTGAAAAAGGGTTTAATGAATTGGGTGTAAAAATGTTACAAGGATATGGATTAACAGAAAGCTCACCAGTAATTGCAGCAGAAGATGATAAATATATAAGATTGGGTTCAATTGGTAAAGCATTTCCAAGTTTAGATGTAAAAATAGATGAACCAAATGAAGAAGGAATAGGAGAGTTGCTAGTTAAAGGACCAACAATAATGCTTGGATATTACAACAATGAAGAGGCAACAAAAGAAACTTTGGAAGATGGTTGGCTACATACAGGAGATTTAGCAAAAATTGATAAAGATGGATTTATATTTATTTCTGGTAGAAAGAAATTTGTTATAGTATTAAAAAACGGAAAAAATATTTACCCAGAGGAATTAGAAACAATAGTAAATAAAATTGGTGGTGTAACAGAAAGTTTTGTTTATGGAAAACCAGAAGATGACGGAGATTATAAAATTTGTGCTAAGATAGTATATGATAAAGATATGGTAGAATCAATTTATGGAACAAATGATGAAGAAAAATTGAAAGAGTTAATTTGGCAAGAAGTTAAGAAGGTTAATAAAACTATGCCTGCTTATAAATATATTAGAGAAATTTCAATAACAGATAAACCTTTAATAAAAACAACTACTCAAAAAATTAAAAGATTTGAAGAAATTAAAACTGTACTAAATTAAAAAATATATAAATCAAAATTAGAAATGATGAACTTCCATTTTTCTGATTTTGATTTTTTTATTACATTCGAAAACTCAAATTGGCAAGAAGACATAGATATCCCTAATAAATCTAAGAATTGTAATATTTTTGTAACAATTCTGTAACTAAAACTTAATGAAAAAATAGAAATATAATCTTGTAGTTTTTTGTTAGATAATGTATAATTATAAAGAACGAAGCAAAAAGTAAACACGCGTAAGATAAAGGAGGTACATTACAATGTCTAGATCTGGCATAGTAAATGTGAGAATGGTTATCACAGAAGAGAAAATATTATCAAATATAGATAAAGTACAAAAATTAATAAATCCAAAAAGTAAAAAACAAATCGTACAATTAGAAGATGACGGTTACTTTAAAGATTTAGTAGAATCAATAAAAACATATTTAATTGAATATCCAAAAAAGAAAAACTTCCCAGCAAGTGTATATAAGGCTGCTTATGGGCTAGTTGAATTTGCGACGAATCAATTTGAAGAAAATACAAAAAAAATAGAAGAATTAATTAGACAAAGAGAACAAAATATAGCATTAGCAGGAACTTTAAAAGAAGTAATGGAAACAGCAATAAATAAAGAAAAAGATTGGAAAGACCAAGTAAAAAAAGCTGAAGATAGTTTTGGAGAAGATATAACAGAGACACTAACAATAATAGGAAAATCAAAAAGTGATAAAACAGAAAATTATCAAGATGCATTAAAATTATTGAATGCAAGAATAAATAACCTAGAATCAAACTTACATATTGAAATAGATATGGAAAGAATAGAAGATCGTTCAAAAGCACTAAGCTATATAGGAATAGAAATAGCAGATGCACTAAAATCAATACCAACACCTGTAGAAGAGACAATTGAAGAAGTTGCAGAAGCACCTGTACAAGCTATGGAAGAACAACAACAATATGTTGAAGAAACAACTTTTGAAGCTAAACCAAGTTTATGGCAAAGAATTAAAAATAGCAAAGTTGTAAGAGCAATAAAAGCTATAACAAGAATAAGAATAGTTGTAGATTATTCAGATGCACTTCCAGAAGGAAGAGGAGAAAATAATTAGTAAAAAAGAAAAAACATCTCAGATTAATGAGATGTTTTTTGCGGATTAGCGAGCAAAATAGCTATCAACTACTTCATTGCCCATAAATTTGCATTTCTTGGCAATGTGATGTGCATTTCTAACTTTGAATCTATCATCCTTGTAGCAGTGTCTGTATACGTTATCCCAACGTTTCGGGAAGTTCGTCACAGCGTCTTCTGCACGACTTTCCAGCCGTTTATTATATGCTACAGTTTTTTTGATTCGATTCCGACGGCGTGTTTTGATAACCTGACTTTCAAAATCAGCAGATGTTACCTCAACATCATCGAAAGCATCGTCATTGAAATCAACGATAGCTACATCGACATCAAAATCGTCCAGAAATGCTTCACAACCTTTGTTGCAGATAGAAGTTTTTTTCATAATGTCCTCCGCTTTTAAAGTCCAATGATTGGACATATTTATATTATACACTGTTTTACATAAAAAGTCAACCAATTTTGAAAAATTTGACTTTTTTTTCAATTTATAGTATAATAGAAAACAGTCGTTAGCAAAAATTGCTAAAAATGAGAGTTTTTTATAAATTTATAATTATATGTATTAAAAAGAGAAGAGATAGAAATAATATTAGGAACGGAACAAAACTAAATATTAGAAAGTTTATAAAAATATGGGAAAATGAGAGAGAACCATATAAAATATAAACTTTATTAATGCGTATAAAAAACAAATAATAGTAAAATAAATTAAAAAATGGAAGGAGAATTTATGACAGAAGAAAATAACACACAAAAAACAAACAAAACTCAAAAAACAAGCACAAGAAGAAGTGCAGAGAAAAGAAATACAGCAGGGAAGGAGAGAAAGACAGGATATAATAAAAAGAGAGAAAACAAAAACATAGAAGAACCAGCAAAAAGAGAAAGAAGAAACGCAGAAACAACAAAACAAAAAGAAATATCAAATACAAAAACAAGAACAAGAAGAAATAACAGAAAAGTAACAGAAAACAACATATTCAAAAAATCAAAATTAAAAATAATCCCATTAGGTGGACTACACGAAATAGGAAAAAACATAACAGTTTTTGAATATGAAAACGAAATGATAGTTGTAGACTGTGGGTTATCATTCCCAGAAGATGATATGCTTGGAATTGACTTAGTTATACCAGACATAACATATTTAGAGAAAAATGTAGAAAAAATAAAAGGACTAATAATAACACACGGACATGAAGACCATATTGGTTCAGTACCATATTTATTAAAGAAAATAAATATACCAATTTATGCGCCAAGACTAGCAGCAGGACTAATTAGAAATAAACTAGAAGAGCATAAATTATTAAGAAGTACAAAATTAACAGAAGTTATGCAAGGGGAGACATTAACTCTTGGAAAAAACTTTAAAGTAGAATTTATAAGAAGCTCACACAGTATACCAGACTCAGTAATGTTAGCAATAACGACACCAGCAGGAACTGTATTACACACAGGTGATTTTAAAATAGACTATACACCAATTGACGGAAAATTAATGGACTTTGGAAGAATAGCAGAACTAGGAAATCAAGGAATATTAGCATTAATGTCAGACAGTACAAATGCTGAAAGAAAAGGATTTACAATGTCTGAAAGTTCAGTAGGAGAAGTTTTTGATAAACTATTCTTACACTGTACAAAAAGAATTGTAGTAGCAACATTTGCATCAAACGTACACAGAGTTCAACAAATAGTAAATTCAGCAGTGAAATATAATAGAAAAATTGCTGTATGTGGTAGAAGTATGATAAATATGATAACAACAGCAAGAGAGTTAGGATATATTGAATGTCCAGAAAACATATTTATAGATATAGATATGATTAAAAATTACACAGATGACCAATTAGTAATTATAACAACAGGAAGTCAAGGAGAACCTATGTCAGCATTAACAAGAATGGCAGCAGGTGACCACAGAAAAATAAAAATAACACCAAATGACTTAGTTATAATATCAGCAACACCAATACCAGGAAATGAAAAATTCGTATCAAAAGTAATTGATGATTTAATGCAAATTGGTGCAGAAGTTGTATATAGCTCACTAGAAAATATACACGTATCAGGACATGCTTGCCAAGAAGAACAAAAATTAATTCTTGCGCTTACAAAACCAAAATATTTTATACCAGTTCATGGTGAATATAGACAACTTATAGCACATAGCGAAACAGCTCAAAGTATGGGAATTGACAAAGATAATATAATAATGCTATCAAATGGTAGAGTTTTAGAAATTGACGAAAATGGAGCAGAGTTTACAACTACAGTTCCAAGTGGTAGAATTCTAGTTGATGGTCTTGGAGTTGGAGATGTTGGAAATATTGTTTTAAGAGATAGACAACATTTGTCTCAAGATGGTTTGATTGTTATTGTTTTAACAATGGATTCTCAAACAGGCGAAGTTGTTGCAGGTCCTGATGTTATATCAAGAGGATTTGTGTATGTTAGAGAGTCAGAAAATCTAATGGATGACGTGAAGTCTGTTGTTAGAAATGAAATCAGAAAGTGCGAAGAACGCGGTGTTCGCGATTGGGCTACTATTAAGTCAACTACTAGAGAGACTTTAAGAGATTATATTTTTATGAAGACTAAACGTAATCCGATGATTATACCAATTATTATGGAAGTTTAATAAAATACAGTAATACCAAGCTTTTGACGGCTTGGTATTATTTGTTTGTTACCCTTTTGTTACCTTTTCACATAAAAAACCAGTAAGAATTACTTACTGGTTTTGTTCAAAATATAAAAACTATAAAATTTATGCTAATAGAAGTTCACTTTCTACTACTGCATTCTGCTCTTTTTGATTATACAAAGATTCCAATTGATTTTTCGTTAATGCACCTTTATCAAAAAGTTCTTTTGCAATAAGCTCTAACTTATCTTTTCTTCTTTTTAACACTTCTTCTGCAAGCTTTTCTCCTTTATCCATAAGAGTACTTATTTCCTTTGATAAGCACTCTTTTTGGTTATCCGAAAGTTCTTCTAATTTAGAATCGGGTGCAATATAGATATACTGACCAAGTGCAGTTTTTTCAGTATTGACTAGTCCTTGGTTCAAGATTGCACTCTTGGCATATTCATATGCAAATTTCAGATCACTACATTTACCGCTATTGTTTGGGTATCCGTAAAGCTCTTCTGCTTTATTGCCTGCTAGGGCTTGTGCTATTCTTTGAATAACTACTCCTTTTGTGACTGGCAAATTTGTCTCTTTTAACTCAAATACATTAATTCCCAAATGTCCATCGGCTGGAATAATTGATATTACAGATATGTCTTTAAAATCCGTTAAATGTTCTTGATGTAATAAAAAGTGACCAGTTTCATGATATGAAGTTCCCATTAATTGTTTTGGATACATTTTTTTGAACTTTTTATATTTTTCAAATGCTTCCACATTTGCCTCATCAATGCATTCATTGTCCAAAACATTTTTACCATTTTCTTTGGCTATAACCATAGCATTATCTAAAAGTTCAACTATTCTTGCAGGCTTAGGAATATAGTAATTAAAAGATGCCGACTGCGAGATAATATATTCAAAGCTTTCTTTCCTGACTTTTACATCATGAAATTTTTCAAGCACTGCCTTTTTCCCCTGTAACATTTGCCACAAGTCTTCGTCTTTCGGCTCAGAAATATTGATTTTTACAAATCTCCTTTTTAAAGGTTCATCTGGTTCAATCCACTTCATATATTCTTTTTCGGTAGTTGCTCCTATAATAGAAGTTTTTCCACTAGTTAAAAGTGGTTTTAATGCATTTGCAAAGTCGTGTGAACTATTTGATCCTCTTCCAGCGCCAACGATACTATGAATTTCGTCAATTGCTAAAATAACCTTTGGATGAGTTTCTAAATATTCAGAGAGTTTTGCAAATTTTTCTTGAGATTGACCAACATATTTTGTATTAGATAAGAATATATTAATGTCCAAATACAAAATAATTTTTCCCTTTAATGCTTTAGGACAATCACCTTTAATGAGATGCTCTTGAATTCCTTCAAACATTGCCGTTTTTCCTACTCCGCCTGCTCCTGTAAAAATAATGTTTTTACAAGTCATTTTTTGCAGAATAGAAAATGATTTTTTTATTTCTTTGTCCCGACCCAAAATTGTATAATTTTTGTCCTTAGTAAATTCTGGACATAACAATTTGAGGAAATCTGGTGCTTCAGCCATAATATTGTCTAAACCTAAATTTGAATCTTCTTTGAAAGGTGTAATTTCAAACTTTGTTTGTTCATCTTCTTTTGAACAATGACTACGCCAATTTTTTAATGATGATTGTACATAATTTTTCTCTGAAAATACATCTCTTAATTTGTAGAATTCAGTAAAATACAATTTTTCACCAAATTCAAACGGTTTAGCAATAGGTTTAGCAAATAAATAATCCCAAATAAAATTTGGATGTTGAACTAGACTTACTAGAAGTGCTTCAAAGTCAATTTGATTATTTTCTACAATTGCACGTGAAGAAATTTTTTCTGCATAAGCTAGTATTGTCTTAACTTCTGCTGAATATGTTTCTTTATATGAAGGTACTTCATATGTCAATTCTTGATTAATATAAGTACCAATACTATAATTATTATTAGGAAATCTTTCAGAATAATAATTGTTCAATGCCTCTTCAGAAATATTTGCAAAGTTCTTGTAATCAGCTTCAATTTTTGTTACAAAAAAATTAAAATACTTTTTTAACGCTTCTTCTCGTTCTAAATTCAACTTTTGGTTATGCTTAATATAGAATGGGGAAAATAGGTTGTTTACAAATAAATATCTTAGTAATTCATTGTTTTCTCCAAACTCTACCAGTATTGTTTTTAACAAAAAATCTGAAGTTAGACCACAAATTCCTGTTAAATCCTCATACCGTTTTGTTGCTGTTTCCAAAATAGTAGATACTTGTTCGGTTGTGTTATAAATTTTGGTTTTCATATTGAACCTCCTACATCATCTTTGATGTTAGGTGTATTATACAGCAATTGCTATTTTATGTCAAGCGATTTGCGGAAGTTGTTAAAGTATCCGCTTTTTACTATGTATTTAAAATGCAAATAAAGCTTGAAAAAGTTAGAAAAGTAGAGTATAATAAGGAAAGTAAAAAATAAGGAGAGATAAAAATGGATTATAAAGACTTAGCAAATTTAATATTCCCAGAAGCAAAAGAAATAACATATTACGAAGAAAAATATCCAAGAAGAAACCTAAAAGAAGGAGCAATAGTAACAAGATACGCACCAAGTCCAACAGGAGTAATGCACATAGGTGGGCTATATCAAGCACTAGTAGCAAAAAAAATGACAGAACAAACAGAAGGAGTATTTTTCTTAAGAATAGAAGACACAGACCAAAAAAGAGAAATTGAAAACGGAGTAGAGGGAATAGTAAGCAGTTTAGCAGAATTTGAAATAGAAGCAGACGAAGGAATGACATCAACAACAGAGAGCAAAGGAAACTATGGACCATACAAACAATCAGAAAGAAAAGAAATCTATCAAGCATATGCGAAATACCTAATCGAACAAGGAAAAGCATATCCATGTTTTTGTACACCAGAACAATTAGACGAAATTAGAAGCAAACAAGAGGCTGCAAAAATAAGACCTGGATACTATGGAGTATGGGCAAAATGCAGAAATCATACAGTTGAAGAAGCAGCAGAAAAAATCAAAAATGGAGAAAAATATATAATTCGTTTAAAATCACCAGGAAGAGAAGACAGAAAAATAAGACATAAAGATGTAATAAAAGGAAATGTAGAATTTCCAGAAAATGACCAAGATGTAGTAATAATAAAAGCAGACGGATTACCAACATATCATTTTGCACACGCAGTTGATGACCACCTAATGGGAACAACACATGTAATTCGTGGAGACGAATGGCTATCATCTGTACCACTACATTTACAATTGTTCCAAGAATTAGGATTTAAAGCACCTAAATATGCACATATTGCACCAATTATGAAAAATGACAATGGAAATAAGAGAAAGTTAAGTAAAAGAAAAGATCCAGAAGCTGCAACAAGCTATTATGAGGAAGAGGGAATTCCAGCACAAGCAGTAAAAGAATACTTATTAAACATAGCAAATTCTACTTTTGAAAACTGGAGAAGAGCAAACCAAGATAAAGATATGTGTGAATTCGAACTTCAACTTAATAAAATGAGTGTAAGTGGAGCATTATTTGATATGGTAAAATTACTAGATGTTGGAAAGACAGTAATATCAAAATATACAGCTGAAAGAGTTTACGACGAAGCTTTCAACTGGGCAAAAAAACATGACGAAGAATTAGCCAAAATGCTAGAAGATAAAGAATATGCATTAAAAGTATTTGGAATTGAAAGAGGAAATAAAAAGCCTAGAAAAGATATTTCAAAATGGGCAGAAGTAAAAGAAAACATAGAATATATGTATGACGAAAACTTCTATGCAAAAACACAAGAATATCCATATCAAGTTATAAACGAAAAAGAAGATATAGAGAAAATATTAACTTTATATATCGAAAAATATTATGACGAAAATGATGATAAACAAACTTGGTTTGACAAAATAAAAGAACTTGCAGGAGAAATGGGATATGCCAAAGAAGTTAAAGAATTTAAGGCAAACCCAGACGCATACAAAGCTCATGTTGGAGATGTTAGTACCTGCCTAAGAGTTGCTTTAACAGCTAGAACTAATACTCCTGATATGTATGAGATTATGAAAGTTCTTGGAAAAGAAAGAATTACAAAAAGATTTGAAAAAGCTAAAGAACAATTGTAATTATAGTAAATTTATAATAGAAGTGTTAGAGTGTAAATAGAAAGGACGAAGATACTTTGGAATATAATGTGGGAGATATTGTAAGAACTAAGAAACAACATCCTTGTGGAAGCAAGTTGTGGGAACTAACTAGGGTCGGAGTAGATTTCAAATTGAAATGCCTAGGTTGTGAACATGTTGTTGTTTTGGAAAGAGAAAAGGCTAAAAAAATAATTACAAAAATAGAGAAAAAAGTTGGCGAATAGCCAACTTTTTTAATGCTTTTGGGTGTTTTTGGGGACAGTCCTTAAAAACACCCAATTTTTATTATTCCTAATGGCTAATTTTATTAAAAAGGTGTTTTTTAGGTCTGTCCCCAAAAACACCTTATTCTTATTTCTTTTTTGAAATTTTATTTTGTTTATGAGATTCTTCTGGAACTACAACATTTTTTGTCTTTTTAGTAGCTGATTTTGGTTTTGCGTCTTTTATGTTGTCATATACAGGAGAAATATTTAAATTTGAGCTATCACCTGTAACTACTTCTATTTTT
The DNA here is from genome assembly GCA_949538735.1 of uncultured Clostridia bacterium. Taxonomy (GTDB): domain Bacteria; phylum Bacillota; class Clostridia; order TANB77; family CAG-508; genus CAG-269. The sequence goes on from CATGLK010000002.1 coordinate 50,314, forward strand.
TTATTTTCTTCCATAAAAAATTACCTCCGAAACGATTTTTTTACATCATAACATAAAAAGGGAAATTATACAATACACGAAAGTTAAATAAAATTAAATAGAAGTATTGAAAAAATGCGTAAAATTTGGTATATTAACAAATATACAAAGGATATATACTTTTTAAAATTAAAAGATAAAAAAGACTAAAAAGGTTAGGAAGAAATATGGAAGAGATAGAAAAAGATTTGCAAATCATAATAAACATATTGAAAGATGAAACAAGCTGTACAGACATAGTGATTTTTGGAAGTTTTGCATTAGGAACACAAAATTCAGAAAGTGACATAGATATAGCAATAAGAACAGATAAAGAAATTACCAAAAAAGATATTTTTGAGTTGTCAAATAAATTGTCTGATATCTTAAAAAGAGATATAGATTTAGTGGATTTAAAACAAATACAAGATGGTTTCAGATACGAAATTTTAATAAATGGAGAGACAATTTATACAAAAGATGCAATAAATTTTGAATACTACAAGTTAGATATGTATAGAGAATATTTGGAGTTAAATGAAAGTAGGCAAGATATAATAAAAAAAATGAAAGAAGGTAAGTAATAAATGGAAAATGAAGCAGTTCTAATTAATAAGTTCGAGAGTATCGAAAAGTGTATTAAAAGAATAAATGAAGAATATGAAAACGAACCTCAAAATTTAGAAGATTATAGAAGGCTAGATGCAATTGTGTTAAACTTGCAAAGAGCGTGTGAATTAGTAACAGATATGGCGATGTATATCGTCTCACACAGAAAATTAGGAGTACCACAAACAAAAAAAGAGGCTTTTATAAAATTAGAAGAAAATAGATTAATAGACAACAAGATGAGTGTAAATATGCAGAAAATGATAGGATTTAGAAATATAGCAATACATGATTATAAACAAATTGATGAAAAGATATTACAAGATGTTATAGAAAATCATTTAGTTGATTTAACTGATTTTGCAAGGGCAATATTAAATTTAAAAAGATAGAAGTACTATAAAAAAGGAAGAGAAGAAATGGAAATTGAGCAAAAAAAATCAATAATAGAGGCAATACTTTTTGCAGCAGGAAGACCAGTAAGTAAAAATGAGTTTGTACTAGCGCTTGAGTTACCTGAAGAAGATATTGAGAACATTATAAATAAGATGCAAGAAGAATATAAAAGTGAAAACAGAGGAATAGAACTAATCAAAATAGAAAATTCATATCAGTTATGTACAAAAAAATCATTATATGAATATGTCTATCCTGTACTAGACAAAAGAACAAAACCCAATTTGTCAAATGCAGCGCTAGAAACATTAGCAATAGTAGCATACAATCCACAAATAACTAGAGCAGAAATAGAAGCAATACGTGGAGTTTCAGCAGATGCGTGTGTATATAAGCTATTAGAATATGGTTTGATAGAAGAGGCAGGAAAAATTGATTTACCAGGTAAGCCTATGTCATATAAGACAACAAGTGATTTTTTAAGAATGTTTGGTTACAGCTCATTAGAAGAGTTACCAGAACTTCCAAGATATAAATTAGATGAGAATAAACAAATTGTAATAGATGACCTAATAGAAGGAAATCAAGAGGCTCCAATGCCCGAAAGGGAAGATGATATGGAAACAGAGCAGAAAATTGAAGAGAATGAATAGAAAAGGAGAATAATTATGAAATTATCACAAACAGGAATGGGAACAATAAAATTAAACAATATAGACGAAATGTACCCAGGACAAAGTATATTATTACAAACAGGACAATTAGTACAATATGGAGCAGGGCTATTTGCATATAATACAGTGCCATTATTAGTAAGAAGAAAAATAGAGCAAATAATTGTAGAGACATTAAACAAATATGGATGTATAGAAGTGTTACTTCCAACATTACAACCTGATACAATATGGAAAAATTCTGGAAGATATGACCATTATATAAATGACGGAACAATGCTAATTACAGAGAGCAACAAAGGAACATTTTGTTTAGCTCCAACAGGTGAAGAGGCAATGTTAGAATTTGCAAGAGAAAAATTAAAATCTTACAAAAACTTACCAGTAACATATTATCAAATTGGGGAAAAGGTAAGAAATGAAATAAGAACAAGGGGATATCTATTAAGAGGAAAATCTTTCCCAATGCTTGACGCATATAGCTTTGATGTTGATACAGAACAAATGGCAAAATCATATGAAAATGTAAGAGCGGCATTTTTAGAGATATTTGGAATAATAGGTATGAAAGTAATTCCAATTGTAGCTGATAATGGCGCAATGGGTGGAAAGAAATCAGAAGAATTTATGCTAATATCAGACCAAGGTGAAGACAAGATTTTATATGATGAAACAACAGGAATAGGATTAAATACAGAAATTCTAGAAAAAGAAAATTATCAAGAATATTTAAAAGAAGAATATGGAATTGAAGATATATCTAAATTCAAAGAAATAAGAACAATGGAATTAGGACATATATTCCAATTGGGAACTAGATATTCAGAAATGATGAATGGAAAATTTACAGACAAAGACGGAAAAGAGCAACTTTATTATATGGGATGTTATGGAATAGGTGTAAGTAGAACAGTTGCAGCTTTATATGAACAATGTTTGATAAATGACCCAAAATGGGGAGCTTGCGGATTTTCTTTACCTGAGCAAATAGCACCATATAAAGTTCAAATTGTACCAAAAATGGATAATGAAGAAAAGGTTAAATTAGCAAATGAATTATACGCAGAGCTTCAAAGCCAAGGAATTGGAGCAATATTAGATGATAGAGAAAATTTAAATATTGGTGCTAAGATTAAAGATTGCAAAGTTTTAGGAACGCCATATTTACTAGTTTTAGGGGATAAACAAGAAGGCGATAATTTTGAATTGGAGAATACTAAAACTGGTGAAAAAATTACATTAACTAAGACTGAGTTAATCAATAAATTCAATGCTTAATTAGTAGTTCTGCCAAAGGTTATATATATAATTTTTACCGTTTTCCCCATTCTAAAAATTCTAACAAAAGTTTTTAACTTTTGAGAATTTTTGAACGGTCCCCACAAACCACTTAAAAAATTATATATATAACCTTTGGCAAGATAATAAATAAAGAAAGGATAATAGATAATGGGATTTTTCGACAAACTAAAACAAGGAATGAACAAAACGAAAAGTTCATTTGACGAGAAAATAAGCAATGTATTCAAAAGTTTCAAAAAAGTAGATGAAGATTTTTTAGACGAACTAGAAGAAATACTAATAATGTCAGACATAGGAATGGACACATCAGTAAAAATAATAAACAATTTAAGAACAAGAATAAAAAAAGAAAAAATACAAGATGAGGAAGACGTTAAAAAAGCACTAAGAGAAGAAATGCAAAAAATCTTAGACATAACAGACATAAGTTTACATCTAAATACAAAGCCATCAGTAATACTAGTAGTAGGAGTAAATGGAGTAGGAAAAACAACATCAATAGGAAAAATGGCAAACAGACTAGCAAAAGACGGAAAAAAAGTAGTAGTTGCAGCAGCAGATACATTTAGAGCAGCAGCAGTTGAGCAACTAGAAATTTGGGCAAAAAGAGCAGGTGCAGACATAGTAAAAAGAGAAGAAGGTGTAGACCCAGCATCAGTAGTTTATGATGCAATAAAAATAACAAGAGAAAAAAATGCAGATATATTAATTGTAGATACAGCAGGAAGATTGCACAACAAAAAATACCTAATGGATGAATTGAATAAAATACAAAAAGTAATAAACAAAGAAATGGCAGAAGCAGACAAAGAAGTATTGCTTGTAATAGACGGAGCAACAGGTCAAAATGCTATTTCTCAAGTAAAAGCTTTTAAAGAAGAAACAAATTTAACAGGACTAGTAATTACAAAATTAGACGGAACAGCAAAAGGCGGAGTAGCAATAGGAATAGTTGAAGAAAATCAAATTCCAATTAAATTTATTGGGGTTGGAGAACAAATTGATGATATGGAAATTTTCAATTCAGAAGATTTTGTAAAAGCTATAATTTAAGAAATAAGGGATGTTCAAACTTAAGGGAGGTAAAATTGTGGATAATAATACAAAAAAAGTAGAAAAACCTACAATTGAAACAAAGAAAAATAAAAGTAAGATAAGAATGATTTTAGTTATACTATTTTTAATAGTATTTGCAGGAATAACTTATATTGGGCTAAGGGGAAGTTACTTAGAGTACCTAGAATTAGGAGAAAATTATACAAGTATATTTAAGACAAATCAGATATATAAATATGGAATAATGGCAATCAATTTTGTGGCATTATATTTTATAATATATTTTACAAATAGGGGAATAAAAAAAGGCCTAAAAGTATTTTTCGAAAAAGAAAAAAAAGAAATGCCTAAATTACTAAATAAATCCCTAGCATTAGTAATATCATCAATTACAAGTTTAGCTGTATCAAACATATTTGTACAAAAAATAATGTTAGTAGCCAATAGCACAGCATTTGGAATGCAAGACCCAATATATGGTTTAGATATAGCATATTACATATTCCAAAAGCCATTAATAGAGTTATCTCTAATATATGCAATAGTACTTTTAGTTGGATTATCTATATATACAGCTTTATATTATATAATAGTGCTAAATAGATATTTTGACGGTGTTGAAGGTAAAATGCTAAAAGAAAGTCTATTTATAAAAAAACTAATAAGAAACGTATTTTTAATTATACTATGTGTTGCAGCTATGACAGTGTTAAATACACAAAATATACTATATGGAAAAATATTATCTGTAAATGAAGACATCGAAATAATAGGTGCTGGAATGACAGAGGCTACTGTTAAATTGTGGGGATTTGCCATATTTGCAGTTGTAATAGTAATATTTGCACATAGAGCGATAAAATATTTTAAAAAAGAAAATACAAATAGAGTATTAAGAAATCTTGCAGTTATACCAGGATATCTAGTAGTGCTATTTATAGTAATGTCAATGTTTGACTTGTTTTATGTTCAGAAAAATGAGTTAGATAAAGAGAAGAAATACATACAAGAAAATATAGTAAATACAAAAAATGCATATAATATTAACATAGAAGAAGAAAATTTAGAAAACTCAGGAACTATAACAAATTGGGAAGTAGAAGAAAGCAGTAATGTAATAAATAATATTCCAATTATGAGCAAAGAAACAGTATTAACAGCATTAGAAGATAGTCAAACTGGAACAGGATATTTCAAATATCCAAATGCAAATTTAGCAAAATATAATGTAAATGGAACAGAGCAATTAGTGTATGTAGCTCCAAGAGAAATTAAGAGCTCAGGAAGAACATACAATAACAAAACATACGAATACACACACGGAATGGGAACAATAATTGCTTCAGCAACAAGAGCAAACGAAGCAGGAAATGTTCAATACATACAAAAAGATGTATCAGGAAAAGATGAAGTAATAAAAGTTTCTGAACCACGTATATACTTTGGATTAGAGACAAAAGAAATTATAGCAACAAATGCTAAGAACAAACAAGAATATGATTATACAGACGAAAATGGAACAGATTATGCATCAACATATAATGGAAAAGCTGGAATGCAACTAGGATTTTTGGACAAGCTAATACTAGGAATTACAAAAGGAGATATCAACTTAGCATTTTCAGGAGAAATTACAAGTGATAGCAAAATTTTAATGAATAGGGAAATTAGAACAAGGGCTAAAAAAGCATTACCATATCTAATCTATGACGAAAAACCATATACAGTTGTAACAGATGAAGGTAAAATTGTATGGGTATTAGACGCATATACAGTATCTTCTAGTTATCCATATTCACAATACACAGCTATTGAACATGACGGAGTAAAAGAAAAAATAAATTACATTAGAAACTCTGTAAAAGTATTAATTGATAGCTATGACGGAACAATGACATTCTATATAACAGACAGAAATGACCCAATAGCAGTTGCATATCAAAAAATCTATCCAGAATTATTTATGCCATTGGGAACTGAATTACCAAAAGATATCGCTGAACATACAGTATATCCAGAGTTCCTATATAATGTACAAGCAGAAGTGCTAAAAGTATATCATAATGTAAAACCAGACGTATTATACAGAGCAGACGATTTATGGGATATATCAAAACATAACTCATCAAAAACTACTAAGGCAACAGGAACATATATGAAACCATATTACACAATGTTAAATACAGTTGACGGAGAAAAATTTGGATTAGTACAAACATATACTCCAAATGAAAAACAAAATATAATATCATATTTAGTAGGAAGCACTGAAAATGGAAACAATCAATTAAAATTATATAAATTTCCAGCAGATAGTAATTTAGTTGGACCAATGCAATTAGACAAACAAATAGAAGAAGATGAAGTTATATCATCAGAATTGGAAGCATTAAACGTTACAGGAACAAAGCTAACTAAACAAATGCTTATAGTTCCAATAAAAAATACTTTACTATATGTAGAGCCAATATATCAAACAATGCTAAATGAATCAGAAGTGCCAATTCTTAAAAAAGTTGTAGTAGCTTCAGGAAATAAAGTTGCTATTGGCGATAACTTAACAAAAGCATTAGAAAATCTACTTTCTAAGTATGCTGTTGATATCCAAGTTGAAAATACAGACGATATTGATGGCTTAATAGAAGCAATTATTAAGGCAAATGGAAATTTAACAGAATCTAATAAAAATGGCGACTGGGAAATGGTAGGTAAAGATATAAAGAAACTTCAAGAGCTAATTGATTCATTAGAAAAATTGAAGGAAGAAGAAGATAAGAAAAAAACTGATTTAGATAAAACGAATACAACAGGGCAAGTACAAGAAGATGAAAAAGATAACGACAATAATATTGTAGAAGTTAATAATACTTTAAATAATTCTAACACTACAAATAGCGTAAATAGTAGAAAAAATAATAGGTAAATAAAATTTTATAATGTATAAAATTTAAATAAAAAATCCACCCTAAATATAATAAATAAAGGTGGATTTTTTATGTTTAAGTGGAGAAAAAGGGAGCAGAAGGAAGAGGAAATTAAGCAAAAAGTGAATTTCTTGAGTTTGTCAATTGATAAGCTAAGGGAACTTTTGGAAGAAGGCAATTTTGTTGAGCTTACGTATATACTTGGAAATAAAAAGGAAATTATAAAAAGAAATTTGCTTGCAGGTATTTTTAGGGGAATTGGAATACGGTATTGGTGTTACTGTTATTACTGCTATACTTGTTATTTTGCTTCAAAAAATTGTGACTTTGAATATTCCTATTATTGGTGAATATATTGCTGATATTGTTGAAATTGTGGAGAAAAGCAGGTAAAACTTTTTGGGACAGGCCAAAAAAGTTTTAAAAAGTATTTGGGACGGAGCAAAAAAAACATCACATTAGGCTAACGAGATAGCAATAAATAATTGAAAATTTGATGGATAAGTAATATAATAATAAATATTAAAATAATAAATGAGGAAAAATAAAATGATATATGTAGTTAGACATGGACAAACTGATTGGAATCTTGAAGGAAGATTTCAAGGTAGGATAGATATTGAATTAAATGAAAAAGGAAGAAAACAGGCAGAGAAAACAAAAGAAAAGCTAGAAGGAATTAAATTTGATAAGGTATTTTCAAGCCCATTAAAAAGAGCTTTTGAAACAGCACAAATAATTACAAATGAACCAATTGAAATTGATGATAGAATAATTGAAAGATGTAACGGACAATTAGAAGGAAAGTTAAAAACCGAATGCGAAAATATGGTAGATTTTACAGATGAGAATGAACAAAAATTGGGAATAGAATCTTTGCCTCATTTTAGAGGCAGAATAACAGAGTTTTTTGATGAACTAAAAGAAAAGTATGCAGGGAAAAATGTATTAGTTGTAACACATGCAGGAGTGAGTATATACATAAAATGTTATTTTGAAGGAGAACCCAAAGATGGGAATTATAATAATTATAAATTAAAAAATTGTGAAGTACTTGAATATGATAACATATAAGGAGTGTCCCTAGTGGCAAAAAATTGCCAAAAAGGTCCGTCCCCTTTGGCAATTTTAGTTACTATTTTTCTAATTTATGAAATACTTTTTTACCTTTTTTTAAGATTGCAAAGCCTTGTTCTAAATCTTTTTCAGATAATTTATAATTAATATCAGAAATTTTTTCATCATTCAAAGATATAGCACCTTGATTAATTAATGTTCTAGCTTGGCTCTTTGAAGGAGCAATTCCTGTTAATACAATTGCATCTACAACAGAGATGTTTACATCTTCTAATTTTGTAGTTGGCATATTTTCTAAGCTACCTTGACCATTGAATAGGGCATTGGCGGCTTCTTCGGCTTTTTTTGCTTCTTCTTCGCCATGAATTAGTTTTGTGATTTCATATGCTGCAATTTTTTTTGCTTCATTTATTTTTTCGTCTTTTAAGCTTGTTAATTCATCTATTTTCTCTGTTGGTAAAAATGTAAGCATTTTTAAAACTGTACCAACACTTGCATCTTCAACATTTCTCCAATATTGATAGAATTCATATGGTGATGTTTTTTCAGGATTTAGCCATAATGCTCCTTTTTCAGTTTTACCCATTTTTTTGCCTTCTTTTGTTGTAAGAAGTTTAAATGTTAGACCAAAAGAATCATCTTTTCCAATTTTTCTGATTAAATCAACTCCACCAATAATGTTAGACCATTGGTCATTTCCGCCAATTTCTAATTTGCATCCATACTCATTATATAAGTGCCAAAAATCATATGATTGCATTAGCATATAGCTCATTTCAAAAAATGTTAATCCTGTTTCTAATCTTTGTTTATAACATTCTGCTGCAAGCATTTTGTTTACTGAAAATAAGCTTCCAATTTCCCTCATAAATTCTACGAATTTTATATTTGAAAACCAATCAGCATTATTTACCATAATTGCAGCATTTTCACCTTCAAAGCTAACTAATCTTGATATTTGTTGTTTCAAACATTCAACATTATGTGCAAGTTCTTCTTGAGAAAGCATTTTTCTCATATCTGTTTTTCCAGAAGGGTCACCAACTGCGGCAGTTGCACCACCTACTAAGATAATTGGTCTATGTCCAAATTTTTGTAAATGGCTAGCAACCATTAATGAAACAAAGTGACCAATATGTAAGCTGTCTGCTGTTGGGTCTATTCCAATATAAAATGATATTTTTTCTTTTCCTAAAAGTTCTCTTATTTCTTTTGGGTGCGTTAATTGCTCAATATAGTTTCTTTCTTCTAATATATCCATTACGTTTTGCATAATTTTCAGTCCTTTCTTGTGGCACAAGTTTAAATGAAGATTACTGCTAATCCTTGTACTATTAATTAAATGTTATTCCTGTAAAACCAAAGTTGCTTTCTTTATCTATGTTATTGATTTCTTTTCCATAGTTTTTTAGTTCGTCGTATCCTAAGAAACGATTTAGGTTTTTTACTGATATTCCTGTTTCTCCTGATATTGTTTCTAATGAGTTTGTTAGTCCGTTTTCTTTTATGTATGTTTTAAATGTTGATAGTTCAAAGTTGTCTTTACTGCTACATTTTGGGCATACATTTCCTTCTGCTACATAAAAGTTTCCACATCTTGTGCATCTATTGAATTCCATTTTTTGTTCCCTCCATTTTTTCTTTTGATATGTTTTTTCTGAAATTTTCTACATTGTATCATAGTTTTTTGTAAATTTAAAGGTTTTTGTGAAATTTTGAGATGAAAAATTGAGGATTTTTTGTAAAAATAAAAAATAGACAAAAAGTAACTGAAAAGATTAAAAAGGCATAATTGAAAAATTTTTCCTGTAAGTATTGACAAATTGCCATTTTTGTAATAAAATAATTTGGTACTATGAGATAATATGATTTAAATTTATAACTTCTCCCCGGTAGTTTTAAATTTAGACTTCATATATAAATAAAAAATAAAATATATAGGAGGGTAACTATTACCATGAATAATACTACATACAGTGCAAAAAAAGGTGAAGTTGAAAGTAAATGGTATATAATAGATGCAGCTAACAAACCATTAGGTAGAGTTGCAACAGAAGCAGCTTCATTATTAAGAGGAAAACACAAACCAACATTTACACCAAATATCGATATGGGAGACCATGTTATAATACTAAATTGCAAAGATGCAATCTTAACAGGAAACAAAATAAACCAAAAAGTTTACAGACATCACTCAGGTTATATTGGAGGAATGAAAGAAGTTTCTGCCAAAGTAATGCTTGAAAAAAATCCAGAAAAAGCTATGACATTAGCAGTAAAAGGAATGCTACCACATAACTCTTTAGGAAGACAAATGCTTAAAAAACTAAGAGTATATGCAGGAGCTGAACACGAAAATCAAGCACAAAAACCAGAAGTATGGGAGGTAAGAAAATAATGGCAAAAAAAGAAAATATCGTTTACTATGGTACAGGAAGAAGAAAAAACGCAATTGCAAGAGTTAGATTAGTAGAAGGAACAGGAAAAATAACAATAAACAAAAAAGACATCGAAGAATTCTTCGGATTAGAAACATTAAAAGTAATCGTTAGACAACCACTTACAGTTACAAACACATTAGCAAAATATGATGTAATCGCAACTGTAAAAGGTGGAGGATTTACAGGTCAAGCAGGAGCTTTAAGACACGGAATAGCTAGAGCTTTAAATGAAGCAAACAGCGAATACAGACCAGCTCTTAAATCAAACGGATTCTTAACAAGAGATTCTCGTATGAAAGAAAGAAAGAAATACGGTCTTAAAAAGGCAAGAAAAGCGCCTCAATTCTCAAAAAGATAGGCCTTATATCAAATCAGATATATTTACGGAAAGACTACAAACAGCAATGTTTGTGGTCTTTCTTTTGCATTCTATACAGGAAAAAGTTGCAAAACTTGACAAAAAATGAAAAATAATATATACTAGGAACGTTAAACCAAAGGATGTAATATAATATAGTAAGGAGTAATACAAAATGAAAAGTATAAAAAATATAAAAAGCATCGTAATGCTTGCGGGTATAAGCATTGTAGCACTGTTTTTTATAAATATAAGTTTTGCTGCAAACACAGCTAAAGTAAAAGTAGAGACTGCAAACCTAAGAGAAACAGCAGACACAAACTCTAAAATTCTAGAACTACTATCACAAAACCAAGAAGTAACAATACTAGAACAAGAAGGAGAATGGTACAAAGTAAAAGCACAAGGAATAACAGGATATTTAAGACAAGACGTAATAACACTAAATGGAAGTACACAAAACACTACGGAACAAACAAACACAGAAGAGCCAACAAGTGCAGAACCAGAAAATACAACAAGTGAAAATCCAGAAACAACAAACAACCAAGAAAATCAAACAAACGAAACAGAAACACCAAAAACAAATACAGAAAATCAAGCTCAAAATAAAGATGAAAAAACAAAAAAAGTAGCAGAAGACACAAAATTGAAAATAGTACCAGCAATTAATGCAACAGAAACAATCGAAGTAAAAAAAGACCAAGAAGTAGTTATAATAGAAAAAATTAATGGTTGGGTATGTATAGAAGTAGAAACAGTAAGAGGTTGGATAAGAGAAGACAAACTTAAATCAGCACAAGAAGAACAACCAACGAATAATCAAGAAGAACCAAAAGACCAAGATCAACCAGCAGCACAAACAGCTGAAAAAGTTTTAAAAACATTATATGTAAATACAGAAACAGTAAATTTAAGGCAAGAAGCAAATACAACATCAGAAATAGTATCAAAATTAAAACTAAATACAACAGTAGAAGTTTATGAAGAACTAGACGGTTGGTATAGAGTAAAAGTAGAAGGAAAAGCTGGATACATATCAGCATCACTACTATCAGATAAAAAACAAGAAGTAACATCAAGAAGTTCAACAACACCAAGACAAAACAATAATACAAACACAAATAAACCAGCAGAAACACAAAGCACAACAAACCAAGCAAATCAAGCAACATCAAAAAAAGGAGCAACAGTAGTACAAACAGCAAGCAATTATATTGGTAGTAGGTATGTATATGGAGCTTCAGGACCAAACAGCTTTGACTGTTCAGGATTTACATCATATGTGTACAGACAACACGGGATAAGCTTAAATAGAACAGCAGCTGGACAATATAGTAATGGAACAGCAGTTGCAAGAAATAACTTGCAACCAGGAGATTTAGTAATGTTTGGAAAATCAGGAATAAATCATGTTGGAATATATATTGGCGGTGGAAACATAGTGCACGCAGCAAATAGACAAAGAGGAGTAACAATAGACACAATAAACTCAGGTTACTATAACAACAACTATGTAGGAGCAAGAAGAGTAATCCAATAAACAAGCAATTGAAAGGAAGATAAAAATAGAAGCGCAAAGAAAACAAACAATAAAACGACCAGTTTTAATTGCAGCAGTTGGATATATAATAGGGATAATAATGGGGCTATACTTTAAATACAGTGTAGTCCTTTTGTATATACCAGCAATTGCAATTTACAAAATACTAAAAATAAGATGTGTCCCCAAATGGACAAAATGTCCAAAAAGAAACGTCCCCAATGGACATAGATATTTTAGATATGTAAAGTTAATTTTAAATTCAAAAGTTATTATGATAATTATAATTATTTCTAGCATTTCAAATGGAATTGTTCTATTCCAAAATCAACAATATGATAATTTATATAAGAACATCAAAAACTTGTCAGGAAAAGGCATTGTCGTAAGTAATAAAGTAGAAAAAGAATACAAGAATAAGTACAAGGTAAAGGTTACAAATATAAATGGAAATTCTAAATACAAAGCTACTTATTTATTTTTAAGAATAGATAAAAAAGATACAAAAGAACTAAAATATGGCGATGAAGTTACTTTTTCAGGTGATTTCATTGAGCCAACAACAAGGCGAAATTTTGGCGGTTTTAACTATAAAGAATACTTAAAAACTGTAAAGATATTTGGAAGTATAAATGTTGATAATTTTAAAGTAACACAGCATAATAAAACAAATATATTTTTTAGTTTTTCAAATAGTTGCTTTTTAAAATTTGAAAAAGCGATAGATAGTGTTCTAAAAAAAGAACAAGCTGAGATTTTGAAAGGGATATTATTAGGCGATAGTTCCAATATAGATGAAGAGATAAAGGAACAGTTTAGAATTAGCAGTATTTCACATGTATTAGCGATTTCAGGTATGCATGTATCTTATTTAGTTATAGGTATTAATTTATTTTTAAAAAGAAAAGCAGGGAAGAATAAAACCAAAGTTATTATAATTTTATTTTTAATTTTCTATATGTTTATAACAGGATTTTCGCCTTCTGTTGTAAGAGCATGTGTAATGGAAATTTTAGTTCTAATTGCAGGTTTAATTCATAGAAGAAATGATACAATTAATTCACTAAGTTTGTCATTAATTCTAATTCTTATTTATAATCCATTTTTAATTATGAATATTGGATTACAGTTTTCATATATCGGGACAATTGGGATTTTATTTTTTCATAATAATGTTCTTAAAATTTTAAAAGATATAAAGATAAAAAATAAAAAGTGGAAATATAGAATTAGTCCAAAAGTGATTAAAATTACAGATAGAATAAAAGAAATTTTGGCTGTTACTATATCTGCTCAAATAGCGATAATACCTATTATGATATATCATTTTAATGTATTTGGAATATATTTTTTTCTTACGAATTTAATTGTAAGTGTAATTATAGGTCCTATTATAATTTTAGGAATTATAACAATTTGTAGTTATATGATTATCCCACAAATTGCAGGGATTATAGCTGTTAGTTTATCATTTTTAATTCAAAGTCTAATTTTCATTTCAAACATAGGAGAATTACCATATTCTAAAATTTATATCAAAACTCCTTCAATATCTCAAATTATTATATATTATGTAGCAATTGTCGTTTTGAACTTCTGTTATGGAATATATAACTCAAAAATAATAAGTACTACTCGGAAGAAGGGCAAGAAATTTAATTGCATTATTTAAATATAAATTCAGACAAAAGAGAAATAGGTATATATCAATAGTTTTAATTTCAATAATGATTTTTTCAATATTTAAATTTATTCCAAAAGACTTAAAGATTCATTTTGTTGATGTTGGGCAAGGTGATTGCACATTTATAGAAACGCCATATGGCAAAACAATACTAATAGACGGTGGAGGCAGTAGTTCAAAGGATTTTGATGTTGGTAAAAGTACTTTGCTTCCTTATGTTTTAGACAGGGGATATACAAGTATTGATTATGTTTTCGTAAGCCATTTTGACCAAGACCACGTGCGGTTCTATCCTACATTTGCTACGAGAAATAAAAGTAAAAAATATAATAATTGGAAAGCAATTTGAAGATTCGGAAAATTATCAAAAATTTTTAAAACTAGTAAAAGAACGAAATGTAAAAGTGCATATAGTAGAAGCGGAGAAAAGGATTAATATAGAAAAAGATTTATATTTTGATGTGTTGTGGCCAAGCTCAAAACAAGTGATTAATGAAAATGGTATTAATAATAATTCTTTGGTTTGCAAAATGATGTATCAAAAGTTTTCTATGCTGTTTACTGGCGACATAGAAGAAGTTGCTGAAAAAGCTATTGTAGAAAAATATAGAAATAATAATATATTGAAATCCACTGTTTTAAAGGTTGCACATCATCGGTTCTAAATCTTCTACTACAGATGACTTTTTAGAAGCAGTAATGCCTAAAATAGCTGTAATTGGAGTAGGGGAGAATAATTTGTTTAAGCATCCAGCTGAAATAACGATAGAGAATTTAGAGAAGAGAAAGATTTCAATTTACAGAACAGACCAAAATGGAGAAATAACTATAAAAACAAATGGAAAAAAGATAAAAGAAATAAGTGCGACTAAAAATAGTTGCAAAATAGATAAAGGAGTGATATAATATGAGTAGAATAGAAAAATTAATAGAAAGACTAAAAGCAAAGCCAAAAGATTTAACATATGAAGAGACAGAGAAAATATTAAATAGTTTAGGTTTTTTTGAATATAATAAAGGAAGGACATCTGGATCAAGAGTAGAGTTTAAAAAGAACAATAAAAAAATACAGATACATAAACCACATCCAGGAAATATATTAAAGCCGTATCAGGTAAAAATAATACTAAATAAATTAAAAGAATTGGGGGAAATATAGATGAAAAATATTATGAAATATAAAGGATATTGGGCAGAAGTTAGATATAGTGATGAAGATGAATGTTTTTGTGGAGAAATAGAAGGTCTAAAAAATACATCAATATCTTTTGAAGGCACAACAGTAAAAGCGTTGAAAAAAGACTTTAAAGATGCAATTGATTATTACTTAGAAGGGTGCAAAATTAACAATGAAGAACCAGAAAAACAATGCAAAGGTTCGTTAAATGTCAGACTAGGAGTAGAACTTCACAACAAAGCCAAAATGAAATCAATAGAAAAAAACATATCAATAAACGAGCTAATAAAAAACGCGGTAATAATGTACTTAAAAACCAATTAATTGTATAAATTTAACAAAATCCGTAAATAATAAAAACAAAAGAAATTACGGAGGCGTTAAAAATGAATAAAACAATAATAACCCTAATAACAATAATAGTAATAATATCAGCAATAATAACAGGAATACTAATATACAAACCAAAAGAAAACAAACAAGAAGAAACAAACATAAAAGAAATAGCCCAAGAAGAAATATTAGACGAATGCACAGACGAATACGAGCAAGAACAAAACCAAATAATGACCACAAACTCAGGAGAAGAAAAAATCTCACCAAATGCAGCAATAACATTAAAAACATATTATCAACAATGTGGGCACACATCAAGCGAATACAAAACAGTACCAGAAGAATTAGTAAATAAAACAAGAAATGAATTAGAGAAAAAATATATGGACTGGGACATACAAAAATTTACAGACACAGATATAGTACTTGAAAAAGAAGAAACAGGTAGTTGTGGAGAACACTATATAGTAAGAGACAAAGAAGGTAAAGTTGTTATATATGAAATACAAGACGATGAAAGCGAAAAAGAGTATGAAGTAACTGATATTTCTACTGAATACTTAACTGAGACAGATAAAAACAATATTAAAAAAGGAATATATGTTAATGGAAAACAAGATTTAAATCAATTAATTGAAGACTTTGAATAAATAATAAAGACGCTATATAATCTGATATAGCGTCTTTTAAACAATCCTATTTCTTCTTTTCTCTCTTATCAACAGTAACTTCTTTCTTTAAATCTTGTTTATCAATAAATCCCTTTTGGTATAAATCTTTAACATACATTACAAGAGCAAAAACAGTAGTAACAAGAGCTAAGCAATATAAATAAAAATCAATTTGTTGCCAAGCACCAGTTAAATCAAACTGTTTCAATAGTAAAGAACAAACAATAGCTATATAAAATAGCACAGTTGCAAGTTTACCATACCATTTACTATAAACAACAACATCTTTTCCATAAAGGAAAGAAGCACCAACAATCATAATAAACTCTTTAAGTAAGACAATTATTAAAATCCAAATTGGAATAATATTAGTAATAGTCAAAGAGGTAAGAGTACATATTTGAGTTAATTTATCAGCTAATGGGTCCATTAATTTTCCAAAATTTGATACTAAGTTAAATTTTCTTGCAATAAAGCCGTCAGCAATATCAGTAATTCCAGAAAGGGTAAATATAACAAAAGCTAATATATAATTTCCAGTAAAGATGTGTAATACTATAAAAGGTATTAATAATAATCTTACTATTGTAAGTGCATTTGGTATATGTTTTAACATAATTTTCTCCTATTTTACTTCAAATTTTAATTTATCATTTTCTACTTCAACTTCTACATTTTGACCGTCTGTAAGTTCGCCTTTTAAAATCATTTCTGCCAATTCATCTTCAATATATCTTTGAATAGCTCTTCTTAAAGGTCTTGCACCAAACTTGATATCAGTTCCTTTTTCTAAAATGTAATCTTTAGCATTAGGAGATATATTCATTTTAATATCTTTATCTTTTAATACTTTGAAAGTATCATCTAACATTAAATTAACAATCTCTAAAAGTTGCTCACGAGTTAAAGCATCAAAGCTAATAATTTCATCTATTCTATTTAAAAATTCTGGTCTAAAAACTTCTTTTAAGCTATTCATAATTTTGTTTTTATCAACAGTTTGTTTACCAAAACCAATTGAGTTTGTATTTGTGTTAGAACCAGCATTAGATGTCATTATTATAATTGTGTTAGAAAAGCTTACTGTATTTCCTTGGCTATCTGTCAACTTTCCGTCATCTAATACTTGTAATAAAATATTGAATACATCAGGGTGTGCCTTTTCAATTTCATCTAGTAATATTATTGAATATGGTTTTCTTTTAACTTTGTCAGTTAATTGACCAGCTTCGTCATATCCAACATATCCTGGAGGTGCACCTATCAATTTAGATGTAGAGTGACTTTCCATATATTCTGACATATCTATTCTTATAATTGAATCTTCATTTCCAAACATTTCATAAGCTAAACTTTTTGCAAGCTCTGTTTTACCAACACCAGTAGGTCCAACAAATATAAATGAAGGTGGTCTTTTTGTGCTTTTTAATCCAGCACGATTTCTTCTTATTGCCCTTGCAACACTATTAACAGCTTCGTTTTGACCAACAATTCTTTTATGTAGGTTTGTTTCTAAATTTAATAATTTTTGTGTTTCTGCTTCTGTTATTTTTTTAACTGGAATTTTAGTCCAACTTTCAATAACATTTGCTATATCTTGAATTGTTAATTGTCTTGGTTTCATTTTGCTATTTAATTTGTCTATTTCTTCTATTAGTTGACATTCACGTGTTTTTAGATTTGCAGCTTTTTGGTAATCTTCGGTAGAATCTGCTGCAACAACTTCTTCTTTTTCATTTTGAACTTGAACTAGTTCTTGTTTTAGCATTTCTAATTTGAATAATTCTTTATTTTCTAAGTTAATTCTAGAGCAAGCTTCATCTAAAATATCAATTGCTTTGTCTGGTAAAAATCTATCGTGAATGTATTTTTCAGACATTATAACTGCTTGACGAATAACATCAGAAGATATTTTTACTTTGTGATATTCTTCGTAATATTTTTTAATTCCGTCCAAAATACCAATAGAATCTTCAACATTTGGTTCTTCAACTAAAACTTGTTGAAATCTTCTTTCTAAAGCAGAATCTTTTTCAATATATTTTCTATATTCTTTTAAAGTTGTAGTACCAATTAATTGAATTTCTCCATTAGATAGGGCAGGTTTTAATATATTTGCAGCATTCATAGAGTGTTCGCCATCTCCTGCACCAATGATGTTGTGAATTTCGTCAATAACTAAAATAATATTTCCAAATTCTTTACATTCATCAATTATACCTTTCATTCTTGACTCGAATTGACCTCTAAACTGAGTTCCAGCTATAACAGCTGTCATATCTAATAAATAAACTTCTTTATTTAAAAGTTTTGCAGGCACGTTTTGGTTTGCAATTCTAATCGCTAAACCTTGTGCAATTGCAGTTTTACCAACACCTGGTTCACCAATTAGGCAAGGGTTGTTTTTAGAACGTCTATTTAAAATTTGTACTATTCTTTGAATTTCTTTTTCTCTACCAATTATCATATCTAATTGGTTATTTTTTGCTTTTTCCGTTAAATTTGTTCCAAAAGTATCTAAGAATTTTTTCTTTTTATTTGTTTTTTTGTTTTTCTTTTTTTCAACTTTTACTTTTTTTCTACTGTTAGAAGCTTCTTCTTGTTCGGCATTAGATTTTGGTCCAAACATATTTGAGAAGAAAGAGCCAATTGGAATTGCTGCTCCTGTTATTTTTGGGTCACCGTTTTCATCTGTGATTTCTGGATTTTCAAATGTGATTGCTCCTTCGATATTTTCTATGTCTTCTAAGTTGATGTTTTCTGCTAAATCTTTGAACATTGTTTCTAGTTGTTTGGTCATATTGCCTATATCAGGTATTTCTTTTGCCATTATGTCGTGTTGGTCTGATATTACTTCTACTGGATTTATGCCTTTTTTTTGTGCACAGTCGGCACAGTATCCTTCCATGGATTCTTTTCCATTTTCTATTTTTTTATAAAAAAGTATTGCTGGTTTTTTATTACATTCTGAACATAACATACTTTAAATTCCTCATTTCTAATTAAAATATTAACTCATAGTATAATATCGCAAAATTGCGAAATAGTCAATATTTTGAGCCAATATTCATACAATTTCTGTTACTGATTAATGATTTCGAGACAGTGCGGGGAACAATGGGCAAAATTTAGCTTTTATTTTGTTCATTCCATTTGATAAGAATTTGTATGTTTATAAAAAAAGGAGCTTTCACTCAGGCTCAAGTAATTATTTTATTTTTTGAATAAATTATGAATGTGCCCTGTAATAAGTTTAGAAATTCTTTAATTATTTTATGGAAAGAGTTCGTGCTGCGACACGGAAGGGAGCCATAAAATAATTTTAGAATTTCTTTGCTTATGTAAGAAACCGAAGAATTTATGAAAAAAATAAAATAATTACTTGCCCGCGAACATTACTTTTTTTATAAACTTACATATTCTATATCTCATTCCAATCAAATCATAAAAGCTAAATTTTGCCCATTGTTCCCCACACTGTCTCGAAATCATTAACCCAGTAACACAAAAATATTGATAAAATAAGTAAAAAATGTTATAATATAGAAAATTGAAAAAAGAGGATTAATTATGAATGTAAAATTACCAAATCAATTCAAAATAAGTAAAAAAAGTTTAACAATATACATAACAATAATATCAGTATGCGTAATAGCTGTAATAATAGCATTTTACGTACAATTTTATGCAAGAATTGAAATCGCATCATTAATAGGGATAACAACAAAAGAAAGAAAATTCGGAAATAAAACAGAAGAACAAATAGAAGAAATAAAAGCAGGATTTACCGAAATCTTCAACAACAATTTAGAAAGCGAAGAAGTAGACTATACAAACAAAAAGCAAGACGCAAGTAAAGAATTAGTATATACAAAATACAATGAAAAAGAAACCAAACCAAGCAATTATGATATAAATGTACAAATTCCATACATAAACATCAGAAGTGACATAGTAAATAAATATAATCAAGAAATAGAAGATATATTTGCAGAAACAGCAAGAAAAGTATTAGATACAGAAAACAGAAATATTATATATACAGTAGAATATGTATCAAATGTCCATGACGGAATTTTATCACTTGCAATAAAATCAAATATAAAAGAAGGTACAAATGCACAAAGAGTAATAATTCGAACATATAACTATGACTTGAGAAATAACAAAGAAATTAGTTTAGACGAAACACTTAGAATTAAACAACTAGAAAGAAATGAAGTTAAAGACAAAATCAGAAAAGAAGTAGAACTAGAACATCAAAAAGCACAAGATTTAAAAGATTTAGGATATTCTATATATAATAGAAATCCAGGGAGCAACATATATAACATAGAGAATTCAAAAGAATATTACGTAACAAATGATACTTTATATGTAATCTATGCTTATGGAAATGAGAACTTAACAAGTGAAATGGATTTAATAATATTTTAATAAAAGTAAAAGAGAAGCCTATTCAAAGCTTCTCTTTTGAAAATAAAAGGGGATGTTCTTTATTTCAAGTCATCTTCACTTGACTGATTACATTTTAACAATCTATTTTGTCCATTGTGTGAACTAAAAGTGAAATTATGGTTGTTCACCTAAAGTTATTGTTAGCTCTTTTTCAGAACCATCACGATTAACTTTAATCTTTAACTCTTCACCAATTTTGTGATTATTTTTAATTTCATTTAATTCATCCATTGTTGTAATTTTCTTACCTTCAGCTTCAATAATAACATCGCCAGGTTTTATACCAGCCTTCTCAGCAGCTGAAAAATCTTCAACAGTTTTTACATAAACACCTAGAACTAGATTGTAAGCTTTAGCTGTTTGTTCATTTAAATCTAAACCAGAAATTCCAATATAAGGTCTTTTTACCTTGCTATATTGAATTAATTGAGACGTAATATCTGTTGTTGAGTTAATAGGAATAGCAAATCCCATACCTTCAATTCCTGTTCCAGATAATTTTAAAGTATTTATACCAATAACTTTTCCTTGACTATTAACTAATGCACCACCACTGTTCCCAGAATTTATAGCAGCATCTGTTTGAATTAACTTGAAAGTCTTGCCATCAGAATCTGTAACTTCTCTATTAACAGCACTTACAACACCACATGTTATACTGCTTTGCATACCTAATGGATTTCCAACAGCCATAGCAAATTCTCCAACTTTTATACTATCAGAATCTGCAAATTCAGCTTTTGAAAGACCAGTTTTTTCAATTTTTATAACAGCTAAATCAGTTTGTTCATCTTTTCCAATAATTTTAGCTTCATATTCAGTTTCGTCATTAAATAGGGTAACAGTTACCTTAGTTGCGTCTGAAACTTCGTAATAAGATTCAGAAGATGATGTGGCAACTATGTGGTTATTTGTCAAAATATATCCGTCATCACTTATAATTATTCCAGAACCTGTTGCGGTTGCTGTTGAACTTTGTGTTTGTCTACCAAACATAGAAATTAGTGAATTTACATTGTATTCAACTTTTATACCTACGATTGATGGCAATACTTTATTTGCTGCGTAAATAGATGTGTCTGAATAATTTGATAATGATGTTTGTGTTACATATCCATTATTTGTTGAATTTTGTGTGTTTGAAGAACTGCTTGTAGAATTTGTATTTAATAATTTTTCTTTGATTGTTGGTACACCAAAACATACTCCAAGTACCAAAGAACAGCCAAGTACACCGCTTACAAATGGTAGGAAAAATCCTTTTCCAAATCCTGCTTTGCTTTTTTGGTGATTGTTCATTTCATATGCTGTTTTGTATGTTATTGGGTTTTGAACTGTTTTGAATGTGTTTGTTTTTTCTTGATTTTTATTTTCGTTTTCTTCCATGTTTTGACCTCCTAATATTTCAGATATTATTATAATATCCTAATGTAGTATTATAATACAACATATTTGTGAAAATTTTGTGAAAAAATTATAAAAACTTTTACAAAAATTCTATTGAAAAAAAATGACTAAAAATGTATAATAAACAAAAAGAAAAAGGATGGGAAAAATGAAGAAAAACAAAGGTGTAACACTAATAAGTCTAATGGTAGTAGTAATAATATTAATAATAATAGCAGGAATAACAGTATATACAGGAAAAGATGTATTAAAAAAAGCACAGTTAGAAGAACTAAGAACAAATATGTTAATGGTACAAGCAAAAGCAAAAGGATGTGTAGAATCAGCAAACTTCAAAATGGGAATAAACCCAACAGAAGAAAAAAAAGCAGAAGTAAGACAAGAGGTATATGAAGGAGAAGCAAAACTACAAAAAGCAGAAGGAACATCAGTACCAACAGGAATAACAATAACAAATGATATGTACAAAGTAACAGAGGAAACACTAAAAGAATGGGGACTTGAAAAATTAGAAACAAACTCAAAAAATACATATCTAATAAAATTTGACGACACAAATGCAACAGTAGAAATATATAATACAAAAGGAATAAATGGAAAATATTCACTAACAGAAATAGATGCAATGGAATAAAGAAGGAATAAAAATGAAAGAAAAAGAACTAGAAAGACTAACAAAACTAAAAGAAATAGAAAAGGACTTATACAACAAAGGATTTAAAAATATATGTGGAATAGATGAAGCAGGAAGAGGACCTCTAGCAGGGCCAGTAGTAATAGCAGGAGTAATAATGCCACAAGATTCAATGATAGAAGGAGTAAATGACTCCAAAAAGGTATCAGAAAAGAAAAGAGAAAAACTATATGACGAAATAATAGAAGAAGCAATAAGCTATTCAGTAGCAATAATAGGTCAAGACGTAATAGACGACATCAACATATTAAATGCAACAAAAGCAGGAGTAACACAAGTAGTTGACGGATTAGATGTAAAGCCAGACTTAATAGTAGTAGATGCATTAACAGGAATAAATACAAGAGGAATTCCATATGAACCAATAATAAAAGGTGACGCAAAATGTTACAACATTGCAGCAGCATCAATTTTAGCAAAAGTAACAAGAGATAGAATAATGAGACAATGGGACGAAATATATCCACAATATGGATTTGTTGCACATAAAGGTTATGGAACAGCAAAGCACATTGAAGCAATCAAAGAATGTGGATTATGCCCAATACATAGAAGAAGTTTTACAAAGAAATTTGTATAAAATAAATTTTGTTATTTGAATTATAAACCTGAAAAACCGGAAAGGGGAAATCTAGCCTATGACAATATTAGATATAATTGAGAAAAAAAGAGACAAACAAGAATTAAGCAAGCAAGAAATTGAATATTTTATAAAAGGATATACAGAAGGAACAATAGCAGACTATCAGGCAGCAGCACTAGTAATGGCAATATTTATAAACGGAATGACAAAAGAAGAAACAACAAACTTAACCCTAGCAATGGCAAACTCAGGAGAAATATTAGATGTTTTGGGTGTTTTTGGGGACAGACCTAAAAAGCATCCAAAAATAATTGTAGATAAACACTCAACAGGTGGAGTGGGTGACAAAGTATCATTAATATTGTTACCACTAGTTGCATCTTGTGGAGTGCCAGTTGCGAAGATGTCTGGACGTGGACTAGGCTTTACAGGCGGTACAGTTGACAAATTAGAATCAATCCCAGGATATAAAACAGGAATAGATATCAACAGTTTTATACAAAATGTGGAAAACATAGGAATAAGTATTATTTCACAGACCCTAAACTTAGCACCAGCAGATAAAAAAATATATGCGTTAAGAGATAGTATATCTTGTGTGGAAAGTATACCATTAATTGCATCAAGCATAATGAGTAAAAAAATAGCAAGTGGAGCAAATAAAATAGTATTAGATGTAACAGTTGGAAGCGGAGCATTTATGAAAGACATCGAACAGGCAAGCAAACTTGCAAAAGCAATGATAGAAATAGGAGAATTAGCAAACCGTGAAACAGTATGTGTTTTAACAAATATGGATGAACCACTAGGATATGCAGTAGGAAACACATTAGAAGTAAAAGAAGCAGTAGAGGCATTAAAAGGAAATATGCCAGAAGATGTAAAACAAGTTGTGCTAGAGCTAGGAGCGCATATGATAAAACTAGCAAAAGTAACAGACAACATCGAAAATGCAAAAGAAATATTAATTCAAAAAATAGAAAATGGAGAAGCATTCAACAAATTTGTAGAACTAGTACAAAATCAAGGTGGAGACACATCATATATAACAAACTTAGAAAAATTTGAAAAAGCAAAATATATAGAACCTGTATATAGCGAAAAATCAGGATATATACAAAAAATAAATGCAGAAACAATAGGCAAACTAGCATGTAGTTTGGGAGCAGGAAGAATTAGAAAAGAAGACAAAATAGATATGTCAGTTGGAATAATACTAAATAAAAAAGTAGGAAATTATGTAGAAAAAGGTGACTGCTTAGGATATATCCATACAAATAATGATAACACATTAGAAGAAGCAAAACAAACTCTATTAAAGACAATCAAAATAGAAGAACAAGAAAAAGAACCAATTAAGACAATATTAAAAATAATTTCTTAGAAAGTTATGGAAAACAGGACAAAATAATTGAAAAAATTTTTAAATATGCTATAATATTTACAGTGATATTTATAGATGTGTCCCAAAATGGACAAAATGTCCAAAAGGAAACGTCCCCAATGGGACAATGGGCATAGAAAGGAAGAAGAATAATGAAGAAAAAAGTAGAGAAAAAACAAAAATATGATAAAGGACAAATATTTGTAAAAGTAATGGCAGGATTTTTAGCACTATTAATGTTAGTAGGAACAATATCAACACTTATATTCGCACTAATCTAAAGAAAAATAAGGAGAAATAAATGATAACAAATTTTGGAATGAATTGGGAGAGTTTTTTTAATGATAATATAGGAGGATATATTAAATCATTACAATCTAACCCATTTGAATTAGTAACTCTAATAATAGATATATCAATAGTCGTATTTTTAGTATATTGCTTTTTTAGAATTGTAAAAGGTTCAAGAGCATGGCAGTTAATTAAAGGGATAGCTTTATTAATAGTTGCAACATGGGTAAGTGGACTATTTAACTTAAAGATACTAAACTGGATTTTAACTGGAATAATGAATTGGGGAGTAATTGCAATTATTGTAATCTTCCAACCGGAATTAAGACGTGCATTAGAGCAATTAGGAACAAATAGAATAACACAATTTTTTGGAATTGATAAAGATTTATCAACAAGAACAAAAGAAGATATATATAAAGTAGTTATTGCAGCAACTGAGCTTTCAAAGACAAAAACAGGTGCATTAATTGTATTAGAAAGAGATATAAAAATACAAGACATAGTAAACACAGGAATACCTATGAATGCTGAAGTTTCGCCACAATTACTAGTAAACATATTTGAACCTAAAACACCTTTGCATGACGGAGCAGTAGTAATATCTGGAAACAAAATTGCAGCAGCAGCATGTGTATTACCTTTGGCAGATGATAACGATATTTCCAAAGAGTTAGGAACAAGACATAGAGCGGCAATAGGAATTTCAAAAGAATCTGATAGCTTAGTAGTTGTAGTATCAGAGGAGACTGGAAAAATATCAGTAGCAAAAGATGGCACACTAATTGCAGATGTTAGAGAAGATGTGCTGAAAAAAATATTAATAAGCAATATTGTGACTAAGAGATTTGCATCAGAGAAAAAAGAAAGAAAAAATAGATTAAAAGAACTTAAAGACAAAATAAGTAAAGCTAAAGAAAATCAAAAAGAAGAAAGTAAATAAAAACGAAGAGTTGCTCAAAAGCAACTTTTTTAAATAGCGATGTTTTTGGGGACGAAGCAAAAAAACATCAATTTGAGATAAATGGAGATTAATATGAGAAATATAAAATTAACAATAGAATATGACGGAAAAGATTTTAATGGTTGGCAAAAGCAACCAGACAAGCTAAATATACAAGGAACAATAGAGAAAGCAATAGAACAAATTACAGGAGAAGTAGTAGACTTAAACGCATCAGGAAGAACAGACAGGGGAGTACATGCTTTGGGACAAGTTGCGAATTTTAAAACAAATTCAAATTTACCCATTGAAAAATTTCCAATAGCACTAAATAGCAATTTAAAGAAATCGATTAGAATAAAGCAAGCAGAAGAAGTTGAAGAGAATTTTCATAGTAGACTTAGTTGCAAAAGAAAAACATATAGGTATGTTATAAATAATTCTCAATATGGTACAGCAATTTATAGAAATTTAGAAACCCATATACCAATGAAACTTGATATAGAAAAAATGCAAGAAGCAGTAAAATATTTTGTTGGAGAGCACGACTTTAAAGCCTTTAAAGCAAGTGGCACAAGTAGCAAGAGCAGTGTAAGGACAATTTATGATGCTAAAGTAATCAAAATGCCTGATGATAAAATATGGATAGAGTTAACAGGAAGCGGATTTTTATATAATATGGTTAGAATAATATCTGGAACATTAGTTGAAGTGGGTATGGGAAAAATAGAGCCAAAAGAAATTGAAGACATAATAAAATCACAAAAAAGAGAAAATGCAGGAAAAACATTACCACCACAAGGTTTGTATTTAGTAAATGTAGAATATTGTTAACACAAAATACAACAAAAAAGCATAAAATATAGTAAAAAACAAAGGAGAGAAAGCGTATGAACATATTACTTATATTTTTTGCTTTACCAATAGCAACAATAATAATATCAATAGCATTACAAAAAATTCTAAAATGTCCACCATTAGTCGCAGCAGTTATATTTGCAATATTTTTAATTGTTACGTTTGTAATAAATAACATAAATTTCTTAGTTGCAGCACTTATTTATGCAATATTAGCATTTATCACAGCAGCAATTGTATGTCTTATTTGTAGGTTGATAGAGCGTTTCTGTGATAATGATAATGACAGTGATAGCTGTGGCTGTGGTTGCGGAAGAAGCGGTTGTGGTTGTAGAAGAAATAGAAGATGTAACTGCCAAAGAGATAGAGATAATTCAAATGATTTGCTTAGAATAAGTAGCAATTGTGGAAATTCTAATAATGGTGATTTGATTACAATATCAAGTAGTGGTTGCAATGGAGTGAATAACGATTTGTTAACTATTAGTTCTAGTTGTCAAAATAGAAACAATAACAATTGTGGTTGTGATAATGACAATGATAATTCAAATTGTGGCTGTGGTTGCAATAATAGGAATGGTGTAATGGCTAGAATAAATGTTATTCCAAATACTAATGGCAATGGCTGTGGTCAAATTTCAGGCTGTTATAGAAGAAGATAAATAAAATTTAATAGAGTTTGAGCCATTAAATTACAATGGCTCTTTACTTTTTTGGAAAAATATGTTATCATATTTAAATGAGAAAAGGAGAGAAAAATGTTAGAAGTAATAGAAGAAGCAATAATTGATAGTATAAAAATACTACCATTTTTATTTATAACATATCTAATAATGGAATACATAGAACACAAAACAAGTGAAAAATCAAAAGATATGATAAAAAAATCCGGAAAAATCGGACCACTAATTGGAAGTTTACTTGGAATATTTCCGCAATGTGGATTTTCAGTTTCAGCAACAAACCTATATGCAGCAAGAGTAATAACACTAGGAACATTGATAGCAGTATATTTATCAACATCAGATGAAATGCTACCAATTTTTATATCAGAGGCAGTGCCAATAACTACAATATTAAAAATATTAGGAATTAAGCTAATTATTGGTATGATAGCAGGTTTTATAATTGATTTTGTATTAAGAATAAAAAATAAGGACAAGCAAGAGGAAAACAAAATAGTAGACCTATGCGAAAAAGAACATTGTCACTGTGACCACGGAATTATAAAATCATCATTAAAACACACTTTAAATATATTTATTTTTATATTACTTGTCACATTAATTATAAATATGGCAATGTATTTTATAGGTGAAGAAACAATTGCAGGAATTTTAAGTGGAATACCAATATTAGGGCCAGTAATTGCAGGAATAATAGGTTTAATCCCAAATTGTGCAGCATCTGTTATATTAACACAGTTGTATTTGGAAAATGTAATAAATGCAGCTACTATGATTTCAGGTTTGTTAGTTGGTGCAGGTGTTGGTTTGCTTGTTTTATTTAGGACTAATAAAGGGCTAAAGGAAAATTTGAAGATTACAGGCTTGTTATATGGAATAGGGGTTATTTCAGGAATTGTAATTGAATTAGTTGGAATTGTATTTTAATTAATAATACCGAAAAAGATTAGGTGTCTAACATCTAGTCTTTTTTATTATGTTTTTTAGACAACAAGTTGTAGCATTTTTAGCAAGTTTTTTATTTTACTATATTGACGTTTTGCGACATCTACTATAAAATATAAATGTGAATAAAGAGACAAAAAATGTAAATACTATAAAAGATAACAAAGAGATACTTGTTGACGTAATTCACGTATAAAGTATAAGATATAAATGCAAAACAAAAGAAGGGAGTTTTAAAAAATGAAAAAACAAACAAATGAAAAAGGAATTACCTTAATAGCGTTAGTTATAACAATAATTGTTTTACTAATACTAGCACGGAGTAACAATAAGCACATTAACAGGAGATAATGGAATACTAGGAAAAGCAGTACAGGCAAAAGAAAAGACTTTACTTGCAAGTGAAGTGGAACAATTACAATTATTAGTATTAGAAGATAAGAAAATAGGGAAAGAACTAAAACAAGTATATTTCAATTCAGTAGAAGATACAACAAGTATATATGATACAGAAACAGGAGAAACATATGCAGACAATTGGTATTATATAACACCAGAAAATGCAGAAGGAATAACATTAAAAAACTCATACATTGTAAATTATAAAACTGGTGACGTTGTAAACTATGAAGAAGGAAAACACAGAATAGTGGATAATAATTTGCTATGTATAAAAGAAGGGCTGGTTTATACGGTAGATGCTAAAAATAGGGCAACAGGCGATAGCTGGGGAGAAGCAATATTACATAACTTTAATGAAGATGATGAAAATAGTGGCTGGACAGAAAATTCGTTGAGTTTTGATGGTATTGATGATGGAATTGAAGTTCCTGATAATTCTGATTATAGTAATGGAATTACATTAGAAATGTATTTAAAATTAAGGGGACAAACAGAAAATCAAACTGGACAATTATTGATGATGAAAAGGACAAATATAGATAATGGTTTTGTTATATTAATTGGAAATGAAAATAGGCAATATCAAGAAATTGCAATTGATATTGGCGGAGCTGATAGAAGGTTCAAGCCACAGAGCTTTATAGAAAATAATATACCAATATATATATCATATACATTTAATCCAAATACTGAAACTAATAAAGGAGTTTTATATATAAATGGAGAAAAAGTAGAAACAACAAATTTGGGAGATGTGCAAAACATTACGGAAGCTGCAAATACTAGCATCCAAATAGGTTCTGATATATATAAGACACATTTAGGTGAAAGTCAAGATAATAGATATCCATTTAATGGAGAAATATATGCAGCGAGGGTGTATAATAGGCCACTTACAGAGCAAGAAGTAAAATATAATTATAATAATACAGTGAATAATTAGATTTTAATAACAAAAATAGATGAAAGAGAACTACAAAAACTAAAAATGGCATAATAGATAATTTATAAATAAAACCGCAATTTTTAAATCGTATATTTGAAAATTGTGGTTTTATTATGTTTTTAGACAACAAGTTGTAGCATTTTTAGCAAGTTTTTTATTTTACTATATTGACGTTTTGCGACATCTACTATAAAATATAAATGTGAATAAAGAGACAAAAAATGTAAATACTATAAAAGATAACAAAGAGATACTTGTTGACGTAATTCACGTATAAAGTATAAGATATAAATGCAAAACAAAAGAAGGGAGTTTTAAAAAAATGAAAAAACAAACAAATGAAAAAGGAATTACACTAATAGCGCTAGTAATAACAATTATAGTATTATTAATATTAGCACGGAGTGACAATAGCAACATTAACAGGAGAAAATGGAATATTAGGAAAAGCAGTGACTGCTAAAAAAATGACGGAAATTTCAAGTGAAAGAGAGGCGATTGAATTAGCTGTCATATTAGCAGAAATACAAAACAAATCAGATGAACCAAATAAATATTATTTAGGAACAACATTATACGATAAAAATTTAGAAAACAGCAATAAATGGAATATAATATCAATAAATGAAAAAAAGCAAATATACGGAACTGGCTGGAATTATATAAAAAAAGGAGATAACATACCAGACTATGGAAGTGCAAAAAATGAATGGTTGGTTAATTACGAAACAGGAGAAATAATACGGATTAGAAAAAGACAATTATATAGAACTTTCATACAATAGTGGATTAGCGGTAACAGAAGGATTAGTGTTTAATGTTGACTCAACAAATATGTCAAACAATGATTTAACAACTTGGGGAAATGATGTAGAATTACATGGGTTTGAAGGTCAAACTGATAAAGGATTATTTTTTGATGGTGTAGATGATTATATAAGTTTTAAGTCGACAGAAGATTATAGCAAAGGATTTACATGGTCTTTCTATGGAAGAGTGTATTCAGGAGATAGATTTTTTGCTAAGCAGCTAAGTGACTCGACAAATTATTCGTGTAGATTTGGATTAATAAAAAATCAAATAATTTTTAATACATCTAAAAAATTAGCAAATTCAACATGGTCTTATTCTCAGGATATTGGTAATAATGGTAATTTAGTATGTAAATGTAATTATAATTTAGGAGATATAACTTATATAGATATAACTTTTGATCCACAGAAAAATCAGTTTTCTGCATATCAAGATGGCAAATTATTAGATACAACCACAACAGAACACGATTATTGGCATGGTGTGGATGGTGGAAAACAGATATTGGAAGATAACAGAATAGATTGTTATTTAGGAAGATTTTTTGGTGGAGTAGGAGAGTGGACTTATGTAAAGTTGGATATATATAGTATGCGATTATATAATAGGGAATTGAACGAAAGTGAGATTAAAAGTAATTATGAAAAGACGGTTACATTTCATAATCTTGAAAACGAATTGTAAAATAAAAAAGCGATATTAAACAATGTAATACCTGTACTAAAAATGGCATAATAATTAGGAGTAGATTAATAAATATCTACTCCATGTTTTCCTGAAAAAATAACTATTGATTTTCAACTGATCTGTTTGCTATCTCAATTGCTTTTTTTACAATATTACCACAATCCTTAGCGGAAACATTTGCCCAGCTACCACCATCTTGTTTTACTGTGTCATAAACACCCAATTCTTTTGCTATTTCTTCTCTTAAATTTTCAGATATTAATTTACTATTTCGAGACATAATATCCTCCTTGCTTTTACTAAATTAAAGCGATTTTTAATAAAACTTTAATTAAAGTTTTATAATATTATTATTCTCAAAATTTCTAATTTTATTTCGACATTTTTTTACAATTAAAATAAGAGACAAGAAAAAACTAGGTATCATAAATACCTAGTCTCTATATAATTTTTTAATTAAGTTTTGGTTTTTTCTTCAAATTAACAACAACAGCATCATCATTATCAAATAAATATTTAGAATCTGTATTATCAATTTGAACAGGATCAACTTCATTCCTATCATCAGTAAAATCTACATGTCTAAAATCAAACTTATTTGAAGAACTCTTATTATCATCAGAATTACTTGAATTAAATCCATTCAAATATCTTTCAAAATTATAAGTTTTTGATTTGTGTGGTTCTTTATATTTAGACTCTAGATAGCATAATCTACCAAGACCTACCATTGGTTTTCCACTAGAACCATTTATTTTATAAGCACAATCTTTTGTTCCAAGATTTTGAAGTTTTCCAGGTTTAAAGTGATCAATAAATTCCCATTTTACACCACCATAGGTTTTACTATATTCCAATTTTCCCATATCCATAGAATTTGAATATGTCCATTCTCTCTTTTTGCCAAATTCTCCTGACCACCATTGTAATTCATCGAATGCACCATTTCCTGTAAATATTTTACTAGCGCAGTTTGCCAAAATAGTATTTTTATAGTTGGCATTTAAAGTAGGTGTTTCTAATTGTTGTAAGTTTTGAGTTGATATAACAGTACCAACTTTATATTTTCTATACATTGTAAATATAGCTTCAGTTTCTTTACAAATGAAATCAGCAAATTCGTCAATATATAAGAAGTGTGGAACTCTTGAATTTTCAATTCCAGGTCTACGTAGAACTGCATTTTGCATAGCTATCAAGAAGAATAATCCAAAAGCTTTATGTCCTGCAGCACCTAAATCACCACGTCTTGTGCAAACGAAGTTGACTTCGGAATTAGCTAACATTTTATCAAAATCCAAGTTATTAGTTCTATTACACAAAATACCTTTAATTCCAGGAATTCTTAGTAAGTTGTCTAATTGGCTAACAACAGAAGATAGATATTTTTCAATATTAGATTTTCCAGGTGCATTTTGATAGAAGTTCTTTTTGAAGTATGCCAATAATACACTATATTTTTCTCTTAATTCATCATTAAATTCTAATATTTTACACATTTTTTCAACTAGTTCAAAATTTGTAAACATTTTAAGCATATCTTCCATATTAGGAAGTTTACCTTCATTCATTCTAGGGTACATTTCTTTAAGTAGAATAGCAACATTTTCAAGTGCTTGCATAACTATATCTTCTTTGTAAGCTTCGTCAACATCAGAATGTGTAGTATTATACATAGCTTTTATAACAGAAGAAATTGTTATTGCTATTTTAAATGTATCTTCATAAACAAATGGGTTTAAACCAATTGAATTGGGATTAGCTGGGTCTATTATATTGTAAGCAATATCAAAGTTTTTACAAACATCTGTCATATGGCTAATTACTTCATAATCAGGAGCCATAAGTGTTAGACCTAAGTTTTTATAAGTTATTTCTGAACCTGCACTATGTAATATCATTTTTTTCATATAAGCTTTATAAACTGTTTCTCTACCTTCAACAGGTTGTAACATATTTAAGTTAAAGTTTTTATTCAAGTATTCGTTGTTATATGGGGCATTTAAAACTGCTATATGTGTTTTTAAAGCTGTAAATCCCATTTCTTTTGCTGCTTCCTTAAAGAAGTGTTTTCTTTCAAAATCTCTTGCAATTAATGGTTCATACACTAATGAAGTTTTTCCAGAACCAGAACCACCACAAACAAATAGTGATTGGTATCTTGAAGCTTCTGGCATTGTTATTGTTTTGCTAGTTTCATAGTCATAGCAAATATAAACTTCACAAGAATATGGTCCACTACTCTCACTTGGTGGTGCTAAGCTAATTCCAGCATAATCCCAAATAGAACGTACATGGTCTTTATTATCATTAACTTTAAAGAATAACCATTTAAACATTGGGAATATTGTTGCAAGTGGTAAGTATAGAGAAATACTAACCATAGCAGGTGTTACTAATTCAGAAAAATCAGTAATCAATTCAATATAATTTGGAACTGACAAAATCAGCAACCAAGCTCCCATATTAAGCCATTGTGTAAACATTGAGATTGCAATTATATATAAACCTATTACATATATATAAAATAGTGTAACCTTTTTTGCCTTTGATGTTGAGAATTTTGAAGGACCTGAAAATACAAATGCAAAAATAGGACAAGCTAAGGCAAATGTATATGCAATTGGTCCCCAATATGAATGAGAAACACCAGTAAATATCATAAATAACATTTCTACTAATCTATCTACTGCTAAATATACAGATACCAAAGTCAATACATATGTTACAAAAGTATTTCTATCTGTGTTCAATTTTTTCAAAAATTTATCAATATATTTCATTTAAAAAATCCTTTCGCTAAATAAAATCATACACATATATTATCCTATAAAATCGCCAAAAAAACAAGTAGTTTGGCGAAAATAATTGAATAAAATTATGCTTTTTTGAATATAATAAAAAGAAAAAAATGTATAAAGGGGAAATTTTATGCAAGACGGATATATAAGAGAACAAAAAGTGCCAGAAGTGACTGAAACACGGAAGAGAAATAGAATTAATAAAAACAATAATAAAAACTAGAGAAGAATTAAAAGCAAACAACAGAAATTTTGAATATGCAAAAGACGGATTAGTAGATTACTACTCATATCAAATTAAAGCAACACAAGCCAAATTGGACTATCTAATAAAATTAGCAAAAACAAAAGGAATTGAAGTAGATATGATAAATAACCAAAAATTCTCATTTGCAGAAAGTGAGGAAGAAGCTGGATAGTAATATTTGTCCGAAAATTAACATAGAAATGGTAATAAGAAATTATTATCATTTTTTTGTTTGGAGTTGATTAAATGGATTATAATATGATTACATATCTTGCTTGTATTTGCTTTATTTTTATATTTGGTAGAATTTTTATAGTTCCTATAAAGAAGATATTAAAATTGGTTTTGAATTCAATAATTGGTGGAGTGACTATTTATATAATAAACTTAGTTGGTGGAGCATTTGGATTTCATATAGGACTAAACTTTTTTACAAGCATAATCATTCGGACTATTAGGCTTGCCAGGAGCAGTATGCTTAATAATAGTAAAAATTTTAATTTGCTAATTATTGCCAACGGGGACGGACCTTTTTGGCAAAAAATTGCCAAAAAGGTCCGTCCCCGTTGGCAATTTTTATATTATTCTACTGTTACTGATTTTGCTAAGTTCCTTGGTTTATCTACGTCTAAGCCTTTTTCTTTTGAGGTGAAATAAGCCAACAACTGTAATGGTATTATAGATAAAATTGGAGATATGAATGTAGAGGTTTCTGGAATACGTATCACCATATCAAACATATCTGTGTCAATTTCTTGGTTTGTAATAACCAATGTTTTTGCTCCCCTTGAGATTACTTCTTGTATATTACTTACTGTTTTCTTTACAAGTTTTGGGTCAGTCATTATGCTTATAACTGTAACGTCATTTTCGATTAAAGCAATTGGGCCGTGTTTTAGTTCACCAGCAGGGTAGCTGTCTGAGTGAATGTAAGAGATTTCTTTTAGTTTTAAAGAGGCTTCTTTGGCTACTGTTTCGTCAATTCCTCTTCCTAAAAAGAAGATGTCTTTTTCTTTATATATTCTCTTTGCAAATGTTTTTATTTCAGTTGATGTTTCTAATGTTTTTTCTATTTTTTTAGGTAATACAAGTAATTCTTCTTTTAGTGAGTTTAGTAAAGTTGTTTTTTCAGCTGATAGTTCTAGTGTTTCAGCAAAGTATATTGCAAGCATTGCAACTAATACTACTTGCGATGTGTAAGCTTTTGTTGATGCTACTGCAATTTCAGGGCCTGCGTGAGTGTATATTGAGTAGTCAGCTTCTCTTGTTATTGAGCTTCCTATAACATTAGTGATAGCAAGTGTTTTTGCTCCACATTCTTTGGATAATTTTAGTGCAGCTAATGTGTCTGCTGTTTCACCTGACTGAGATATGAAAATACACAATGTTTTTTCATCTATTAAAGGGTCTCTATATCTAAATTCGGAAGCGATATCAACTTCTGTTGGTATTTTACAAAGTTTTTCTATCATATCTTTGCCAGCCAATCCGACATGCATTGCTGTACCACAGGCTACAAAGTAAATTTTATTTAGCCCTTGTAAATAGTCTTTTGTAAAGTTTAGTTCTTCAAATTCACATTTTGAATTTTTATTTATTCTAGAGCCGATTGTTTCTCTAATAGCCTTTGGTTGCTCGTAAATTTCTTTTAACATATAATCTTCAAATTCACCTTTTTCAGCGCTAGAAGCATTCCAGTCAATTAGTTTGATTTCTTTATTGATTGGTTCTAAATTATTGTTATAGAATTTTGCATCATTTTTTGATAAAACAACATATTCTAAATCATTTAAAAGATAAAATTCTTTTGTATAAGAAAGCATAGCAGGAATATCAGAAGAAATATAATTTTCTCCATTTCCTTTTCCTATAACAAGTGGACTATCCTTTCTTACAACTATCATATTATCAGGATAATCTTTACAGATAATTTCTAAGGCGAAACTTCCTTTTAAGCTATTGCAAGCATTTTTTACAGCCCTTAAAAATTTTAAATTATCATTATCAGTTTCTTTTTTATAATAGTAATCAATCAAATTTGGTATAATTTCTGTATCTGTTTGAGAATAGAAAGTATAACCATTATCACATAAAAGTTTTTTTAACTCGTTAAAATTCTCAACTATCCCATTATGAACAACACTAAAAGTTTTTGAATTGTCCATATGTGGGTGAGCATTTTCTTTTGAAGGTTTCCCATGTGTTGCCCATCTTGTATGAGCAATACCAATTGTTCCTTCCAAATTATCAATTTCTGGAAGATTATATAAATTTTTAACTCTTCCTTTATCTTTCATAGTAGAAAGACCTGTTTTTTCAATAGTTGAAATACCAGCTGAGTCATAGCCACGATATTCCAATTTTAAAAGTCCATTAATAAGAATAGGACTAGCTTTTTTGTTTCCTATGTATCCTACAATTCCACACATAATATTTATTCCTTTCTTTTTCAAGGCAACTTAAATACACGTCCCTTGAACATGTTTGGAATTGAAATTGTGCAAAGCTTGTTTGTATTAAATTTTGTCGCAATATTGCTATTGTTTTTGTAATAATACTTATGACTTCAAGCATAGCCACTAGAGAATCCGCCGAAAATTCGATAACCCTAGACCTCGTCAACATCAAATTGATGTACTGGCGCTTAAACTAAAACAAACTCCTTTCCTTTAAATTTATATTTGCAAATTCCAATTTGTATTATTATATTACACTAAAAAGCAAAATGTAACAAGTACTTGTGAAAAAAATTTTTTTAAAGTATAATACAATTGAAATAATTTAGAGAGAAGGGAGCAAAGAAAAGTATGAAAAAAGTAGGAATAGTAGTAGCAATGGACGAAGAATTTGAAGCAGTCGAAAACAAAATGAAAGACATACAAACAAAGCAAATATATAATTTAAGATTTACAATAGGAAAAATAGGGAAAAAAGAATGCATACTAGTAAAAAGTGGAGTAGGAAAAGTCCACTCAGCAAGAACAACACAAGTATTGATAGACAATTTTGACTTGGAATTTATAGTAAATGTTGGAGCTGCTGGAAGTGTAAACGATATGTTACAAATAGGAGATGTAGTAATAGGAAAAGAAGTAGTACAACACGACTTTGACATAACCGCATTTGGACATAGCAAAGGGTATATAACAGGAGTAGGAAACAGTATAAAATGTGATGAGAAATTAGTAGAAAAATTAAAAGAAACTGTAAAAAACGGACCAGAAAGACAATATCAAATTAAATTAGGAGTTGTAGCGACAGGAGACATTTTCTGTGAAGACATAGCAATGAAAAACAAAATAAGAGTAAAATTTGATGCCGATGTTGTTGATATGGAATGTGGAGCAATAGCTCAAGTTGCGTATTTAGACAATATTCCATTTATTGTTATTAGAAGCGTTTCAGATACTCCTGACGGAAAAAATGCTAACACATTTGACCAAAACTTAAAACTAGCATCAAAGAGATGTGCAAATTTATTGGAAGATTTTTTGGGACAGGCCAAAAAAATCTAAAATCGAAACTTTTTGGGACAGGCCAAAAAAATCCAAATCCAAAACTTTTTGGGACAGTCCCAAAAAGTTTAAAAAAGGGCTTGTATAAAAAGTGAAAATAAGTATATAATTTAAGAAGAGTGAAAGGAGTGATTTTTGTGGATAGAAAAATCAAAGTAGTTCAATATGGAGCAGGCAAAATGAGTGTATACACAATGAGATATGTATACGAAAAAGGAGCTGAAATAGTAGGAGCAATTGATGTAAATCCAGCAGTTATAGGAAAAGACATCGGAGAAATAATGGGAACAGAAAATAAGGGAGTAAAGGTAGTAGGTTTAGAAGATGCAGAAAAAATGATGCAAGAAACTAAACCAGATATTGCAATTGTAACAACAATGAGTTTAATAAATGATGTAGAAGATGCTTTAATGTTATGTGCAAAATTAGGTGTAAATGCAATAACAACTTGTGAAGAAGCATTTTACCCAGCAAACTCTAACCCACAAGTAACAAAGAAAATAAACGATATGGCAAAACAAACAGGATGTACAATAACAGGAAGTGGATATCAAGATATATACTGGGGACAATTAATATCTAGTATTGCAGGTTCAACACAAACAATCA
The DNA here is from genome assembly GCA_949538735.1 of uncultured Clostridia bacterium. Taxonomy (GTDB): domain Bacteria; phylum Bacillota; class Clostridia; order TANB77; family CAG-508; genus CAG-269. Next base: position 88,849 of record CATGLK010000002.1, read on the forward strand.
AAAAAATAAAAGGAAGTTCAAGCTACAATGTAGAAGACTATGGAATAGCTTTGGCACAAGCACATGGCGCAGGTCTTACACTAGAAGAATTTGATAAACAAGTTGCATCAGTAGATAAAATATCAGACGAAGAAAGACAAGCTATAATTGAAAAAGGAGAATATTTACCTTCATATATGTGGAATGTAAATGGTTGGTTATGTGAAAAGCTAGGGTTAACAGTAAAATCTCAAACACAAAGAACTGTACCACAAACACATACAGAAGATATATACTCAAGTACATTAGGTATGACTGTAAAAGCAGGTGATGCAACAGGTATGAGTGCTGTTGTTACAACTGAAACTAATGAAGGCATTACAATTGAAAGTGAATGTATTGGAAAAGTATATTCTGAAAATGATTTTGATAAAAATGAATGGACTGTAATTGGTGAACCTGAAACAACATTGGTAATTAATAGACCAGCAACAGTGGAACTTACTTGTGCAACTGTTGTAAATAGAATTCCTGATGTTATAAATGCTAAACCAGGTTATGTTCCAACTGAACAAATGGGGGATTTAGATTATAAAGTTAAACCATTAAATGAATATGTTGACTAGGGACATTTGGGGACGTTTCCTTTTGGACATTTTGTCCATTTAGGGACACATCTATAAAATTGGATAAAATAAAAAAGCTCTTTATGAGCTTTTTTGTGGTAGCGAAGATGTGATTCGAACACATGACCCTTCGGGTATGAACCGAATGCTCTAGCCAACTGAGCTACTTCGCCATATTTAACTGACAGTATCCATTATACCGATAGTTTTGCCATTTGTCAAGACAAAAATACAAGAAATTAAAAATTTCTTGTATTCTATTCTCTTTCTCCAAAATCTTTATCGCTTTTATTAGCTAAAAATGATTTTTCATTGGGGCTTATAGATTTATTTGATGCCATTTCATTTTGCTCCATTTTAGTTTTTCTAGATTTTCTTTTTGATTTATCTACACTATGAGTATATAATTCTTTTTCTAAATTTTTTATATGTGATGATGTTTCTTTTAACATTTTTTTATCTTCTTCAGATAGCCCAACAGAGTTTGTTTCTATTTCTTCTTCAAATGAAATTTCAGTTTCATCAGGCATCCAAAAAGATTTAAATAAATCTATAAAATTTGTTTGTCTTTCTCTTGTTCTCATTTAATTCCTTAAAGTTTCCTTTAAGTTTTCACCTCTCTTTTTTAATAATACATAATAATTTTAACATAGAAACGGCGAAAAATCAAGTAATTTCAGCAAAAAAAGTTAGAAACGTACTAAAAGATTAAATATAAAAAATAAGAAATAATTTCGTACAACGTATTGACTGACTACATAATTATTGGTAGAATAATAATGAAATTAAATCTATTTTTTGTAAATAGTAAAGAAAAGAACCTTGAAAATATAATATCTTTGTTAGAAAAGTGAATAGGTGTGAATACTATTTGCAAAAGTGGAAATAATTTAGATGAAGAAAAATATTAAGTAAAAGTAGAAAAATTTGAAAAGAAACAAAAAATGAAAAAATAAGTAGAAAACAAAAGAGAGAAGGGAGAAATTTTTTATGCAAATAAAAAATAGAAAACTAAAAGTAAATAACAAAGGTATTACATTAATAGCTTTAGTAATAACAATTATAGTTTTGTTAATACTTGCAGGTGTGGCAATAGCGACATTAACAGGTGATAATGGTATATTAACAAAAGCAGTAACCGCTAAAGAAAAAACAACAGAAGCAGAGGCGAAGGAGGCTGTGCAGTTAGAAGCAATAGGAAGTATAGACGAGATAACAGGGAAATTTAATAAAGAAGATTTTAAGAAAAATGTAAAGCAAAATTTAGGAGTAACAGACTCAAGTATTAAAGAAAGTGGAAATAAAATTACAGTAACATATAAAGGATATGATGTAACAGTAGATGCAACAACAGGAAAAATAACAGCAGTAGTAAAAACAAGTGAGACACCTCCACCACCAGTAGAAGACGAATTCGGACCAGGAAAAATTGTGACAGGAACAGAAAATAAGATATATACAGATGATAATGGAGAGACAGCAACAATTCCAGTTGGTTTTGGAATTGTACCTGGCCTAGACGATATATCAGAAGGATTAGTCATTACAGACCATTTTAATGAAACAACAGGAGAAAGTGACGGAAACGAATTTGTATGGATACCAGTACCAACAGCAGTATCACCTTCAGAAGCAGAAAGTACAACAAATAAGGCAATGGCAGTAAATGTAGAAACAGACCCAAATGCAGAGCCACAATATAGGGGATTATTATATAATTTTACTGATACAGGTTCAGAAGTAATGAGTGGTTGTACAACAACTACAAGTAGTAATAGAGAACCAGATATTGTAGAGGAGGATAATGATACTTATCTAAGCGGAATAGGATTAACACAGGCAAGTTTTCAGGCAGAGATGCAAAACTCTTATAATGATATGATAAAAAGTGTAAGTAAAAATGAAAATAAGGGATTTTATGTATCAAGGTATGAAATGAGTTTAGATGCAAGTAAAAATGCCCAGTCAAAGAAAAATCAGCCGTCAGCAACAGCTGCTTCATCATCTGCAAATATGTGGTATGGATTATATAATAAAGCTAAAAATTTTGCTTTGAAAGAAGATGAAAGTAAAAGTGTAGTAAGTAGCATGATATGGGGAAGTCAGTATGACGCAATGATGAATTGGATGCATAAAGATGAAAGCATAAATGTTAATTCAACAACTCCAATAACAGGAGCAACAGAAAATAAATCAGGAATAACAGGTGCAGAAGAAAAAGATAAAATAAAGAATGTATATGACTTATTAGGAAATTCTTATGAATGTACATTAGAGGCAGAAAGTAATTTGGATCGAACTCTTCGTGGGTGCTATGCGACGTACCTGCGGTGGTGGAAATTGGGATGTTGACTATAGCGGTCCACCAGTATCCCGCTATGATGGCCCTAGCGAGCGACCATACTTTACAGATAGCAGTCGTGGCGGCAGGTTTACACTTTATATAAAATAGGACTGAGCTCTGTGCAAACCAAAATTAAAACTAATGCGAAAGTAGTTTTAATATAGAGTAATTGAATATAAGAACTCGGCGAATGAAATACGCCGAAAGGTAAATGCCAAAAGAAAAGGCGCTTTGAAAACCTTCTAAGATTAATGTTATCCTAGTGATAGATTAATTTTAGAAGGTTTATTTTATAGTAAGCAATATAAAATATTCACAAAGAGGAAACAATTGATTAATATAAAAAATAAAAGAATATACCAAAAAAAACAAACTAAATTTTACAAAATAAAACTAAATTTTTACAAATAAAAGAAAGAATTGGAGTAAAGTAATGATAAGATTTCTACAGAAACAAAAGAGGTGAGAAAATGATAGACAAAATCTGTACCTTTTTAACCAACAGAATTAGAAAAGAAATGCCTGAAGTAGATGATGAAAAAGCAGAAGTGATATTTTATGGACTACAAAACATAGTAGGAGAAATTCCCAAAATATTTATAATGCTTGCAATTGCTTATTTATTAGGAATTTTTAAATGGTCATTATTCACTTTTTTAGCACTGTTCCCATACAAAGGAGCATCAGGTGGAGTACATTTAAAAACACATATTGGCTGCATTACTTTTACAACAATATTTTATTGCATAATACCATTCATATCTCAGCATTTTATAATGCCAAGTGTAATTAAATATGTGGTGATTTTTGCAGTATGGATATTTGGAATGATAATGATAAAATTATATGCACCAGCAGATACAGAAAATGTACCAATTTTAAATTTAAAGGTTAGAAAGAAAAAACAAATCTTTTCTTATATCACATTTACAATTGGATTATTAGTAGCAGCAGTTATAAAAAATAGTACAATTGCAAATATATTGATATTAGCAAATTTATTCCAAACAATAACAATTACAAGATTTATTTATAAAGCAACTAATAATAAATATGGATTCGAAGTATATGATAATACTTCTTTAGAGACAGTTTAATTTAAAATATATACCGGTTATATTTTATAATATATAATTTAACTAAGGAGGAATTTATTATGTTCAAATTTCTAGCAAAAATAGCTGAGAAGTATGCAAAAGTAACAAATACAGCTTGTTTTGTTATAACAATATTTCATCAACCTAAAATGCCAAAAAGTATGATAAAATAAATAAAAGAAAGAGAAATTAGTATAAAACTTCTCTTTCTATTTTTTTACTTATAATAAATTTCTAATTGTTGTTTAAAGAATTTATCATCTTTAATAGTACGTAAAACAACATTTGAATTTTTATTAACAATTTTGCGAACCTTCCATAAACCTAATCCAGTATGATTTTCTTTGCCAGAAATACCTTTTTCAAAAATCTTTTCTGTATCAACTGTTTTATCAGCATATGTATTTTCTACTATTATTAATTGTGTATGATTTTTACGATCATCTCTAAAAATTAAATTTACAACTTTTTCTTCACATTCAGAGCTTGCTTCAATAGCATTATCTAATAAAATTCCTAATATTCTTGCAAATTCATAAATTTTCATATTTAAAGTACTTAAATCTAATAAAAATGTGATATTTACTTTTATATCTTTAGAATCGGCTTCATGATATTTCTTTGTTAACAAATTATAAATTCCATCATTATTTACTACTTCTGGATTTAAAATGTATAAATTATTAACTCTTTCAGAATCATCTACTAATTCAGTATAATATTTTTCTAAACCTTCCATATCATTAGTTTTAATATATCCACCAATTGTTGTAACCATATTATCAAAGTCATGTTTAAATGCTCTAACACTATCATGTAATACACGTAATGAATGATTATATTCTTCAGCACTTTGTAACTTTCTAGTTGTTAAAATTAATTTGAATATCCTTGTTAAACTATAAATGTTTATAGCAAAGTATAAAACTAAACATATTGCATTTGAAAAAGTAATTATAATTGGCAATTTATCAACATAATAAAATAAAGTAATACATTGAAGTATTATTGTAAGGAGTCCTAAAATTAAATTAGAAAATATAATAAATTTAGACTTTTTATCCATATTTTCTAAAAAATTTAATCTAAAATTTCTATGTTTAATAATAAATATTAAAGATAGTACAAATAAATATATTATTAAAATATATAAAATTCTATAAGCTGGTACAGTTGATAAAATTTTAGTGTCAATATTTAATAAAGTTATATAAGGATTAAGTATAATAAAATTAATTATATTAAATCCAATTGCAGAAGTTAATATAGAAGCCGTACTTTTTAGGAAAGACATTTTAAATATTATATATGCTAAACCAATCATCATTCCAAAATTAAAAAATACATTAAAAGGATTAGGTATAATATACATACTTAATAAACTCACTATAGTCATCAAAATAACATATAAAAGTTTTTGTTTTCTAGAAGATGTAATGTCCAAAATAGACACAAATAATAGCATTATTAATATATTTTCTATTACAGCACAAGGTATAGCAATAATATTAATCAATGTTTCATTCGGCGTACTTACAGCCAACCATAAATTATTCAAAATTTCCATAATTTTTAATCACCTCCAATAAATCAGACTTATATTTAGGACCAATATCACAAAAACTATCATCCTTAAAAGTAACAGTTCCAGAAACTGGTTCAATATCTTTAATTTGCAAAACATTAGCAACACAAGACTTATGACATCTTATATAAAAATCAGGAAGTCTATCCTGAAACTTAGCAAAAGAGCTATAAATATCATAATCACGAGAAGCAGTATGAAAAACAAGTTTCATACCATCCCTCTTAACATATTGCACTTCATTTGCATCAACAACAGTATTCTTATTATCAAGCTTAATATATCTTTTAGGAGTCCCATTAACATCCTCAAAAAGTCGACAAATAGTTTCAGCCAACCTATCATAAGTAATAGGCTTAGCCAAATAATCAAAAGTCTTAAACTTATAAGCAAGCAAAGCATACTCCAAATGACCAGTAGTAAAGATGATATAAGAATCCTTATTTATTTTTCTAATCGCCCTTGCTAATTCTAAGCCAGTCTTATCAGAATTCAAATTTATATCCAATATAATAACATCAGCTTTATTAGCAGTAACAAATTTAAGCATATCAGTTGAATTTGTAGTCTTATAAGAAACACAAGCCTCAAAATTATTTTTTGCAAAGATATCTTCTAACATTTTTTCTAATTTATTCAAAAGATTTAAGTTATCATCACATAAAGCAAAATTCAACATATAATTTTCACCCCTTTAAAATACTATAAAAAAACAGGAAGTAAGATAATTCGACAAAAATAAAAAAATTACCTTATTTTTCCAGTCAATACAATAATATAATCCAAAATCTGCATATTGTCAATACTTATTTACAAAATTATCCAATTCTTAAAACGAACAGTATTACTGAGGTTTGAGAACTGACACTATAAATATTAGCAATAGAGATAACATAAAATTGTAAGAACTCCATTATACATCATAATTTACATAAAATCAAGTAAAACGTAAAATATTTATAAAAATTGTTAAGAGTGAAACGTGAAAAATATTTATAAAAATGTGTTGTAAATAAAAAAATAATGACAAATAAAATATTTATCATTATTTATATCATTAAAATTAAATTAATACTTGTGATGTTTTAGAAAGAGCGCCTAACAAATCAGATTTATATTTTGGTCCAATATCACAAGAGCTACCATCTTTAAAAGTAATAGTACCAGATACTGGTTCAACATCTACAATTTGTGAAATATTAGCAATACAAGATTTATGACATCTTTTATAAGAATCAGGTAGTCTATCTTGAAACTTGTTAAAAGAGCTATAAATTTCATAATCACGACCAGCAGTATGGAAAACAAGTTTCATACCATCTCTTTTTATAAAATGCACTTCTGAAGCATCAACAAGAGTATTTTTGTTATCAAGTTTTATATATCTTTTAGGAGTTCCATTAATATCTTCAAAAAGTCTTAATATAGTTTCTTCTAGTCTATCATATGTAATTGGTTTTGCTAAATAGTCGAATGTTTTAAATTTATAAGCGACCATAGCATATTCTAAATGAGCAGTAGTAAATATTATATAAGCATCCTTATTTATTTTCCTAATTGCCTCTGCTAGTTCTAATCCTGTTTTATTACATTTTAAATTGATGTCTAACATTATTACATCAACCTTATTGTTGCTAACATAGTCAAGCATATCTGTTGTGTCTGAACACCTGTAAGATACATTAGCTTCAAAATTGTTTTTGATAAAGATGTTGTCTAACATTTTTTCTAATCTGTCTAAAATATTTAAGTTGTCATCACATATAGCGAATTTTAGCATATAATTTCTCCCCTTTAAAATAATAATTATATAAAAAGACGGAAAGTAAAGGCTTTGATTGAGCAAATTCCTAAATTTTCCAGTCATTATAATAATATAAACTAAAATCCGACAAATGTCAAGAGTTATTTACAAAATTATCCAGTTATAAATATTATTTAATATAGCTTAAAACTTGTATATTTATAAAATTCAGCATAGCTTGTACATTTGTATAATCAATTTTTATATTTGTGATATTATTTTCTTCTATATAATTTTTAACTGTGTCAGTAATATAGTTAAAATTGATATATTTTTCATCTTCTTTTTTTAAAGTACCTATTTTAGATTTTATATCTGATTCCATTATTTTGGCGAGTTTTTCAATATTTTTCATAATTACACTCTCCTTATACTAACGTTCTATTTCATCATAACAGTCATCAGCATCTTTAACATACCCATCTTTTGTAGGATTACCTATATTTCTAATTCCATATCTTCTTGCTTGAGATTTAAGGTCTTTTTTAAAGCTATTTGTTTCAATATTTTTTCCAACATCTTCTCTCAATTGTTCTAATCCAGTTTCTTTAACTTCTTCAGGAGTTAAACTAGCCATAATTGAAGATGTTTCAAAAAATAATTTACCTAAATTTTGACGCTGTTCAGAAGATAAATCGCTTATAAGTTTGATGTTTTCTAAATAACTAATTCCATTCAATTCAGCAAAATAAGCACCGTTACCATTTAATGATTTGATATTTCTGTTTAATCCCATTGTTAATCTGATTCCTTCATCATGTTTAGTAGATCTTTTTTTATTTAATTCTTCCATTTCTGCACGGGTAGAGGGAGTACTATTTCCCATAAATGCTTTTGAACAAGCAGTGTGTTGCACAACAGCCATAGTATATTCAGCACAAGCATCAATCCACTTTAAAAAATCTTTTTTTGCCATAGTATTATCGTAATCATTAAAAGAAGAAATTAAATCTTTTATATCTTGTTTAAAATAATCGTATTTTTTGGTTCCCATAAAAATCACCTCTATAAATATTATACCATATTTTACAATTAAAGTAAAATGTGATATAATATTTATAGAGCCTAGAAGGAGGAAAGTTCATGGACAAAAAAAAATTAGGACAACTGCTGGAAATGTATGAACATTTGATCAAGGAGAAAACTCATATTGAGATTACTCCATACTCTAATTCCGAGCTTCGGGAAAAGGTAGAAGCATATTTGGGAAGAAAAGTTGATTTTACTAGAGAGCAGATGGTCGAATTCGTTTGCGATGAAGTAAACAAATATCTACCAAATTATACTTCGTAAAGAACCAAAATTTTTTGGTTCTTTTTTTGTATATATTCACTTTTGTCTAAATATAATTAAAAAAAGACAAATAATATACACAAATAGAAATTAATTCTAATTTGTGCCTTTAAGGGAGGAATGAGACTAAAAATGAAAAAAATAAAAATAGGAACAATATTTCTATTAGTAATAGGAATATTCTCATTATCAGTAATATCAATGCAAAAAGACAAAAACACAATAAGCACAAGTAGCGAGCAATTAAGCAACAAAAAAATAGGGTGGGGAATAAAAAGAAACGACAACCACGACCAGCCAGACGTAGGAGCGGACCGAAAAAAAGTATTAGAAGCAAACAACGGAATATGTTTAGGAAACAAAGACAAAAAATACATTTATTTAACATTTGACGAAGGATATGAAGCAGGCTATACACCTAAAATATTAGAAACACTAAAAGCAAATGATGTAAAAGCAACCTTTTTCCTAACAGCACACTTTATCAATACACAAGAAGGACTAGTAAAACAAATGATAGAAGAAGGGCATATAATTGGAAATCACACAGTAAACCACAAAAGTATGCCAGACTTAAATGAAGAACAAATCAACTCAGAAGTAATGAAACTACACCAAACAATACAAGAAAAATTCGGATATGAAATGAAATACATAAGACCACCAAAAGGAGAATTCAGTGAAAAAACGTTAAGTGTAACAAGTTCACTAGGTTATAAAACAGTAATGTGGTCATTTGCATATGAAGACTGGAATGAAGACAAACAGCCAGATGAAGAAAAATCAAAAAAGAAAATATTAGACAATTTGCATAATGGAGAAATAATGCTATTACACGGAAACTCAAAAACAAATACAAATGTGTTAGATAGTGTAATAAAAGAAGCAAAAAATATGGGATATGAATTTAAATCATTAGACGAATTTGAAAAATAAGGAGAATCATTCGCTCTGACTTGTGCTTTGAGAAAGGAATGAGATTAAAAATGAGAAAAAATAACAATAGATTAGATAGATTATTAGAATTGCCAAAAGAAGTATATTCTAATGTACCAAAAGTAATAATTACAGGATTTGACGAATTAATAGTAGAAAACTTTAAAGGAATATTAGAATATGAAGAATATTATGTAAGAATAAACACACACATAGGAATAATAAATGTAAATGGATATGGTTTAGACCTAGAAAATATGACAAATGATGATATAAAAGTTAAAGGAAAAATAGAAAGCATTGATATAGAAAGAACAATAGACGAAAGTTAAAGGAGAAAACAATGTTTATAAAGATATTATTAAGCTATTTGCTTGGATATTTAAGAATATCAGTAGAAGGATATTATATAGAAAGATTTATCAACATATGTAAAACAAAGAAAATAACAATATGGAATTTAAAAAGAAGTAAAGACATACAGCTATATTTAAATGTAAGAATTGGAGAATTTAAGGAAATATGTAAAATTGCAAGAAAAACACAATGCAAAGTAAAAATACAAAGCAAAAAAGGATTTCCATTTTTATTAAATAAATATAAAAAAAGAAAAATCTTTTTGATATTATTATTTTTTATGATAGTCCTAATTGGGTTATCATCTAACTTTGTATGGAATGTGGATATTGTAGAAGAAAATAATAACGAAATGGAAAATATAGTACAAGATATTGAAAATGCAGGCTTAAAAACAGGAACACTAAAAAACAAAATAAACACAAAAGAGATAATAAACAAAATAAGGCTTCAAAGAAAAGATATTGCATGGATGGGAATAGAGCTAAAAGGAACAAATGCAATTGTAAAATTAGTAAAAGCAGAAGAAAAGCCAGATATTATTGACGAAAATGAATATTGCAGTATTGTATCAGACAAAACAGGAATTATTACAAAAATAAATGCACAAAGTGGAACTGCAAATGTAAAAGTTGGAGATACAATAAAGGCAGGAGACACATTAATAAATGGTTGGATGGAAGGAAAATTTACAGGTGTTAGATATGTACACGCAAAAGGCGAAATAGAAGCAAAAATATGGCACACAAAGAGTAAAAAAATTCCGTATAACACCACGGAAAAAAGAGATACAGGGCAAGTTGAGAACAAGTATGCAATAAAAATAAATAATTTTGTAATAAATTTGTCAAAAAAGCTTTCAAAATTTGAAATTTATGATACAATGGACACAGAAAATAAATTTAAGATATTTTCAGATTTTTATTTACCAATTTCGATAATAAAAACAACAAATAAAGAACAAGAAGAAATAGCAAAATCTTATAATTTAGAAGAAGCTAAAAACATAGGGATAGAAGAACTTCAAAAAGAATTAGATGAAGAGATTGAAAATAAAGAGAAAATAGTAAACAAAAACATAAACACATACGAAAAGGAAGACGGCATAGAAGTTTTTGTTACATATGAAGTGCTAGAAAACGTAGGGACAAATGAAAAAATCATATTTTGAAGGGATGATATAAATGGAAGAAAGAAGCCTTAGAATAACAGGAGCAGACGGAACATTTTTTAATAAAATAACAAAAACCTTAACAAAAATATTAATACCAACAAAAATAGGAATTAACGGAATGTTAATTTCAATAAAAAGAAATAACGTAATAAAAGCATTTGAAAACTTTAAAAACGAAGACACAAATTATGATAGAGACGTGCTAGAGAAAAAATATGATACTGCATATGAAGCTTATTTAGATGCATTAGATAAATATGTAATGGACTCAATATATAAAAAAGTAAGAAACGGGACAGCATCAGAATTCGAAAAAAATGCAATGTCAAAATATTATGAAGTAACAAGCTTAAAAGAAAATGAATTTATAGAATACAAAAACAGAAAACAAAAATACCTAATAGATTTAGACTATGAAGGAATAAAAGAAGGAACAAAAGAAAAATTAAAAGAAAAATACAATCAATTTTATATTTCAAAAATGGATTCATTATATAAAGCAATCTTAAAAAACTACTCAATAAAAGTAGCAGATACAACAAATGCATATGACTCTACAAAAGAATGGATATACACAAAAATTTTCTATACATTAGAAGATTATATAAAAAATATATTATCACTAAAAATAGAAATAGGCTATGGTGACAACTTAAAAGAAGTAATGGCAGAGTATGAAAAATTTGAAACATATTGTGTTGGTAAATTAGACACAAAAGATAATATCGAAAAAAATATGATATTACTAGGAATAAGCAGAAAATTATTCACACACAGTTTACCATTAATAGTTGCAGAACAATGTTATGAAAAACTATTAAAAGATGCTAGAAATCTAGTACAAGATACTAAGATTGCAGCAAAAAGAGAAAAAACATATTCAATGTTAATAAATTTAATAGAAGATTACAACATAAAATTATTATCAACAAAAGTATATTGGGAATCACCAAAACAAAGAGAAGAATACAAAAAATTCTGGAACAAATATAAAGAAATTTCAAAATTAAAAGAAAAAGATTTTATAGAATATATAAAACAAAAAGAAATATTATTTATAAAAGATGACTTAAAAAAATTAGACAAAGGGAAAATTGATTATAGCAAACTTGAAAAATACTATAAGAGAAAATTAGTAGATTATGGAGCTATAAGAGAAATAAGAAATTCATATAAATCAGAAGGAAAATATATAAAACAACTAGAAAGTGTAGAATTATAAAAGTAAAGGGAAGAAAGAATGTTTGAAATAATTTATAAAGAAATAGAAGAAAAAGAAGAATATGAAAAAATAATAAAAAGAGTTTTAGAACAATGTTTCAAAGAAGAAAAACTACTAAATTCAAAGTTATATATAACAATAACATTAACAAACCCAGAAAATATAAAAGAAATAAATAAACAATATAGGAACATAGAAAGAGCAACTGATGTTCTTTCATTTCCTATGTTCGAAAAAGACGAGCTAGAACAAAAAATACAAAATGAAGATTTTGAATATCCGGATGTACTAGGAGATATCATAATATCAATAGAAAAAGTAGAAGAACAAGCAAAAGAGTATGAGCATAGTTTTGAAAGAGAGTTAAGCTATATGATAGTACACGGATTTTATCACTTAATGGGATATGACCACATAGAAGAAGAAGACAAAAAGAAAATGAGACCAAAAGAAGAGAAAATTTTAAACGACTTGAAGATAAAAAGAGATTAAAATAAGCTAATCTATAAGCGAGCATATATAAGATAAGACAAAAATATAGAAAAGCAAGTTAGGAGAGAATTTATGAGAACAAGTGAAAAAGGTGGAACAAAAGCATTAGTTATAATATTAGTAATACTAATAATTGCAGCAGGTGGAGTGCTTGCATACAAAATAGTAAAAGATAAAGATAATAAAGAAGTAGCAACAGAAGAACAAAAAGATGTACTAGTCACAACAATAGAAGAAAAAGAAGTGCAAATATTTAAAGGTGATGACAGACCAATAGCAGTAATGATTGACAACCATAAAGACGCTTGGCCACAAGGTGGAATACAAAAAGCATATATGGTATATGAAATAATAGCAGAAGGTGGAGAAACAAGACTAATGGCACTATTCAAAGGACAAGAAATAGACGAAATTGGACCAGTAAGAAGTGCTAGACATTACTTTATAGACTATGTAATGGAAAATGACGCAATATACACACACTTTGGACAAAGTCCACAAGCTCAAAGTGACTTAAAAAAATTTAGTATAGACGATATAAATGGAATAGCAGAAGATGGAACAACATTCTGGAGAACAAAATCAAAAGCAGCTCCACACAATGCAATGACAAGTACAGAAAAACTATTGCAATCAGCTAAAAACAAAAAATACAAAACAACATCAAAAGAAAAAAGTGTGTTAAACTATGTAACAGACGAAGTAAACTTGGAAAATGGCCAAGGAGCAGTTAGTGTAACAATACCACACTCTAACTTACAAACTGTAGAATACAAATATGACGCAGAAAATAAAGTATATGAAAGATATGCAAGAAATAAAAAACAAACAGACTTAAACACAAAAGAAGGAATAACAGTAAAAAATATAATTATAACATTCTGCGAAAATTACACATTAACAGATAAAGAAAACAAAGGAAGACAAGGTTTAAAAAATATTGGAACATTTGACGGATATTACATAACAAACGGAAAAGCAATTAAAATAAAATGTGAAAAAACAGCAAGAGACGAAAAAACAGTATATAAAGACTTAGACGGAAACATAATAGAAGTAAATGATGGAAACACATTTGTAAATATTTGTGCACCTGATGCAAAAGTAGTTATAGAAGCGCCAGCTGAAGCGGAAGGCGAATAATAATAAACATTGTAAAGGTAAGCAAGAAGGAAGAGGGAAAATAAGATGAATATATATGACACAGCTAACAGATTAGCACAAGAAATAAAACAATCAGAAGAATATATGAATTATAAAATGGCAAAACAAGCATTAAACTTAAACACAAGTTTAAAGGAAAAAATGGTGGACTTTGATAAACTTAGATATGAAGTTCAAATAGAAATGATGCAAACAGGAAAAAATGATGAAGAAAAATATAAAAAAATGCAAGAACTATATGCAGAACTAATTGAAAATAGTGAGGCAAAAAGTTTCTTTGAAGCAGAAACAAAATTCAATGTAATGATTGCAGATGTAAATAAAATAATAGGTGAGGCAATTAGAGATGTTATGTAGTGAATTTATAATAATTGCAATAATTTCGGTAATATGTATCCTTGTTTTAGGATACATATTTGATTATAATATGAAGAAAATTAAACACATAGCAGATGATAAAGAACTAGACGAAGCGGCTAAAAAGTATCAAAACAACATAGAAATGTGTAAATATTATCTTAAAAAACTGAATAATGAAAAAGTGAAAATAGAAGAAAATACTGAAAGTGAGGCTAGCTTATACATAGCAGTTACTGATAAAATTTCTATTGCAAATATAAGTAATACATATACAAGAATTCAAACTATCGCGCATGAGTGTTTACATTCAATTCAAGATAGAAAAATATTGATGTTTAATTTTATATTTTCAAATATATACATTTTATATTTTATTGTAATTTGTGCATTGGGATTATTTAAAATGCTACCATATAAGATGATGTTTTTATCAATTTTTTTGATTTTGAGTTTGATTTATTATGTGGTTAGAATTTATTTGGAAAATGATGCTATGATTAAGGCTAGATATTTGGCAAAAGATTATATGGAAGATGTTAAGATTTCTGATAAAGATGAGATTGATAGATTAGTTAATGGCTTTGATAAGATTAATGAAGTGGGGATTAAGTGTGTTAATTATAGCTTTTTCTTAAATATTATGATTAAAGTTTTTATATTTTCATTAATTTGTATTATAAGATAAAAAATTGTTAAACTATATAAATGTGTTTTTAATATACAAAAACAGAAAACCGCAATTAATTTTGCGGTTTTTATTTATCTTTTAATAATAAATTCAACATTTCTGGATAAATAGTTTTTGCATTTTTGTTCCAGTTATCAACAATGCGTTTAGCTCTTTCACGAGAGCCTGCAAAAGTTCTAACTTCAAAAATTGTTTCATTATTTTCTACAATTTTACATTTTATAGTATAATCATTCTCATTTTTTGGAATGAATTCAGCAATAACAGAAGACTCTTCTTCAATTAAAGCAAATTCTTTTTCAAAAATATTATCTGCTTTTAATTTCATAAGTCCTGGTAATACGTCTTTTGTAAGAATATATGCATTTTTCCCTTCAGAAGTTATTCTGATAACTTGTTCTTCTTCTTTTGTATATGTTCCTACTAGCTTTGAGTCAATTAAATCTGTTAGTACTTGTTTAAAATAAAAATAGTTAATATTATTTATAGATGTAATGATTTTAAACAGATCATCTTGTCTTGTATCGTTATCTATTAGATTTAATATGTATAAGATTAAAACCTTATTTTCTGCCAAAGTAGTAGCATTATTTGAATTTGAACTCATAAATAGCACTCCTTACTTTGCTTTCTTGTTGGAATTATATCACAACTTACAGAAAAAGTAAAATAATTATTGAAAAAAACTTTTAAAATTAAATAAAGAGTGATATACTATATCCGAAAAATTTTAACAATTAGGAGTGATGATTTATGAAAAAAGGTAAAATTGTATTAGTAGGAGCGGGATTTGTCGGAATGAGTATGGCATATTCTATGTTAAATAGAGGGGGCATAAATGAGCTTGTACTAGTAGACATTGATGAAAACAAAATTAAAGGTGAAGAAATGGATTTATCACATGGATTACCATATGCACCACAAAAAATGATAATAAAAGCAGGAAACTATTCAGATTGTAAAGATGCACAAATAGTAGTAATAACAGCAGGAATAGCACAAAAACCAGGTCAAACAAGATTAGAATTAGCAGAAGTAAACACAAAAATAATGAAACAAATAACAGAAAGTATAATGACAAGTGGATTTGACGGGATTATAATAGTAGCAAGTAATCCAGTAGATTTAATGACACATGTTGTATCAGAAGTATCAGGACTACCAAAAAGTAGAGTAATTGGCTCAGGAACAGTGCTAGATACAGCAAGGCTACGTTATTTAATTGCAGATTATTTAAAAGTATCTAGCAAAAATGTGCATGCATATATAATGGGAGAACACGGAGATTCTTCATTTGTTCCTTGGAATCACGCATACATAGGATGCAAAAAAGTAGTAGATATAATGAAAGATAACAAACATCCAATGGAAGATTTAAATAAAATTCATGAAGGTGTTGTTAATGCAGCATATGAAATTATTGAAAAGAAAAGGGCGACATATTATGGAATTGGTATGGCTTTAAATAGATTAGTAAGAGCAATTCTAGATAATGAAAATTCTATATTAACAGTTTCTACTTATTTAAAAGATGGTCAATATGGTCAAGATGATATTTATATTGGTGTTCCAGCTATTATAAATAGCAAGGGCGTTAGAGAGTTGATAGAACTTGATTTGAATGAAGATGAGCAAGCTAAGTTAAATCATAGCTGTGGATTGATTAAAGAAATGAGAGAACAATCAATTGATAAGATTATAAAAGGATAATAAAAATAAAAGGGCTTTGAATTTTCAAAGTCTTTTTTGATGTTTTTGGGGACGGAGCAAAAAAACATCATTAAATTTCACATAAAAACTGGAAAAAATGGAAAAAACCTGTTGACATACGGCTGTAAACGTTGTATAATATATAAGCATGAATTAAGCGAAGAAACTGAATGTGGCTACATCTTGCGGATCCGTAGGAATGGAGGGAACTTCAGTGGAGTATGTCATGGCGAAGACCAGGCGGTAAGTTTTATAAAAATAGCACTTATCCCAGAATTAACATGCGTATTTTGGGAATTTAAATAGAAGAAATTCGAAACACTAGAGTGCGTTTTAACTTGCCACGGTAATAATCATAGGGTAAAGCTAATTAACAAGGGGAGGGGATATTTTTTATCCCAAAAGAATTACCCTAAAAGAAAAAGTGTCCCCTGACAAATATTAGAAGGAGGGAAAATTACAATGGCAAACACAGTAGCAACAAGCGAAAAAATTAGAATAAGACTAAAAGCATATGACCATGTAGTTTTAGATCAGTCTGCTGAAAAGATAGTAGATACTGCTAAGAAAACAGGAGCAAAGGTTTCAGGTCCTATTCCATTACCAACACAAAAAGAAGTCGTAACAATCTTACGTTCACCACACAAATACAAAGATTCAAGAGAACAATTTGAAATGAGAACACATAAAAGAGTAATCGACATCTTATACCCAACACAAAAAACAGTTGACAGTTTAATGAAATTAGAACTACCAGCTGGTGTTGACATCGAAATCAAATTATAATTAAAAACTACATATATAATGTAGCAACAAAAAACCAAGCTGAAGAATTAATAGCAATCAAAAACGAGTATTGCAAGGCAAACGAACGAAAAAAGCGGAAGCGTACTTGCGTACGTTGAGCATTTTTGAGAGAAGTTTAACACAGCAAGACGAAGTTTTTCATTGATATTCAGCCAATAGTTAGGAGGAAAGAAAGATGAAAAAAGGAATTATCGGTAAAAAAATCGGTATGACACAAATATTTGATGAAAAAGGAAATGTAATTCCAGTAACAGTAATAGAAACAGCTGGAAACACAGTAGCACAAGTAAAAACAATAGAAACAGACGGATACAATGCTATCCAATTAGGATATGGAGAAGTTAAAGACAAACATATCAACAAACCAGAAGCTGGACATTTTGCAAAAGCAAAACTAGCAAACAAAAAACACCTAAGAGAATTCAGAATGGACGATGTAGCAAACTACAAAGTAGGAGATGAAGTAAAAGCAGACATCTTCACAGCAGGAGAAAAAATCGACGTTCAAGGAACATCAAAAGGAAAAGGATTCCAAGGTGTTATAAAAAGACATGGACAATCAAGAGGACCAATGGGACATGGTTCAATGTATCACAGAAGACCAGGTTCAATGGGATCTACATCAACACCAGGAAGAGTATTTAAAGGTAAAAAACTACCAGGACATATGGGAAGAGTTACAGTTACAATACAAAACTTAGATGTTGTAAGAGTAGATATGGATAAAAACGTAATATTAGTAAAAGGAAGCGTTCCAGGACCAAAAGGAGCAATTCTAAAAGTAAAATCAGCTGTAAAGGCTAGTAAATAGAAAGGAAGGAGGAGTTAAATCATGCCAAAAGTAGACGTATATGATATTAAAGGTAAAAAAGTAAGTGATATAGAATTAGCTGAAAGCGTATTTGGAATTGAACCAAATGAAAATATAGTACACGCAGTACTAGTTAACTACTTAGCTAATCAAAGACAAGGTACACAAAGTACAAAAACAAGAGCAGAAGTTCGTGGTGGTGGAAGAAAGCCATGGAGACAAAAAGGAACAGGTAGAGCAAGACAAGGTTCAATAAGAGCTCCACAATGGATAAAAGGTGGTATAGCACTAGGACCAAAACCTCGTTCATACAAATATACAGTTAATAAGAAAGAAAGAAGACTTGCAATCAAGTCAGTATTAAGTTCTAAAGTATTAGAAAAACAACTAACAGTAGTTGATAAATTAGAATTAAAAGAAATCAAAACAAAATCAATGGTAAATGCATTAGCGGCATTAAAAGTAGAAGGAAAAACATTAATAGTAGTTCCAGAAGTTAACAAAAATGTTCTAATGTCAGCAAGAAACATTGAAGGTGTTAAAACAATAACAGCAAACAACATCAACGTATTTGATTTATTAAAATATAACAATCTAATTTTATCAGTAGACACTGTTAAAAAATTAGAGGAGGTGTACGCATAATGCTACCAGAAGAAATAATAATTGCACCAGTTGTTACAGAAAAGAGTAACGACCAATTACAAGAAGGTAAATACACTTTCAAAGTAAACAAAAAAGCTACAAAAGTTGAAATAGCTAAAGCTGTTGAAAAACTTTTTGAAGTTAAAGTATTAAAAGTAAATACAATGACAGTAAACGGAAAACAAAAAAGAGTTGGATACCACACAGGTAAAACATCTGACTGGAAAAAAGCTATCGTAACAATCGATACAAACCCAGAAGAAAAAACATACCTAGCTAAAGGTGGAAAAGCAACAAAAATAAGCAAGAAATACAAGGATTCTATTGATGAATTCATGGGAGCTTAAAAATATCGAGAAAGAACTCGGAAAATAAATTAGAATAAAGGAGAGAAAATAAAATGGCAATGAAACACTTCAAACCATACACACCATCAAGAAGAAACATGACAGTTTCAGATTTCTCAGAAGTAACAAAGAAAACACCTGAAAAATCATTACTTGCAAAAAAATCAAAAAATGCAGGAAGAAACTCATATGGAAGAATAACAGTAAGACACCAAGGTGGTGGAAACAGACAAAAATATAGAATAATAGATTTCAAAAGAGCAAAAGACGATATGTCAGCAACAGTTCTAGGAATCGAATACGATCCAAACAGAAGTGCAAATATAGCATTAATCCAATATGAAGACGGAGAAAAAGCATATATATTAGCACCACAAGGATTAACAGATGGAGATAAAGTAATATCAGGAGAAGCAGTTGATATCAAACCAGGAAACTGTATGCCAATCAGCTCAATTCCAGTAGGTACATTAATCCACAACATAGAATTAAATCCAAAACAAGGTGGAAAATTAGTTAAAGCTGCAGGTCAAAGTGCACAATTAATGGCTAAAGAAGGAAAATACGCACACGTAAGATTACCTTCAGGAGAAATGAGATTAGTTTTAGCAAAATGTAGAGCTACAATCGGAGTAATCGGAAATAGCGACCACGAAAATGTTAAAATTGGTAAAGCCGGAAGAAAAAGACATATGGGTATTAGACCAACAGTTAGAGGTTCTGTAATGAACCCAGTAGATCACCCTCATGGTGGTGGTGAAGGTAGAGCACCAGTAGGACACGCTGGACCAATGACACCTTGGGGCAAACCAGCTCTTGGATACAAGACAAGAAACAAAAAGAAACAATCTAACAAATTTATTGTAAAGAGAAGAAACAGTAAATAGATAGAAAGGAGGACATTTTAGATGTCAAGATCAAGCAAGAAAAAACCATTTGTTGAAGAAAAATTATTAAAAAGAGTAGAAGCTATGAACGAAACAGGTAAAAAAGAAGTTTTAAAAACATGGTCAAGAGCTTCAACAATATATCCACAAATGGTAGGTCATACAATAGCTGTACATGATGGAAGAAAACACGTTCCAATCTATATAGCAGAAGAAATGATAGGACATAAACTAGGTGAATTTGCTCCAACAAGAACTTATAAAGGTCATGCAGGAGACAAAACAACTAAAAAATAAAATAACAAACTAAGTAATTAGTTAAGGAGGGAAATAAAGTGGAAGAAACAGCTGTTATGAATGAAGCTAAAGCAACACTTAAATATGCAAGAATATCTTCAAGAAAAGTAAAGATAGTTGCAGATTTAATAAGAGGTAAAAATGTTGATGAAGCTCTAGCAATCGTAAAATTCACACCAAAAGCATCATCAGAAATTATAGAAAAATTATTAAAATCAGCAATTGCAAATGCTGAAAACAATCATGATATGAAACATGAAAATTTATATGTTGCTGAAATCTATGCAAACCAAGGTCCAACTCTAAAAAGAATTAGACCAGCTGCAAAAGGTTCAGCAGTAAGAATTAGAAAAAGAACAAGTCACATTACAATCGTATTAAAGGAAAGAGCATAAAAAAGAAAGGAGGACTCATTTAAAATGGGACAAAAAGTACATCCAACAGGAGTAAGAGTTGGAATCATTAAAGATTGGAACTCTAAATGGTATGCAGATTCTAGAAATTTTGCAGACTATTTAGTAGAAGACCAAAAAATACGTAAATTTTTAAAGAAAAAATTATACCTTGCTGGAATTTCTAAAATTGAAATAGAAAGAACAGCAAAAGCTGTAAAAGTAAATTTACACACTGCAAAACCAGGAATTGTAATCGGAAAAGGTGGAGCAGGAGTAGAAAGCGTTAAAGAAGAACTTGCTAAATTAGTAGGTAAAGACGTTAACTTAAATATAGTAGAAGTTAAAAACATAGATACAGATGCTCAATTAGTAGCTGAAAATATCGCTGGACAATTAGAAAGAAGAGTTTCATTCAGAAGAGCAATGAAACAATGTATGCAAAAATCAATCAAATCAGGTGCATTAGGAATTAAAACTGCTGTATCTGGTAGATTAGGTGGAGCAGACATGGCTAGAACTGAATTCTATAAAGAAGGAAATATTCCACTACAAACTTTAAGAGCTGATATCGATTATGGATTTGCAGAAGCAGATACAACATACGGAAAAATCGGTGTAAAAGTTTGGATATATAAAGGAGAAGTTCTTCCAGAAAGACCAGTGGAAGGAGGAAACAAATAATGCCATTAATGCCAAAAAGAACAAAACATAGAAAAATGCAAAAAGGTAGAATGAGAGGAAAAGCAACAAGAGGAAATAAAGTTACAGATGGAGAATACGGAATACAAGCTGTAACAGGAGCTTTAGTTACAGGAAATCAAATTGAAGCAGCCAGAATTGCTATGACTCGTTATATTAAAAGAGGTGGAAAAGTTTGGATTAAAATATTCCCAGACAAACCAATAACAGCAAAACCAATCGGTACTCGTATGGGTAAAGGTAAAGGTGCTCCAGAATATTGGGTAGCAGTTGTAAAACCAGGAAGAGTAATGTTTGAAATTTCAGGTGTACCAGAAGAAACTGCAAGAGAAGCCTTAAGACTTGCTATGAACAAACTACCTAACAAAACAAAATTTGTAGCAAGAGAAACTGAAAAGGTAGGTGAAAATGATGAAGATAAATAAAATAAGAGAAATGTCTTCACCAGATTTAGAGAAAGAATTAGGTGAACTAAAAACAGAATTATTCAAATTAAAATTTAGTTTAGCTACAAACGGATTAGATAATCCAATGAAAATAAAAGAAGTAAAAAAAGATATAGCTAAAATAAATACTGTATTAACAGAGAGAAAAATAGCTGAAAGCAAAGCATAATAAAAGTTTCGAATTGAAAATAACGGTCATCCCTTATTCACAAGGGGAGGGGAAATATCTTATCCCTAAAGAAGTGACCCAGGGGAAAGATATGTCCCCTGACAATCGATAGAAAGGAGAAATCTAAATGGAAGAAAGAAATCTTCGTAAAGTTATGGTTGGAACAGTAACATCTAACAAAATGGACAAAACAGTTGTAGTAGCTGTTGAAACAAGTGTTAGACACGGTGTTTATGGAAAAACTGTAAAAAGAACATATAAATTAAAAGCACATGATGAAGAAAATGTATGCCAAATAGGTGACAAAGTAAAAGTAATGGAAACAAGACCACTTTCTAAAGATAAAAGATGGAGAGTAGTTGAAGTTGTAGAAAAAGCTATTATAAAATAATAAAATTCTAATAAATCTAATAAAGGGTAATCACTCATTCACAAGGGTAGGGGACATTTCTTGTCCACAAAACAATACCCAAGAGAAAGATGTGTCCCCTGACAAATAGGGAAAGGAGAAACCATAATGATTCAACAACAAACAAGATTAAAAGTAGCAGACAACACAGGAGCAAAAGAAATTATGTGTATCAGATGTTTAGGTGGTTCATATAGAAAAACATCAAACATTGGAGACGTAATAGTTGCATCTGTTAAATCAGCAACACCAGGTGGAGTTGTTAAAAAAGGTGATGTTGTTAAAGCTGTTATAGTAAGATCTAAAAAAGGTTTAAGAAGACCAGATGGTTCATATGTAAAATTTGATGAAAATGCAGCAGTTATAATTAAAGAAGACGGAACACCAAAAGGAACACGTATCTTTGGGCCTGTTGCAAGAGAGCTAAGAGAGAAGGATTATATGAAGATTCTATCACTTGCTCCAGAAGTATTATAGAAAATTAATTGAAAACGGCAACCTGCACATTTTCGTTATTTATTTCAAACCTCGATGTACAAAAGTACACCTTCGGCTTGCAATAAATATCAAAAATGCACATCTTACCATTTTGAATTAATTTTAAGTAACGAATATAAAAAATAGAAAAAGGAGGTAAAGTCTCAATGAAAATAAGAAAAGGAGACAACGTCCAAGTTTTATCAGGAAACGACAAAGGTAAAACAGGAGAAGTTTTAGAAGTTATCCCAGCAACAAATAAAGTTATTGTTAAAGGCGTAAACGTTAGAAAAAAACACGTTAAAGCTAGAAAACAAGGCGAAGAAAGCGGAATAATATCAGTAGAATGTGCTATTCCAGCAGCAAAAGTAAACGTAGTATGCCCTAAATGTGGAAAAACTACAAAAGTTGGATATAGTGTAGAAAAAGAAGAAAAAGTACGTGTTTGCAAAAAATGCGGAGCAAAATTAAAATAAGATAAGAAAGGAGGATTAATACATAATGGAAAAATTAAGAGAACAATATCAAAATGAAGTAATCCCAGCATTAATGAAAAAATTTAATTATAAATCAGTTATGCAAGTTCCAAAACTTGATAAAATTGTAATAAATATAGGATTAGGAGATTTAAAAGAAAATCCTAAAGCTTTAGAAAATGCTATGAATGATTTAAGCATTATAACAGGTCAAAAACCAGTTATAACAAAAGCTAAAAAATCAATAGCAGCATTTAAATTAAGAGAAGGTGCAAACATTGGATGCAAAGTAACTTTAAGAGCAGATAAAATGTATGATTTTGCTTACAAATTATTCAATGTAGCTCTTCCAAGAGTAAGAGATTTTAGAGGAGTTTCAAAAGATTCTTTTGATGGTAGAGGTAACTACTCTATGGGTATTAAAGAACAATTAATATTCCCAGAAATCGAATACGATAAAGTTGATAAATTAAGAGGTATGGATATTATATTTGTAACAACAGCTAAATCAGACGAAGAGTCTAAAGAGCTATTAACACTTTTAGGTATGCCTTTTAAAAATTAATTAGTCAAAGGAAAGGAGTAAAACTATGGCTAAAACTTCAATGAAAGTAAAACAAGCTAGACCACAAAAATATAAAACTAGAGAATATAATAGATGTAAATTATGTGGTAGACCACATGCTTATATTAGAAAATATGGTATTTGCCGTGTATGCTTTAGAGAATTAGCTCATAAGGGAGAGATTCCAGGAGTTAAGAAAGCTAGCTGGTAGAAAACAAATTTAAATCAGCATCTTGCACATTTTTGTTTCATTAATCAGACTTCGACGTACAAGAGTACGACTTCAGCCTGCTTAATTCACAAAAATGCACAATATACTAATTTAAATTCGTTTTAAAGATAAAGTTATAAGAAAAAAAGGAAAAGGAGGTACGTAATAAATGAACATTACAGATCCAATAGCAGATATGTTAACAAGAATTAGAAATGCAAATAGTTCAAAACATAAAACAGTTGATATCCCAGCTTCTAACATGAAACTAGGAATTGCTGAAATATTATTCAACGAAGGATATATTAAATCTTTTGAAGAAATCAAAGACGATACTCAAGGAATTATCAGAATTACTTTAAAGTATGATGAAAAAGGAACTAGAGTTATCGACGGATTAAAAAGAATTAGTAAACCAGGATTAAGAGTTTATGCATCTAAGGATGAATTACCAAAAGTTCTTAATGGATTAGGTATTGCAATAATCTCTACATCTAAGGGTTTAAAAACAGATAAACAAGCTAGAGAATTAGGCGTAGGCGGAGAAGTATTAGCTTACGTATGGTAAAAATCGATTAAAAACAGCAATTTTTAATCAATTTTAAGAAATTGAAAGGAAAAGGAGGCAAAAACCAAATGTCAAGAATAGGAAATAAAACTATTATAGTACCAGAAGGTGTTGAAGTTAAAATTGATGGAAAACACATTTCTGTTAAAGGACCAAAAGGTACATTAGAAAGAGAAATACATAAAAATATTTCTGTAGAAATGAATGGAAACGAAATTAAAGTTACAAGACCAGATAACGAACCTGCTAACAGAAGTTTACATGGTTTAACAAGAACTTTAATTAATAATATGATAACAGGTGTAACTCATGAATACAGCAAAGAATTACAAATTAATGGTGTTGGTTACAGAGTTGCAAAACAAGGAAATAACTTAAATTTAACATTAGGTTATTCACATCCAGTAGTATTCGAAGCACCAGCAGGAATTACTTTTGATGTTCCTAATGCTAATACAATTATTGTTAAGGGAATTGATAAAGAATTAGTTGGGCAAACAGCAGCAGTTATAAGAACTAAAAGACCACCTGAAGTTTATAGAGGTAAAGGTATTAAGTATGCTGATGAGGTTATTAGACGTAAAGAAGGTAAAACTGGAAAATAAATTTCGATTAAATCCAATATCTTGCACATTTTCGCTATTTATTTCAAACTTCGACGTACCTATGTACGCCTTCAGCTTGTAATAAATATCAAAAATGCACAATATACCGAATTTAATCAAAATTATAGAAGAAGATTACTAAGAAAGGAGTAATAAAAATGGTTAAGAAAACAGATAGAAAAATGGAAAGAACTAGAAGACATGCTAGAGTAAGAAGAAAAATATCTGGAACAGCTGAAAGACCAAGATTATGCGTATATAGAAGTAATACAAATTTATATGTACAAATAATTGATGACGTTGCAGAAAAAACATTAGTTGCAGCTTCAACATTAGATAAAGATGTTAAAACAAAACATGCTAATAAAGAAGCAGCAAAAGAATTAGGAACATTAATTGCTAAAAAAGCAGCAGATAAAAAAATTACAACAGTAGTATTCGATCGTGGTGGATATATTTATCACGGAGTTGTTAAAGAATTAGCAGAAGCTGCAAGAGAAGGCGGTTTAGTATTTTAGTTAAAAATTAAAAAGGAGGAAAAACAAAGACTCATGGAAGAAAGAAATGAATTAAAAGAAAAAGTTGTTGCTATCAACAGAGTTGCAAAAGTTGTTAAAGGTGGTAGAACTTTTAGATTTAGTGCAGTAGTAGTTGTTGGAGACGAAAACGGTCACGTTGGAGTTGGAAATGGTAAAGCAGCCGAAGTTCCAGATGCTATCAGAAAAGCAATCCAAGAAGCTAAAAAGAATTTAGTAGAAGTACCAATTGTTGAAACAACAGTACCACACGAATTTGTTGGAACATTTGGTAGTGCAAAAGTTATGTTAAAACCAGCTGCTATCGGTACTGGAGTTATCGCTGGAGGAAGCGTTAGACCAGTATTAGAGCTTGCAGGATATAAAAACATCAGAACAAAAGTTATTGGAACAAACAATCCAAGAAACGTTGTTTATGCTACAATTGAAGGATTAAAATCAATGCAAACACTTGAAAGCGTAGCTAAAAAAAGAGGTAAAAAAGTAGAAGAGATTTTATAAGAAAATACAAATAAAAGAAGAGGAGGTGCAAGCTCAAATGAAATTAGACGATTTAAAACCAACTGCAAAAAAAGTAAAAAGAAATAGAGTAGGTCGTGGTATGGCTTCTGGAAACGGAAAAACATCTGGAAGAGGTCATAAAGGACAAAAAGCAAGAAGTGGTGGTGGAGTAAGAAGAGGCTTCGAAGGAGGTCAAACACCATTATATAGAAGATTACCAAAAAGAGGATTTACAAATATTCATGCTAATACTTATACAGAAGTAACATTCAAAATGTTAAATCAATCAAAAGCAACAGATGTTACAGCTGAAAGTCTATTAGAAGAAGGAATTATAGGAAAAATCAATGATGGTATCGTTGTATTAGCAACAGGAAAATTAGAGAAAAAATTAAATGTTAAAGCTACAAGATTTACAGCGAAAGCAAAAGAAGAAATCGAAGCTTTAGGCGGAAAGGCAGAGGTGATTTAATTGTTTAAAACAATAAAAAACGCGTTAAAGACACCTGATGTAAGAAAAAGATTATTATATACATTGTTATTAATAGTAATATTCAGATTAGGATGCTATATAACAGTACCAGGAGTAAATAGTGTAGCATTAAACGAGGCTATGGGAGGAACAAACGGAATTGCAGGATTAATAGATATGATATCAGGAGGAGCTTTCTCAAGATTTTCTGTTTTCGCAATGACAATCAGCCCATACATAACAGCTTCAATTGTTATTCAATTATTAGCAATGATAATTCCAGCTTTAGAAAAATTAACTAAAGAGGGTGGAGAAGAAGGAAGAAAGAAGATAAATAGATATACAAAAATGTTAACTATTGTACTTGCAGTAGTAGAAGGTATAGGTATTTATCTATCATACAAATCTACAGGAATATTTGTAGACAACACATTCTTAACAGGTCTATTAGTAGTAACAGGACTTGTAGCAGGTACATCAGTACTAATGTGGTTAGGTGAAGAAATCACAAACAAGGGAATTGGTAATGGAATATCATTATTAATTTTCATAGGAATTATATCTAGATTACCAAGCGGAGTAGTAACAGTTTGGAATTTAGTATTTACAAGCACAGGATTTAGCACAACAGGATTACTAACAGCATTAGGAGTTATAATTGGAGCAATAATCTTAGTTGCAGGAGTTGTATTTGTACAACAAGCAGAAAGAAGAGTTCCAGTACAATACTCTAAAAAAGTAGTAGGAAGAAAAATGGTTGGTGCACAAAGCACACACATTCCATTAAAACTTGCTATGGCAGGAGTAATGCCAGTAATCTTTGCAAGCAGCTTTATGACGTTCCCAGCTATGATTATACAAATATTTGTACAAGATATAGCAAATCAAACAGGATTTTTAGCAGGGTTATATAAATTCTCAATCGCTACATCAACATCAAGTGTAGGATGGGGATACTCTCTAGCAAACGCACTTGTTTATTTACTATTAATCGTAGCATTCACATTTTTCTATACTTATGCAACATTCAACCCAGCAGAAGTATCAAACAATATTAAGAAAAATGGTGGATTTATTCCAGGAATTAGAGCTGGAAAACCAACAACAGAATATTTATCATCAATCATATCAAAATTAACATGGTTTGGTGGATTATTCTTAGCAGTAATTGCTATACTTCCAATGTTGTTAAGATTTACAAATCTAAACATAGCATTTGGTGGTACATCAATACTAATCGTTGTAGGAGTTGCATTAGAAACTGTTCAACAATTAGAATCTCAATTAGCAATGAGACACTATAAAGGATTCTTAGAATAGAATAAAAATTGCCAGAAGGGACGGACCTTTTTGGCAATTTTTTGCCACTGGGGACGGACCTTTTTGGCAAAAAATTGCCAAAAAGGTCCGTCCCCAGTGGCAAGATTTTTACGTTTTAGTCTATTGAAAAAAAACAAAATTTATGATAATATAATAGGCAAATAAAACCAAAAAAAGGGGATGTGTAGAAAAATGGATCTACAAGAAGCAAGCAAAGAATTAAACATTGATTATAATGCTGCGCTAACTAGATTTGGCGGTTCAGAAGCAATATATCAACGTTTTTTAAAAAGATTTTTACAAGAAAATACTTACAATGAACTAGAACAAGCATGGGAAAAAGGCGACTACGAAGAAATTGAAAAAAAAGCACACACACTAAAAGGAGTAGCAGGTAATCTAAGTCTAGAAAATTTATTTTCTATTAGCAATGAACTTGTACAAACAATAAGAAACAAACAATATGAAAACACACAAGAAATCTATCAAAGATTGCAAGAAGACTATAAACACACTATAACAGTAATTGAAAATATAAATTAATGAAAGGGTGGAAAAAATGCAAAAAATAAGAAAAGAAATAGATAGAAAAAATCACAAATTTTTGATAACAGCTTTTTTATTAGTTGGGTTTATAATAGGTGCAGTCCTTTTAATAACTGCAAGTGGGCAATTTACAAATAGTTTAGAAGATATGGGGGGAGAAATACCACAAAAAATAAAATCAACACAAGAGACATATTTTAGAAAAAATGAAGCATTACTAAAAACGGTAGCAGTAAAAATACAAGAATTAAAAGAAGAAAATAGAAGAAATATAAATAAAGACCAATTAGAAAAAGTTATTAACAATTATGGAAAAATATTAGAAGTAGACAATGCAAAAATATATGCAGTAATAGACAATAAATATTATACTGCTGATAACCAAGAAAACGAACAAGATTATACTAAAACAGAATGGTACCAAAAAGTTAAAGAAACAAATAATGGTGAAATAATATACACAAACGCTAAATATTCTAGCCAAACAAAAGAACCAATAGTAACAGCAGCGATGAAAATAGCAGGCACAAATGATATGTTAGCAATAGATATTTTCCCAGAACGAATAGCAACATGGTCAGATATAGAAATATTCCCTAAGGGTACAAGTTACTACATAACAGATGCAGCAGGAAATATAATACATCAAGGTGATAGTGAACAAAACACAAAAACAAACCAAGAAGAGAAACACATAGATGAAATATATTCAAAACTAAAAATTAAAGAAGAAGAAATTGTTAATTTATCTTCAGAAAGCGAGAGAATAAGCTCAAGAGCAGGACTATATACAATAGAAACATACAACGGTTGGAAAATTCTTGTGAAAACATCATATGGAGATATGTTAAACAGCACTAGAATTATATTAATTGCTTATTATAGCACAACTGTATTATTCTCAATCTTAATATTATATTTAGCATTTTCAGAAAGAAGAGCAGAAAAAGGAAAATCTTTATATTCAAGAATAACAAACGTGCTAAGTGACTCATATTACGCACTTTACCTAGTAGATTTTGAAAAAGAAGAGTATACAATATTAAAAGGCTCAGAATATATACAATCTATTCCACAAACAGGAGACTACAACTCATTTGTTGAGTTTACTCAAAATATAATGGAAAAAGAAGCATATGAAGAATTTAAAGAAACATTCTCGATAGAAAATATACGTAGATTAGTAAGAAATAACGTAAAAAGCTTTGGTGGAGATTTTAGAAGAGCATTTAATAGCGAATTTAAATGGGTAAATGTTAGAATGTTATATAGCGAAGAATATGTAAGAAAAAATAGAACAGAAGTTATATTTGCATTCCAAGACGCAGACGCAAGAAAAGAAAAAGAACTAGAAGAAAAAGAAGTTTTAAGAGAATCACTTGTAGCAATGAGATCAGCAACACAAACAAAAAATAGATTTTTCTCAAATATGTCTCACGATATGAGAACACCATTGAACGCAATTATAAATTTCTCTAACATGGCAATATCACAACCTGACGACAAAGAAAGAGTAATGGATTATTTAAGAAAAATAAATATATCAAGTTCACAATTATTAGAACTTATAAACAACATACTAGAAGTTTCTAGAATTGAAGAAAATATGCCATTAATCACAAAAACTCAATTTAATATTGCAAAATCACTAGAAGATACACTTATGGTATTTAAAGAACAAGCATTTATACAACATAAAAACTTTGAAATTGAATGCAACATAAAACATGACTATGTTTTAAGCGACTGGGGAAAAATAAGACAAATTATAAATAACATAGTATCAAATGCATTAAAATATACAAGAAAAGGTGGAAACGTACGTGTTGAAATAAATGAAATTGAAGGTAAATTTGTTTCTAAATATACATTCAGAATAGTAGACGACGGAATTGGAATGAGTAAAGAATTTTTGAAAAAGATATATGTGCCATTTGAAAGAGAAACTAGATTTCACTCAGAAGAAATGAATGGAACAGGTCTAGGTATGGTAATTGTACAAAATAATGTACAAACATTAAATGGACAAATAGAAATAAACAGTGAACCAGGAAAAGGTAGCGAAATTTCAATAGTATTACCACTAGAAACAATAAAAGAAATAGAAGAAGAAAATAAAGATGAAAGCAAAGAATATTTACAAGAACTAAAAGGAAAAAGAATCTTACTTGTAGAAGACAATGAGTTAAATATGGAAATTGCAACAGAAATACTTGAAATGCAAGGAGTAAAAATAACACAAGCATTTGACGGAAAACAAGCAGTAGACATATTTAGAAACAGTGTAGAAGGATATTTTGACGCAATATTAATGGACGTACAAATGCCTGTTATGGACGGATATGAAGCAACATCATGTATTAGAAGATTGCCAAGAAGAGACGCAAGAAGTGTGGTAATATTAGCAGTTACAGCAAATGCATTTGCAGATGATATAATTCAAGCAGAAAAAGCCGGAATGAATGAACATATATCAAAACCAATAGACTTCAAAGAACTACAAAAAGCATTAACAAAGTTTATGAAGAAAGGATAGCCATATGGAAAAAAATCATGAACTAAAAAGATATAATATAAAGCCTATCAGAGAACTTACACAAGTTGAAATAGAGCGAATTGCAAGAGAAGTTATAAAAAAAATAGAGACAATAATGGTTGATTTTGACGGAAACTATATGTATGAACATATTGTAAAATCAAAGATGTATTTAGCCAAAATACCAGAACAATATACAAATGTTAATTATATAGTTTCTACAAACTCAATTTATATGAGAGACGAAGAAAACATAAAAGAAATAGATGAAACAATGTTTCATGAAATAATTCACTACATACAATGCAACCAAGAAAACAACATAGGGGCAATGCCAGAACAAATGGGCCTATGCAAATTACATGGATATATAATAACTGGCCTTGCCATAAACGAGGTTGCTATACAACTAATAATTTCGCTTGCATTTAACAAAAAACAAGAAAACACAAATTATTTTGGAATAAAAGTAAAGTCAATCCAAAATAAATCGTTTCCAATATTATGTGCATTGTTGCAACAAATAACATATGTATTAGGATATAAAGAATTGTTGACAAGCATATTAGAAAATACAGATGATTTTAAAGAAGCTTTTGAAAAATTCGCAGGTAAGAAATCATATGATTTTTTAAGAAATTCTTTTGATAAAATGATGAATGCAAGAGATAAAATCGCTAATGATAGAAGAGAACTTAAAAAAACAAAAAATAAAAAAGCTTTAGAAAAAAGAATAAAAATATACACCCGGAGAAATTCAAAATCATTTTTTAGCAGTGCAAAAATTGTGCTATACAGAATATTTTAAACCATTGTTTAAAAAAGTAAAAAGCAAGGAAGACCTTAAAGCTTTAAAAGAAGAAATTATCAGGTATGGCAGTCATATAGGCCAAGTAGGCGAAAAAAATGAATTTGTAATTTATACTCAAAAACAAATTCAAAAATTAGATAAAAAATTTAAATAAATATATTTAATATTGTTAATACAGCCCCAGCAAATATAGATTTGAAACTAACTGTTAAGCTTTTATTGAATACTTTATATGTTGTTTGAATTTGATATTCTTTTCTGATAGTTAGTGCTAAGCAGCTATTTTGGAAAAGAGCTTGATTTGTTTCATCTTCATATACTAGTGACATATTTATACCTCCATCTATTTTTGCTTTACAAAAATAATTATAACATATAATGATATAAACTGTAAATATGTGATTGACAAAATAGTTCAAATGAGCTAAAATATAAATGTTAAAAAAAGGAATTAAGCCTCTAACAAAATTAGGGGCAAAATTTTTTGACAAGGAGGATATAAAAAATATGAATATTATCATGTTAGGAGCACCAGGAACAGGGAAAGGAACAATTGCGGGAATTTTAGAGAAAGAACTAAAAATACCACAAGTATCAACAGGAGACATTTTTAGAAAACACATGAAAGAAGGAACAGAACTAGGAAAGCTAGCAGAAAGCTATATATCAAAAGGAGCATTAGTTCCAGATGATGTAACAATAGGCTTAGTAGAAGACAGACTAAAAGAAAAAGACGTACAAAGCGGAATTATACTAGACGGTTTCCCAAGAACAGTAAAACAAGCCGAAGAATTAGATAAAATGTTAGAAGCGGAAAATAAAAAAATAGATATAGTAATAAATTTAACAACACCAGAAGAGGAAATAATAGAAAGAATAGTAAATAGAAGAGTATGCTCAAATCAAGAATGTAAAACAATTTTCAACTTACAACTAAACCCACCAAAACAAGAAGGAATATGTGACAAGTGCGGTTCAGAGCTAGTGCAAAGAAAAGATGATACAGTAGAAACTGTAAAATCAAGATTAAATAGCTATTTTGAGCAAACAAGCCCACTTGTAGAATATTACGAGAAAAAAGGAAATTTATATTCAGCAGTAGTTAGTAAAAGTATTAACAAATTAGGAAAAGATGTAGCAGAGGACGTAGTTAAATATATAGAAGAAAATTTCTAAATATAATATGAAACAAATTAAGTAGCATTAAATTTTATAAGCTTAGCTTATACTAAGTTAAAAATAATAAATAAAGAATTAGAAAGAAGGCGTCAAAAAATGGTAACAATCAAATCAAAAAAAGAAATAGAACTAATGAGAGAAGCTTGTAGAGTTGTAGCCGTTTTATACGACAAACTAGAAAAAGAAATAAAACCAGGAATGTCAACATGGGAATTAGACCAAATAGCAGAAAAAATAATAAGATCAGAAGGTGCAATTCCAGCAGAAAAGGGATATGACGTAGGAATAAGAGGAGTTCCACCATATCCAGCATCAATATGTGTATCGATCAATGACGAAGTAATACACGGAGTTCCATCAAAAAATAAAATTATAAAAGATGGAGACATAGTAAGCATAGACACAGTAGCTTTAAAAAATGGATTTAATGGAGATGCAGCAAGAACATTTATGATAGGAAATGTATCAAAAGAAGCAA
The DNA here is from genome assembly GCA_949538735.1 of uncultured Clostridia bacterium. Lineage (GTDB taxonomy): Bacteria > Bacillota > Clostridia > TANB77 > CAG-508 > CAG-269. Next base: position 122,873 of record CATGLK010000002.1, read on the forward strand.
GAAGACTAGTAGAAGTAACAAAACAAGCATTTTTTGAAGGAATAAAATATGCAAAGCCAGGATACAGAATTGGTGACGTATGCCACGCAATTGGAGAATATGTTCATTCACAAGGATATTCAGTAGTAAGAGAATTCCAAGGACACGGAATTGGTAGAGAAATGCACGAAGACCCAGGAATTCCAAATTACGGAAAAGCAGGAAAAGGAATTAGACTAGAACCAGGTATGACCCTTGCAATAGAGCCAATGGTAATACAAGGAAAACACAATATTTTAGAGCTTGACGACGGCTGGACAATAGTAACAGAAGACGGTTCTTTAGCGGCTCATTATGAAAATACAATTTTAATTACAGAAAAAGAACCAGAAGTGTTGACAATCCTTAAATGATGATGTATAATATAGTAGTTATTATGTGTAATTGCCAAATTTTACATAATGACTACTAAAAAACTCTTAATAGGAGGGGAAAAAATTGGCAAAAGAAGATGTTATAGAAGTAGAAGGCACAGTAGTAGAAGCCTTACCAAACACAAACTTCAAGGTAGAACTTGAAAATGGACATCAAATATTAGCTCATATATCAGGTAAATTAAGAATGAACTATATTAAAATCTTACCTGGGGACAAGGTAAAAGTAGAACTTTCACCATATGACTTAACAAGAGGAAGAATTACATGGAGAGCTAAATAAACAAATGAAGTAAAAAATTAACCCAAAAATATATTAACAAAGCAAACCAAGGAGGTGCTAGGTAATGAAAGTAAGACCATCAGTAAAACCAATATGCGATAAATGCAAAGTAATAAAAAGAAAAGGTGTAATTAGAGTAATATGCGAAAACCCTAAACACAAACAAAGACAAGGTTAATTCCTTAAACAAGTTAACAACACAAATTAGGTAGCGGCTGTGAACCCTGAAAAATATTTTAGGGGTTACATATCAAATTTGTGTTTATATATATGTTTTGAAGAATTCTAAAGAGGCTAGAGTAAACGCTAGTGCATTTCACCTTTAGAAATCTAAAAACAACTAATAATAAAAAACAAAAAATATTTTGGAGGTGCAAAAAAATATGGCTCGTATAGCAGGAGTAGACTTACCTAAAGAAAAAAGAGTAGAAATAGGACTTACATACATTTATGGAATAGGTGTATCAAGCTCTAGAAAAATTCTTGAAAAAGCTGGAGTAAACCCAGATACTAGAATAAAAGACTTAACAGATGATCAAGTAAACGATATAAGAAAAGTAATTGACGAAGCTTATACAGTTGAAGGTGATCTAAGAAGAGAAGTAGCATTAAACATCAAAAGACTTACAGAAATCGGATGTTACAGAGGTTTAAGACATAGAAAAGGATTACCAGTTAGAGGTCAAAGAACTAAAACTAATGCTAGAACTAGAAAAGGTCCTAGAAAATTAGTTAGTAAGAGTAAAAAATAGATAAAATCGAGGAGGAAGATGCAAAATGGCTAAAAACGTAACAACAAAAAAAGTAGCTAGAAGAAATAGAAAAAACATCGAAAAAGGTGCAGCACATATTCATTCTAGTTTTAATAATACAATAGTTACAATCACAGATACACAAGGAAATGCAATAGCATGGGGAAGTGCTGGAGAACTAGGATACAAAGGTTCAAGAAAAAGCACACCATTTGCCGCAGGTCAAGTTGCAGAAACAGCTGCAAAAGCTGCAATGGAACATGGTTTAAAATCAGTTGAAGTATTTGTTAAAGGACCAGGAGCTGGTAGAGAAGCTGCAATAAGAGCACTTCAAACAGCAGGTTTAGAAATAAGTGCAATAAAAGACGTAACACCAATACCACACAACGGATGTAGACCACCAAAAAGAAGAAGAGTGTAAAATAAACGAAATATAAACGGGATAAAAGAAAATCCCACTGTCAAAAGAAAGGAGTAAAAAAATGGCAAGATATAAAGACGAACAATGTCGTAGATGCCGTAGAGAAGGACAAAAATTGTTCTTAAAAGGTGAAAGATGTTATTCTGACAAATGTAGTATCTCAAGAAGAAACTACGCACCAGGACAACACGGACAAAAAAGAGCAAAACTTTCTGAATACGGAACACAATTAAGAGAAAAACAAAAAACAAAAGCATATTATGGAGTTGGAGAAAAACAATTTAGAAAATACTTTGAAATGGCTTCTAATAAAAAAGGTGTAACAGGTGAAAACTTATTACAAATATTAGAAAGTAGATTAGATAACGTAGTTTACAGATTAGGATTTGGAACATCAAGAGCACAAGCAAGACAATTTGTAAATCACGCACAATTCGAAGTAAACGGAAAAAGAGTAGATATACCATCTTACCTAGTAAAAGCAGGAGATGTAATCACAGTTAGAGAAAGCAAAAAAGACAACGCTACTATAAAAATCAATGTAGAAGAATCAGCAAAAAGACCAGTACCTGCTTGGCTTGAAAAAGACAGCGAAAAATTAAGTGGTAAAGTAATCAGATTAGCGTCTAGAGAAGATGTTGATATTCCAATTGAAGAACATTTAATAGTAGAGCTTTACTCAAAATAATAATTATAAGTAATATAAAAAGGTTAATAAAAACTTTTAGAATTTACTTTAAGAAAAACCTAAATAGTTTAAAAAGTTTGAGAGCAGTTCTCAAATATTAGGAGGTAAAAATGATAGAATTTGAAAAGCCAAATATTGAATGTCTAGAGGTTAATGATGCAAAGAACTATGCAAAATTTGTATGTGAACCATTAGAAAGAGGTTATGGAGTAACAATAGGAAATTCTTTAAGAAGAATTTTACTTTCATCACTTCCTGGATGTAGTATAACAAGCGTAAAAATTGATGGAGTATTACATGAATTTTCAGGAATATCAAATGTAGTAGAAGATGTACCAGAAATAATTGTAAACCTAAAAAATGTAAGATTAAAATTTGATGAAGTAGAAGAAAAAACACTAAGAATAGACTTCAAAGGAGAAGGAGAAGTTACAGCTGGTGACATCATATCAGACGGAACAGTTGAAATACTAAATCCTGACTTACATATAGCTACAGTTTCTGAAGGTGGAAGCCTAAAAATGGAAATGACAGCTGACAGAGGTAGAGGGTACAACTCTGCTGAAAAAAATAAAAAACCAAACCAAGACATATCAGTACTTCCAATAGATTCAATCTATACACCTGTTAAGAAAGTAAACTACCAAGTAGAAAACACAAGAGTTGGACAAATGGTAGATTATGACAAACTAACAATAGAAGTTTGGACAGACGGAAGCATAAAAGCACATGAAGCACTTAGCTTAGCTGCAAAAGTAATGACAGGACATTTAGAATTATTTATAGACCTATCAGAAGCTGCAAAAAACACACAAGTAATGATAGAAAAAGAAGAATCTAAAAAAGAAAAAGTATTAGAAATGTCAATAGAAGAATTAGAATTATCTGTAAGATCATTCAACTGTCTAAAAAGAGCAGGAATTGCCACAGTTGAAGACCTAACAAATAAATCTGAAGCAGAAATGATGAAAGTAAGAAATTTAGGTAAAAAATCATTTGATGAAGTAACAGCAAAATTACGTTCATTAGGACTAAATTTTGCAGACGAAGACGAATAATTAAAAATAAAGGGAACGTCTTATTATATCCCTTGACATAAAAAGAGAATAGGAAGGTGAAAAAATTGGCAACAAATAGAAAATTAGGTAGACCAACAGATATAAGAATGGCAATGCTTAAAACTTTAACAACAGACCTTATCATGCATGGAAAAGTTGAAACAACACTTGCAAGAGCAAAAGAAGTAAAAGCAATGGCAGATAGTTTAATATCACTTGCAATAAAAGAAAAAGATAACTTCGAAATGGTAGACGTTAAAGTAGTAAAAGCAAAACTAGATGCAAAAGGTAACAAAGAAACAGAATTAGTAAAAAGCAAAAACGGTAAAGAATACCTAAAAGTAGTAAAAGAAGAAACTACTGAAAAAAGACAAAAAGATATGCCATCTAGATTAAATGCTAGAAGAAAAATGATGAAAACATTAAACAAAGTTAAAGATGTAGATTTAACATCAAAATTATTCAATGAAATAGCTCCAAAATATGCTGGTAAAAACGTAGGTGGATACACACGTATAATCAAAGCTGGACCAAGAAGAGGAGACGGAGCAGAAGTTGCAATATTACAATTAATATAATTAATAAAGAATGAACTGTTATTACAAATAGCAGTTTATTTTTTTGATGTTTTTGGGGACGGAGCAAAAAAACATCACATAAATAAATATCAAACATATAATAAAACCATAGGAGGCTAGAAAAATGGAATTTATACTAAATACCATATTTTGGACATTAGCTTTTTATGGTTTATTTGAAATCATAAAAAACATCATATACATAAGCACATACACAAACTTCAAATCAGACGGAATATACCTAATAATAGCAACAAAGAACCAAGAAGACAAAATAGAAGGATTTTTGCGTTCAACATTATTCAAGCTATTATATGGAAGAGAGGAATACTTAAAAAATGTAATTGTAGCTGATTTGAAATCAACAGACAACACAAAAGAAATTGCAAAGAAATTGTCAGAAGAATATGAATGCTTGAAAGTACTAAGCTGGAAAGAATGCAAAGAAATAATGGATAGTGTGGACGAAACATAAAACAAACAGAAATCAACATAAAGAATGAAAAAATACTTAAAAATGAGTATAATGATTGCACTTTATGCTAAATTATGGTATAATAGAGGATGAAACCTATGGAGGTATATACAAATGAGAATTGAAGTAGAGAAGGAAAAACACAACCGGAGGTTCAAAGAACCGCCCAAATTCTATCCCAAGCGGTTCAAAGGAGACCGTTTGAAATGGCAAGGTTGCTGGCCATATGCGGTCAATGCAAAATATCCATATTTTGCATTAGTAGGAGACTTTATTGGGAAAAGGCGAAAATATAATGCCACTAATGAAGAGCTCATAGCAACAATAATCGAAGAAGGAAAGTATTTCGGACTTGAAATCAAGCAAGTAGATGAAAAGTATAAACCGCAAAAGGGAGAATACATAATCTATTTGAAAAGAGGTATTCATGATGGATACTATCACTTCTTAAGAAGAGATGAAAATGGAACTTGGTCACACAAACATCCGGGAAAGATGCCAGAAAGAGTAAACTTCAAAAAGGAACATTACGTTCCAGAAGGCGACCATTTTTGCGTAGGTTTTTTCTTCTCAGTCAAAGAGAAAGACAGTTAATACTGTCTTTTTCTTTTGGCAATATTCTAAACCAAACAAGGTCTGTCCCCAATGGCAAAAAATTGCCAAAAAGGTCCGTCCCCGTTGGCAATCCGTTGACAAGCTCTTGAAAACATAGTGAAATTGTGATAGACTAGGAAAAGATAAATTTTAGGAGGAGTAAATGGAAATAATAGGACAAGTAGAAGATATAATATACAAAAATGAAATAAATAGTTACACAATTGCAGAGTTTGAGACAGATGAAGAGACAACAACAGTAGTAGGGTATTTACCATTTGTAAATCCTGGAGATACGTTAAAGTTAATTGGCAAGTTTGTAGAACATAAGGAATATGGAAGGCAATTCAAAATAGATACTTTTGAAAAGATGATGCCTCAAACACTGGGAGCATTAGAGAAATATTTGGCAAATGGTAATATAAAAGGGATAGGAGAAACAATAGCTAAAAGAATAATACGAAAGTTTGGAGAAGAGACAATACATATATTTAAATATGAACCAAATAGATTGGCAGAAATAAGGGGAATATCAGAGGCAAAAGCAAAAGAAATGTCAGAGAGTTTTATAGAGAACTGGGAAGTGTGGCAGATAGTAGGTTTTTTAGAGCGTTTTGGAATAGGTGCAGAGCACGCAAAGAAAGTGTTTGATTTATTTGGAACTAAGGCAATTGAAGAGATTGAAGCAAATCCATATATATTAATAGAACTAACAAGAGGTGTAGATTTTAAACAAATAGACCAAATGGCATTAGATTTGGGAATAAGTTATGACAATGAAAAGAGAGTTGCAAGTGGTATAAAATATGGATTAATTAGAAGTACATACAATGGACATTCGTGTGTTTTAAAAGATAATTTAATAGAGTTTGTAAGAAATCTGTTAGATGTTTCAACAGAAAATGTGGAAGATGGAATTATTAATTTAAAAGTTAAAAATGAAATTGTAGTGGAAAAACGTGAAAGTTTAGAATATGTATATTTGTATGCATTTTATAATACAGAGGCGGAAATTGCATTTTTAATTAAAAGATTACAAAAAGCAAAAAATGTAAAGAAAGTAGCAAATTTAAAAGCAGAATTAAAAAAGGTAGAAGAAAATTCAAAAATAGAATTATCAGAAAAGCAAAAAGAGGCATTAGAACTAGTAAATGACAATAATGTGACAATTATAACAGGTGGGCCAGGAACAGGAAAGACCACAATTATAAAGAATATAATAGAAATATATGAAGCCAAAGGCAAAAAAGTGATATTGGCTGCACCAACAGGTAGAGCAGCAAAAAGAATGACAGAGACAACAGACAAAGAAGCTTCAACATTACATAGATTATTAGAAATTGGAAAAATTGACGAAGATAGTTTATATAAAAATACAAGTAATTATGAAGGAGCACCAATAGATGCTGATGTAATAATAGTAGATGAGGTTTCAATGGTAGATATGTTTTTGCTAAGTTATTTGTTAAAATGTATATATCAAGGAACAAAGTTAGTATTAGTAGGGGACGTAGACCAGTTAGCATCAGTAGGTCCAGGAAGTGTGCTAAAAGATTTAATAAACTCAGGAGAAATAGCAACAATTCACTTAGACAAAATATTTAGACAAGCAGCAAAAAGTAAAATAATTTTGAATGCACACAAAGTGAATAATGGCGAAGCATTTATAAAGAAAGGAGAAGAGGAAGATACAAACGAAGATTTCTTTTTCATAAAGGAGACATCACAAGAGAAAATGTTAGCACAAGTAGTTTCTTTATGTACAGGAAGATTAGAGAAATATGGAAATTATGACTTTTTCCAAAATATTCAAGTATTATCTCCAACAAAAAAAGGAATGCTTCGGAACAAAAGAGTTAAACAAAATATTACAAGAGCAGTTAAATCCAAATATTGATAATTTACCAGAAAAGGCAAGTATGGGAGCAATTTTTAGAGCTGGCGATAGGGTTATGCAAATAAAAAATAATTATGATATTTATTGGGAGAAAAATAACTTTGGGATAAAAGAAATGGGAAGTGGAGTTTTTAACGGAGAAATAGGAACAATTACAGAAGTAAATGAAAGAGAAAAACAGGTAGAAATAAGGTTTGATGACGATAAAATAGCATATTATGAATTTTCTGAATTGGACCAAATAGAACATAGTTATGCAATTACAATCCATAAGGCACAACGGAAGTGAATTTGATGTAGTTATTATGGCGATACCACCGTCATCACCAATGCTTTTAACAAGAAATTTATTGTATACTGGAATAACTAGAGCAAAGAAAATGTTGATTATAATTGGAAATGAAAAGGTTATTGATTTTATGATACAAAATGTGGATAGTAAAAAGAGAAACACAGGTCTAGAATATAAGATGTTAAATTAAAAGAGACCATTTATAAGGTCTCTTTTAAAGAAAATTTAAAGTCTTGTGTATTCGGCAAATGCGGCCAAAAATGCAGCAATTGATGCAATGTAAGACCAAGTATCAATCAAACCTAACTTAAGGTAAAGCACAGCTTCAATTAAAAAGACAAGGCCTCCAATTATAAATGCATTGATTGCAATAATTGGAACAACATTTACTGAAAAAACAGCCAAAACTATAAAGACAAGAGCCAAACCATTCAGATTTCCAGGATTCCGCATCAAGTACTTACAGGTTCTTTTCATATAAATTTTCTCCTTCTATCCCAATCACTAAGAAGTGACAATGGGAACGATAAAACTATCTATAAACCATTATACTATAAATTAACATAAAAGTCAAATTTTTGAACATTTTTAATAAGCATAAATAAACAATTAAAACGATAGGAAGTGAATAAAAATAGAAGAAATTTTAAACATAATTTATCCACCAAAGTGTGGAATATGTGGAAAGTTAAGTGGAAACTTTTTATGTAACAAATGCAAAAAAACATTAGAACTACAAGCAAAATTTAAAATCGAAAAAAGCGAAAGCAATTATTTCAAACAACATTTATATATTTTTGAATATCAGGGAATGATAAGAAAAATAATATTAGATTACAAATTCAACGACAAATCATACTTATACAAAACAATTATAAATTTTTTATTAAAAAATGAAAAATTCTTTAAAATTTTAAAATCTTATGATACAATTATACCAGCTCCAATAAACAAAAAAAGAAATAAGCAAAGAGGATATAACCAAAGCTATTTACTAGCGAAAGAAATTGCAAAAGAAACAGGCGTAACCTTAGAAAATGAATGTCTATACAAAACTAAGAACATAATAGAACAAAGCAAATTAAACAAAGAGAAAAGACAAAAAAACATACAAGGAGCATATGAACTAAAACAACCAGAAAAATTAGAAAACAAAAAAATATTACTTTTAGACGATATTTATACAACAGGAAGTACAGCAAATGAATGTTGCAAAGTTTTAAGTATAGCAAATCCAAAACAAATAGATGTATTTACAATTGCAAAAGATTAGAAAATCACACAACGATAACAAAGGAGGAAATAAAATGGAAGATTTAGTCGAAAGTATATTAGACTATGTAAGGTCAGATTATACCGATTATGCAATCATGATAAATGGTGAATGGGGCTCTCGGAAAAACTCATTTTTGGAATAATAAAATCAGAAAAAAAATAGAATCAATGCAATTAAATGGAAAAAGATATACCACAATATATATGTCACTATATGGAATATCAAACTTAGAAGAAATAAGCAAAAAAATATTTATAGAGACAACACAACTTATGGACAAAAATCTAAGAAAGTTTATGGATGCAAATGGTCAAACCACAATACCAGAGTATGCTAAAACAGGAATAGATATGGCTAATTTCTTTGGTGTAACTGAAAATGGAAGCAAAGTAGATTATGGAGAATTCTTTTCAACAAATGACAAGGTTCTTTGTTTTGATGACTTAGAGAGAGCAAATGTAGATGTTATAGATATTTTGGGATATATAAACAATTTTGTTGAACATGACCATATAAAAACAATAATAATATGTAACGAAAAAGAACTATCAACAAAACTAAAAAGCTCAAACCTTGAAATGAAAACATTTATAGCTACTTACTTATTAGACAAGCAAGATGAGCTAAACAAAAGTGACAAGCCAATGGTAGAAAAAATTCAAGATAAAATTGAGCATGTCTTTGACAAAGCGAATGATTATGAGAGAATAAAAGAAAAATTAATAGGAGAAACTTTTGAATATGCACCAAAATTTGACTATATTATAAATGGAATTTTAATGAGATATGAAAATAATCCAGATTTAATAAGATTTTTAAGAGAAAACACAGGACTAATAATATCAACATTTAACAAAAGTGGAACAAGAAATTTAAGAATTCTAAAACACGCACTAAACGATTTCAAAAAAATATATGAAATGGTCAATAAATCATATCCAAACATAAATCACAGAGTAATGCAAACAATGCTAATATTCACAATAGCAATTTCGTTTGAAATAAAAGCAGGAAAAATAACGAAGGACAAATTTATAAATATTAAAGACAATGAAGAATACAAAGCAATATTAGTATCTTCAAGAATTTTAATGGATAACAGACAATTTTATATTAAAGAGTTTGACAGCAATTATTACTACAACTTTAAATCAGAATATAGATTTTTCAAATTTATTGAATATTACATCAGAACACGTATATTTGATATGAAAATATTTAAAGAAAATATGGAATCAATAATAAGTACTGTTGACACAGAAAACTTGCCAGGATATAGAAGATTACTAACAGAAGAATATTGGAAAATATCAGATGACCAATTTGACGGTGTTATAAAAGAAGTAATTGAAGATATAAAAGAAGGAAAAGTCAACTTAATAGATACAGTAAAATTATTTGCGTATTTCAGTTACTTTTCTAGAAAAGGTCTAATAGAATATGACCTAAAAACTTTGAAAAATATATTCTTTACAGGAATGAACATGGCAGCATTATCTTCAACCTATTGCCCTAATGTAAAAGAAGAACTTGGAAAAATTGCAATTGAAGATGTGGCAGAAGATATGGACGAAGTTTTAAAACATTTTAATGTTCTAAATACGCAATTATTAGATAAAATGTACACAGAAAAAGCTGAAGAGACAATGAAATGCATACCAATGAAAATGGAACAATTCTTTGAAAAATTTGATAGAGAATGTATGGAAATTCCAATTTTCAAATATTATGACCCATTCCAATTATTCCAAAGAATTTCTTGTGCTAGTAATGAAGATATAGTTTTATTGAAAGAAAAGCTAGAAAATAGAGCTGATAAATATCCTAAAAAGATCGAACCAGAAATGAAGAATATTAAACAATTGAAACAAATTGTTGATGATTATCTAAAAGGAAAAGGTACTACAATAAAAATTGTTATGCTTAAAGAATTTTCTAAGAGTTTAGATTATATTTTATCAAAATATAAAATCAGTTTCTTGCCTAAAAAAGAAGAACAGGAAGAAACTGTTGAAGAAAATTAAATATTATAAATGAGCTAGAATTATTTGATAATTCAGGCTCATTTTGTTATAGATAGTTCTTTTATAGATAAATTTATAAAAAATGAATAATTTTTTCCTTATTTGCAATAATAAAAGTAGACATAAATTTATAAAGGAGGAAAATTATGAAAGCAACAGGAGTTGTAAGAAGAATAGATGATTTAGGAAGAGTTGTTATTCCAAAAGAAATAAGAAAAACATTAAGGATTAAAGAAGGTGACCCACTTGAAATTTTTACAGATAGAGAAGGTCAAGTAATTCTAAAAAAATATTCGCCAATAGGAGAACTTTCTGAATTTGCTTCTGGATATGCTGAAACATTATCAAAAACAACAGGCCATATTGCTTGCATTACAGATAAAGATACTATAATTGCAGTATCTGGCGGTTCAAAAAAAGAATTTTTAGAGCAAGATGTAAGTGAAGAATTAGAACAATTAATGGAAGATAAAGAAGTTTATACAAGTAAAGAAAATAGCGATTTAGCAATGCCAATTACTAAAAATGACAATAATGAAAGAAGAAATAATGCACAGGTTGTTTATCCTATAATTTCAAATGGGGATACAATTGGTACAGTTATACTTATGTCAAAAGAAGCAAATAAAAAGATGGATGAAGTGGAAAAGAAAGTGGCTCAGTCAGCTGCAACTTTTTTGGGAAGCCAAATGGATATATAAAATATAAAAAGCACTGTCGAAAAATGTCGATGAAAAGTTGGAGAAAATTAAATAAAGATATTGAAAAAGTATATAAAATCTGTTATAGTAATAACTGTACAGAGGATATATACTTTTTTGTATATAAAAATATTATAACGTTTTTATTAATGCTAAAATCTGTATTAATTCTAATTTAAATTCGAGAAAATTTTT
>CATGLK010000003.1 GCA_949538735.1 uncultured Clostridia bacterium
AATGTCAGCGTAAAAATTCCACGCTTTTGTGTCCAAAAACTTGACATAGATTCAAGAGGAGTTAAAAGAACTACAAGATAATATAAGAATAATACTGCAAGAGCTAGAAAACTCTGTAAGCAAAGACAAAATAAGAGAGAAGATAGAGGAATTACAAAAAGAATACAATAAAATACACGCACAACATTATAGAGATTGTGGAATATTAGAAAACAGAATACAAGATAAAATAGAAGTATTAAAAGAATTATAGGAGGTAGAATAATGAAGGTTAAAGAATTAATAGAACACTTACAACAACACAACCCCGAACAAGACGTTATAATCAGATTTGCGCTAGATAAAGACGACGAAATAGGTTACGTATTAGAAACTTTTGATACAGGATTATATTTTAAAGAAGAATGTGCAATATATGCAGAATATACAGCAACAAAAGAAGACTGCAACTGGATAGGACAAGTTGATTTAAGAGAAGCATATCAAAAGATGAAAGAGGTGGAATAATATGAATTTAAACGACATAAGAACAATGTCAGACAGAGAATTGAATACATTTTTAAAACAAGTACAAAGAAGTGAAAAAAGAGTATGTGAAAAATGTGGAAAATTTATATTAAACAAAAGAACTATAACAGTAAGAAAAGAACAAACAACAAGAACGTTATGTATGTTATGCGAAAATTGCTATAGCGATATGCTAGATTTTCTAGGAATAGCTGATGTTGAATTTTAAGGAGGTGAAATAATATGCCAGAAGAAGAAGAGGAAGCAATAGAAAGCTTTAGAGTTGAAAACGATAAAGATATAAGTGAATTTGAAAAATTTAACGAATATACAAAGTTAAAAATAATGAGAAATAAAATGATATTAAATCTAATACAAGAACAACAAGCAGAATTAGCAGAAAAAGATTTAGAGCTAGAAAAGAAAGACAAGATAATAAGTGAATTAGAAGATATTTTTTACAATTATCAGTTATGCGAGTATGAAATAACGGATTGCACATACAGAAAATGTGAATATATAGCAGACGATGAAAAACCACCTTGCAAAAACTGCATAAAACAATATTTTGAAAGAGAGGGAATAGTATGAATATATTAAATGAATTTGTAAAAAGTAAAATGAAAAAGATAGCTCAAAAAGTAAAAGAAGAATTGCCAAACGGATATGGGTTTGTGGTTCTGACTTTTAATTTTGAGGAAAGAGAAGACGGAGAAATGATGTACGTCTCTAATGCTAATAGACAGGATATAGTTGAAGCTATGAAAGAATGGATAAGCAAGACAGAAAATAACTTTGGAAATGATACAGGAAAATACTAAAAACGGAGAAGAAAAATGAAATTATTTAGATTTATGAGTTTGAAAGAATTTGAAAAGTATGCAACTGGACAAGTATTAATGAATAAAACTGATCACAACAAAGATAACAATCAAAAAACTAATTCAGTAGGATTTTGTTTCTTTAATTATGCTCATTATAAGCCAGAAGAAATGCTACATTCCTTGACTGGCATTGTAACTCTTGATGTATGTTGCATATTTGAAACAAAAATAAAAAATGTACATAAATCATATGGAAGATATTCAAGAGCTAAAAGCAAAGACAGTTTTATAAGAGAAAGTTTCATTGCGACAGAATTTTGTACTACTGAATACTCAAACAAAGACTTTAAATTGCTAGAATATGCTGAACCCAATTGGCTTAATTGGGAAAAGTGGGATTGGATAAAACCATAAAGGAGATTATGGAAAAATGGAAAAAATAAATAGAGAATCAAAAAAATTTTATGAACGTGAATTAAAACAATACTGGGAAAACAAAAAAAGACTATGTAGATTATTAGATAGAGCAGAAAAAGCTGTCTATGACAAAAATACAAGTTCTAGGACCATAATTTATTTGCAAGAGAGAATACAAAATATAGAAATTACAATAAAACAACTAAAGCCATTTGAAAAAGAAATATTTGAATTGATTTTTAAAGAACAACTAGACTGGAAAGAATGCAAATTTAGAAAAAACATAGATAAAAATACATATTATAACATATTTAACAAGGCAATATATCTACTAGCGAAAGAATTTGGAGAAATCTGAAAGGAGAATTATGGAGAAATTTAAAATACCAACTATGCCAAAGACAGAATCTAAAACAATAAGAATACCAATTATATACATAAAAGCAATAGAAAAAGCAATAAAAGGAACGCAATGTTCGTTTAGTGCTTTTGTTGTAGCAGCAATAAGGAGAGCATTAGAAGAATTAGAAAATCAGGATACATAATATTTAAAAATACAATAACATATAAGTAAAACTAGTCCATATTGAACCAAAAACAGGGAAAAAATAGGGAATCACAGCACCTACTTTTGTGATACAATAAAAATGTGCAGCATAGTTAGGTTGCCAAAATTAAGCCTTCAGCAGGAAATGGGGAAGTAATTCCCCTATATATGAATTAGGAGAAGAGATGAAAAGTATAAAAGAACTAATAGAAAATTATGTGGAAGAAATATGTCCACAATGCAGTAATAAAGAAAGCAAATTATGCAATATACAAACATACACAGATTATAGTAATAGCCAAATATGTTGTAAATGTATATATTTTTCTAAATAAAGTGTTTATAAATAGTGCGTAGGATATACTAATAAAGTTCTCCCAAACTTTAATTTTAGTCCCCTATAGTGTATCTTACGTAGTGTTTATAAAAACAAAGATTATAATCAAGAATAGGAGAAAAACAATATGGAATTTAAAAAAGCATATGAAGCATTAAAGCAAGGACATAAAATAAAAAGAGAACATTGGAGAGGCTACTGGGTTAAAGAAAACGAAACAATAACAATGCATTGTAAAGACGGTAGTATTATACCATTTTTAGAAACAGAAGATATATTTGTTGATTTAGATAATATAGTAGCTGATAATTGGATTATTTGCGATAGTATTGATGAAAGTTTACTAAATATTCAAACATTTACTTTTGGAGAAGCAATATCAAACTTAAAAAGAGGAAAAAGAGTCGCAAGAAAAGGTTGGAATGGAAAAAATCAATATATAGAATTAGCAACAAATATAAGTTACACAAATGCAAGTAATGAAACAATAAATGCAGAACACGAAGCAATCGGAAACAAAGCAATAGCATTTGTTGGAACAAGTGGTGTTCAATTAGGGTGGTTAGCAAGTCAGGCGGATATTCTAGCAGAAGATTGGATATTAAAAGAATAATTAAGTTATTAACATATACTAGGCATTGTTGATATAAAAAGATAACTCATTTATGAGAGTCTTCCTTTTCACTGTCTTACAGCTATAAATATACAGAGTTTTCCTAGTGAACTCTAATATATATTGCGACTTAGAGAAACGGCAATCTCGTTAGTTTCATAAGCTAAAGAAGTAGGTTCAACTCCTACAGTCGCACCCAAGCCCCATAACTGGAAGATAGAGAGGGCCCACCCTACTCCATATAGATAGTATGTAGTGATATGTACAGAACGTATATCATTACATAGTGTTTATAGGAGGCGATATAAATATGACAGAAGCACAAAAAAGGTTCTGTGATGAATACTTAATAGATTTTAATGCAACAAGGGCATATAAAAAAGCATATCCTAATTGTAAAAAAGATGAAACAGCAAGAGCTAATAGTAGTAGATTGCTAACAAAAGCTAACATAATTTCCTATATACAAGAAAAGAAAAGCAATTTAAGTAATGAGCTAGAAATAACACAAAAAGATGTTGTAAAACAACTAGCACGAATTGCTTTTGGAGATATAAGAAAACTATACAATAATACTGGAGCAATAAAAAACATTCAAGATATAGATGATGATACAGCGGCAATAATAACTGGAATAGAAACAACAGAGGAATTTGACGGATATGGACAAGATAGAAAACAAATAGGCTATACCAAAAAAATAAAAATGGCTGATAAAACAAAAGCATTAGATCTATTAGGAAAATATTTTGGAATGTTTAAAGACAAAGTAGAAATAGAACAAGACAAACCATTTGAAGTAAATATCAATATAAGGAAAAAATAAATATGGATATAGATATAACAGAAAAGCAAGAACAATTTATAAATTCAACAGCATTTGAAACATTGTTTGGCGGAGCAGCAGGAGGAGGCAAAAGTTATGGACAATTAATAGACTCTATGCTATACGCATTACAATATCCTAAAAGCAAACAAATAATATTTCGTAGAACCTTTGCTGACCTAGAAAAATCACTAATAAGAGTAAGTCTTGAACTTTATCCAAAAGAAATGGCAAGTTATAATTCCAGTAAACATACCTGGCGATTTAAGAATGGAAGTATTATAGACTTTGGATATATAGATAATGAAAGAGATGTATACCAATATCAGTCCGCAGAATATGACGTTATCCGCTTTGATGAGCTCACACACTTTACTGAATATATGTACACTTATATGATATCTAGGTGTAGAGGAGCTAACCCATATCCAAAAGGATTAAAAAGTTCTACTAACCCAGGCGGAGTTGGACACAGTTGGGTAAAAGCAAGATTTATCGATATAGGAGAGCCAAATACAGTACATACATTCAAAGAAGGAACTAGAATATTCATACCTTCATTAGTTCAAGATAATATGTTTTTATTGGACAACGACCCTGACTATGTAAAACGTTTGGACAATCTTCCAGAAAAAGAAAGAAAAGCATTAAAATACGGAGACTGGGACATATTTGACGGACAATATTTTACAGAATTCAATAGAAATATACACGTATGCACACCTTTTAAAATACCAAAAGACTGGAAAGTATATAGAACCAGAGATTACGGATTAGATATGTGTGCAACGTATTGGATAGCAATGGACTGGAAAATGCACATATATGTCTATAAAGAACTATATGAAAGCAATCTAATAGTATCAGAAGCTGCGAGAAAGATTAACGAAATGACGACAGAAAATATAGTTATAGATTATGCACCACCTGACCTTTGGAATAGAAACAAAGATACAGGGAAAAGCACATCTGACATATTTGCAGAAAATGGACAGTATCTAACTAAGGCTGACAATAACAGAATAGCTGGTTGGTTAGCTGTACACGAATGGCTAAAAGTATATGAAGATGAGCAAGGACAACAAACAAGTAGAGTACATATATTTAGTAATTGTGTAAATCTAATTAGAACATTACCAGCAGTACAAATAGATGACAAAAATCCAAATGACGTAGCAAATGAACCACATGAATTAACTCACGCACCAGACGCATTTAGATATTTTTGCACAATGTGGCAAACACCTATGATAAAAAAGATAACATTACCAAAAAGGAATTACACACCAACAGAATTACAAGACTTAGGATACAGAGATACACAAACACCAATAAATATAAATGTAGCAAGACCAGTTACAAGAAGGAGAAGATGAAAATGATAGCTTTTTGCATTTTATTATTTGCATATTTAATAGCAATGACAATAATTATCTTAGTGTTTTTATACAAACTAGAAACTAAATTAGAAAATGTGAACACTAAGCGAACAGAGTATAAAAGAAAGACACACCCAAGTATTGCTAAAAGTAATTACAATAGCATATTGGCAGGGAGAAAAAGCATACCTGGATATGACAAATACAAAAATAAGAATGGTTTATATGAGCCTGTAACTCCTAGAAATGGCATTAGAATAAAGAAAAAGGAGGACTAAAATGGAAGAAAACTCATACGATAAAATGATAAGAGAAAAGACCGAGAAAAGAAAAGCAATTATGAGTGACAAAGAAATAGAATTAGCTGAACAATATCTAGTTTGGTATAGAAGAGCTTACGAAGATAAACAAAGATTAGGTTTAATGAAGAAGTGGGAAGATACAGAAAAGTATTGGGAAGGCGAGTTTGAATATGATGACGAAGATGACCCAGCACCAAACACAAACATAACAAATAGTAATGTTGAAGGTAAAACGGCATTACTATGTGACCAAAACATAAGTATACAAGTAGATCCAAGAGAGCCAGGCGACAGACCATTTTGCAGTATGGCAAGGACGTTAGCAAACTTTATAAAAGAACGTAATAAAATGTACAGGAAAATAGAAGTACACGAACGCAGAAGGGAACTAACAGGAACAGGAATATTTAAAGTTGTATGGGATTTTGACAAATTAAAAGGCAAAGGCTTGCCAGTAATACAACCAATACACCCTAGTAGATTATTTGTAGACCCAGCGATAACAGATGTATATGATTTACAAGAGGCACAATACATAATTGAGGCTAAGAATAAAAGTATATATAGCGCAACAGTTGAATATGGCGAAGAATTAGCAGATTGTATAATACCAAACTTAGACCCAGTAGGAGATTTAATCCAAGAAAATGAAGAAGACCAATATGTGCATTTAATGGTGTGGACAAGATATAAAGAAGGTGACACAAGACTACTAAGACTTGTTGAAATGTCAGGGGACGGAGTAATACTAAGAGACACCAAAAAGAAATTAGCAGAATATAAAAAGAAACAAGAAGAAACGGAAGAAATGAAAGGCAAAGAAGAGTTAAAACTATTTCCAAATGAGCAATTCCCATACTTCTTGACTCCAGATATGCATAGAGAAAATACTATATGGGGAAAAGCAAGTGCTGAACTTATACTACCTGTATCAGACCAAGTAGACGAGTTAGATGACAGCTTATTGAGAAATGCAAGACTTACAGGAAATCCTATGGGAGTTATATCAAATTCAAGTGGAATTGACCCAAGCAAGGTAACAAATGCACCTGGACAGATGATACCAACAAATGATGTTAACGGAATTAAATGGTTACAACCACCAACAATTCCGCAATATATGTTAAATAGGCGTACAGAGCTTATGAATAATGATAGACAAGTTGTTACACGTTTCACAGACCAAATGATAGGAAAACAACAATCTGGTGTTGATACAGCAACAGAAAGTTTGGCATTACAAAATAGTGGCAACAGTATGATAGCTCACAAGAAAGGATTGCTACAAGAAACACTAAGCGAAGTATTTGAATATGCTTTAGAACTAGCATTACTTAATTGGAATACAACAATGCTATTTAGAATAACAGGAGAAAACGGAGAAGACGACTTTGAAGAATTTAATCCAAATAAATTAAATAATGTTCCTGTTATGATAGAAGCAGATACAGATTATAGAAACGATTACAGACAAAAATGGAAAGAGAGAAACAAGGGCAAGAATATTGAAGAGTTAGACCCAAATGAATATAAATATATGCAAGTAGACAGTGAAACCAAAAAGATTGAATACGATCTAACTGTTTCTGTTGGAGCAGGATTACCAAATAATCCAGCATATAGATACAGCTTAGTTAGACAAACATATGCAGACAGAGCAATAACAAAACGTGAATATAGAAATTATGTTATTAAGAATACAGGAATGAATATTCCAGAGATACCTGAGAGTGAAGCTGAACAACAAGAACTAGGAATATTTGACGAAAGTAAAATTAAAGAAATGCGACAGCAACAAGTTATACAAAATCAAAATGCAAACATAGAAGGATTGACCGCTTCTGGCAATCCACAACCAAGTTATTTTAAAGGAGGGCTAGTGTGATGAACATTAAAGATTACAACATAAAAGGAACAACTAAATGCGATTGTGGACACAATTTTACAATGCAAGATTACAAAGAATTAAAATCGTTAAATCTACCAGGCTTTTATGGCAATAATGTAAAGTATTATTCTCCGGCCGAATGTCCTAATTGCCATAAAGAAGCGTTACTATTATTAAAGCAAACTGGACAAACATATAAAATAATAGATATAGCAATTAGAAAACAAACATCAATAAGTTCTACAATCAAAAATGAAACTCCAAAAGAAACAAGTAAGGAACTTATATGCCCAATATGCAAAAAGGTGTGCAAAAGTCAAATAGGACTTAATTCGCACATAAAAAGTCACAATAAATAGATATTAATTTAATTTTAATATATTTGAGCAGAAAAGCTGGCTAAAAATCAAAAAATATGAGGAGTAAACCCGGCAAAAAATCTTATGAGGACATAACCTGGCTAAAAATGGAAAGGAGAACTATGGAAGAAGAACAAGAAGGGATTGAATTAGAAACAATTAATCCAGAAGTAGACGGTATTGAATTACCTTATGTTGAAGATGAGGAAGATGTTGAAGTGGAAGAAACTGAAACAGAAGAAATCGAAACAATAGAGGAAGGAAATACAAAAACAGAAAAAGAAAAATCTTTGCAAAAAGGTGTTAATGAAGAAAGAAGAAGACGCAAAGAAGCGGAAAAGAGAAATAAAGAACTTGAAGCTAGAATACAAGCGTTAGAGGCTAATTCTAATACATCTGAAAAAACAACTGCTGATGAACTAATCGAAGCTGGAATTGACGAGAGTATTGCTAAATCAATAGCTCTAGCAATTGACAAGAAAAGCTCTGATTCTAAAACAAAACAAGAATTAGCAGATTTAAAATTCGAGATGTTACTAACAAAGAAAAGCAAAGAAGAAGGATTTGAAGACATCTTAGACTATGCTAGTGAGATTAAAACCTTAGTCGACAAAGGTTTAACTCTTGAGCAAAGCTATTATGCTACTACCTATAATAAACCTACCGCTAATACAAAAAGCGAGATTGAAAGAAAACTAGAAGTTAAAATGCAAAATCAACAAGCTAGAAAAGAAATTTTAGGCAACAATATATCTAGCAACAGTGGAGCACCAAACTCTAGTAAATCTAAAATAAAGGCTACTGCCACTGAGAAGGCTATGGCAGCAGCTGCAGGTATGTCAGTTGCAGAATACATAGCTGTAAGAGATATGAATTCTGTAAAAGACTATGCTGATTACAAGGCTAAGAAAAAATAACAACCTAACTCCTTATGTGTGCACAAATAAAAATATAAGGAGTGATTTATATGCCAACACCAGTAATGACAAGAGAAAATTTTGCGGAGTTACTTACTCCAATACATAAGAAAATATTCTTTGACGCTTATGGGGAAAAACCTTCAGTGTATAAGAAAATATTTAAAACAGAGACAATGAATGCTAAAAACCAAAGCTATCCACACTTAGGAGCATTTGGTTTGTGGACAGAGAACCAAGAGGGGAACGAGTTTAATCAAGACAAATTCGACCAAGGACCAGTTGCTTCTTTCGCGGCAAGAAGATTTGACAAAGCATATGACTTGACTTGGGAACTTGTACAAGACGACCTATACAACGTAATGAACGGTATAGGAAAAGGTGGTTCAGCAAAAGGTCTAGGACGTTCTTTAAGAGCTACCGAAGAGGCTGATACAGCAAGTGTTATATTAAATGGATTCGGTAATGTTGGTTATGACGGTAAATCTTTATTTGCCACAGACCACCCATTAATCAATTCAAGTAAAGTTTGTTCTAACCTAGTAAATGGAATGCTAACAGATGAGACATTAAAACAAGCATTAACACTAATGAGACTACAATTAGATGAAGCAGGAGTTCCAATTGCTGCAAGAGCTTCTCAATTAGTTGTTTGTCCAGAATTAGAGTTTATTGCTAAAGCAATTGTTCATTCTATATTACAATCAGGAACAAACAATAATGACATAAATACTGTTCCAAACCTAGAAGTAGTTGTTTGGGATAACTTGAGCGACCCAACAGGATATATGAAGCCTTGGTTTATCCAAGATACTTCTATTGATAACCTATTATTCTTAAGAAGAGAAGAACCTATCTTTGGTTCAAAACAACTTCAAAGAAAAATGGATTACAATATGTATGGATACACAAGATTTGACACAGGTTACTGTGATTGGAGAGGACTTGTAGGTTCTATGGGTGTACAACAAACAATAGTTACTCCTGTTGATCCTAATCCACCTTCAGGTACAATGGAAGCCTATACTCTTACATTGAGAGATGATTTAACAATAAATATCAGTAAAGCAATAGACATAGGAGAAACAACTTTCAATAGCCTTAACGGCGAACCAGCTGGAACACTAAAATATGTCATAAATCCAACTGTATCACCAGAAGTAGGTTCTAGTGATTCAGGATATACGGAAATAACACTAGATGCAGCATTTAGTGTTAATGCAGGAGACACTGTTTATGTTATGGATATAGTAGACGGACAAGTAAGTGCTGTAACTGCTTGTACTATGCAGCAATAATTAATAAACACCAAGGGAGGCAATATAATAGTTGCTTCCCTTATTTTTAAGAAAGGAGAATAATTATGGCAAATATATATGAAGAAATAAGTCAAAGCAATAGCCAGGGTGGTGGAAAAACAGACGCTAATATAGCAAATGACGCAAATCATTTAGGCGGAATACCAGCAGAACAATACGCAACACAAAAATACGTAAAGGACTATCATAATACTAAGGAATCTGCACAAAAAGAATATATTGACCAACAAGACGCAAAGGTATTACAAAACGCAAAAGAATATACAAATTCACAGATAAGAAATCAAGACTTTTCTAGTTTTGCAAAAGTAACAGATGTACAAGCCGTAGATTCAAAATTAAGTCAAAAAATAGAACAATGTGGACAACAATGTGCCAATAATCTTGCAACACAAATAAAAGGTGTGGTGGACGATACAAATGCTAATTTTAAAGATGTAAATGACGCAATAGGAAAATTAAATTCAAATCAAAATAATCTTTTTCAATCTGTCAGTAGTGGAAAACAAAAAATAGCAGGGGCTATTACTGACAAAGGAGTTGCAACCTCTGCTAATGATAGTTATGACACTATGGCAGGGAATATAAGAAGTATAAAGACAGGTGGTGGAGAATTAGCGCCTGGTTTCGTAAACACTTCTGACGGTACTGCCACCGCTTCTGACATATTGCTTGGAAAGACGGCTTATGCCAAAGGAGAGAAAGTATATGGAACACTAATTGCAAAACCAGCTGAGGGGTATCCTACATATGGCACAGATACTAGCAACGCAACTGCAACAGCGAGTGATATAGCCTATGGAAAAACTGCATATGCAAGAGGGCAATTAATTACAGGAACTGCTATTATAGGATCTAGTGATGATGGAACAATACATACAGTAGAAGAAATTTACGGATTAATTAGGTCTGATTATGAATTTTCAGAGAGCTATTCTGTAGCTGGAACAGTTGCTCCAGACGGAAGCTCCAAAATAACTAGGGTAAATGCGTTTACAACATCTAAAGATTGTAATTATATTGTATTAGCGTGCACAGATTCAACAGAACGAAACCCACCAAGTACAGACTTTTTTATAGAAAGCTTTCCTATGAATGACAATGGCATTTATTATATGTCTAGCAAATCAGCAACAACAGATACAACAGTGTTTAAAAAACATCGTTATACAAAAGAAGAGTTAGGAATTGAAGAGAGCGAAACAATTAGTAGCATTAGTTTTGGTGCTTCAGGGTTTAATGGAAAAGACAATCTTTGCCTTTTATTTATAAGAACTGGCGGAGATAACGGAGGAATTCATATTTACACATACCATTTGGAAGAAAATGGTATAATTGGGAAGGCATATGCTAGTGAAAAAAATATAATTCAACATTTGAAATTCTCACCTTCTAGTAATACTAATCCTACTCAACTATACACACACCCTATAAGGTGGGATACTTTCTATTTTATTGGATATGACAACAGCTCTACTACTACACGTTTTGTTCGCAGTAAGATAGAAACAACTGTCTCTGACGATGAAATTATCTACAATGTTTCAGAAAAAGAAAATTTTTACTTTAGAATAGGATATGACGACACATATAAATTTAGTAATGACGGAAAATATATCTTATCCGTTACAACAAGTAATTCGGAGGCTAAAAGAATTAGTATAATTTATTTAAATGAACATGGAGAATATTTAGCTTCTGCATATACGTGCACAGCTTTGCAAACAGCGGTCACTTATGCTCAAGAAATGATGAATAATTCTAACAAAGGAATACTTGCAAATGAAAAGAAAATCAGAGTATTTGAAGCTAATTATCTAAGTGACACAGGGGAGCTTTCAACAGAAATTATTAAAGAAATTAATATAAAATTAGAAGCTGACTATGACAAGATATCAAATCAAATGTATATAACGCCAGATAATTCTATACTAATAGCTTTAATAGTCGAAGAAAGTAGATACTCAATAAAAAACACAAGAATAGCAATATTTGATATAAGCAATATTTTAGAACTAGAAAACAACTCTGACATTGAACCAATGCAAGTGTATGCTGTCAGTACTACTAACTCTTATAGTTTTAGACATGGTATATCTCTGAAATTAAACACAAACGGAACACGCATAAGAGCGTTTTTAGGTGGCGAAGATGTACAATCAGACAACACAAGAAAATTTCCAATAAAAACAGGAATTACAACATCAGAGCAAGGAAATTTAATAGGAATTAAATACAAAAATAAATATTTTTATAATATGCAACCAGACGCATTAACAGCAGGCAGTGGAGATGTAATAAAAGGAAAAAGTTTTATAGGTAGCACTGGGTATCCACAGACAGGAACATTAGAAATACAGGAGGTAGAAAGCGATGAGCAATAAAACACAAGAATTAAAAATGCAAGAACTAAAAGATATGTTCTTCTACACGTTCGGAATAGTACCATTACAAAACTATGGAGTAGTAGGGGACGGAATGACCGACAATAGACTAAAAATACAACAAGCAATATATGACGCAATAGAAGTAGGAGCAAAATATATATTTGTACCAAAAGGCGAGTACTATTATGAAAACCAGTTGTTTAAAGCAAATGAAGTCATCTTTATAGGCAATAATGTACAAGCAAGTATAAAAGATATAGAAATAAGGCAATTTCCTGATTTATGGAATGAAGCACAGGCTAGTTCTAGTGCATTAGTTCCAGTAGGTGGAATTATATTATACTCTGGTAAATATACTCCGATAAACTATTTGGAATGTAATGGACAGACAGTAAATACCATAGACTATTTAAGCTTATATTCAATTTTAAAAGGAATTGAAATAGTAGACGAAACAGATGTCGATGAAACTTTTGAATTGCCTAATTTGTCTACTGGAAATGAAAACACAAAATATATTATAAGAGCAAAATAATATTTTAAAGGTATCGAATTCGACACCTTTGGAAAGGAGAGATTATGGCAATAGTGAGTAGAACAACAGCAAAACAAGTGTTAGATGATATTCAAGTGCGTTTACCACACGAATATGGTAATGATGTTTTGTTTAGGTGGATAAACGAAACAATGAAAAAGATATATAAAGACTTGGCCATACAAGAACAATATTCTTTCACTACAAGAGAAGGACAAGAATTGTATTCAGTTCCTGAGGATTGTAGCATAGATATGGTAAGTTCTGTAACAATGTCTAATAAAGCGAGAGACGAAAACAATATGTATGACTGGGGAACATTTACAGAGTTGAAATCGTATTTGCCAGGCGAGAATATGAAAGATTTAGGCTATTATGACGGTAGAGAAGGTCTATTAGGAATATATCCAACACCAAAAGACGTAAGAAAAATAGAAGTTTTCTATTGGAAAAAGCCTAAAATGATAACAAATTTGAGTGACTATATAGAGCTAAATGACAATTACATAGATTTAGTCAAGTACAACGTTATGAGTATTATAGCAATGAGTGGGCATAATCCTGATGTGGAACTGGCCAATGAATATATTTTACTTTACAACAATTTGGTCCAGTCTGCGAATGAAGCTAAAAACGAGCAAGAACAAAGGTATCCTATTATGCGAGATATAGTCAAAAAGAGAAGGAGGAGATAGCGTTGCAAACATTACCATATTTGAATAATGTTAATTATAAAAGTAATAATCAAATTAATTACTTGGCCGGTGGTATTAGTAATATATATCCTCCTGAGAATATACAAGACGATGAATGTCAGGATATGTATAATATGTGCCTTGATAGTTATCCAGCGATAAGGACAAGAATAGGAAGAACAATGTTAAAAAATCCTGGATTACAAGGAGAACAAATAAAATATTTTGGTGTTGCTGGAGTCAAATACTTATTTTATATACAGGGCGATAAACTAAAAGATATGAATGGAACTGTAATATCAAATGGAATAACTGGAAATAAGTTTCGACACGTATATTATGCTGACGGAAATAGTGAATATTTGATTTTATATGGGGAAGGTGTTACACCCACAAGGCATAAACTCCCACTGTCTGCACTCAATGCTCCTGAGATAGTTCCGCTTCTGAAAGATGACGACGGAAATGATATTGTTTTTGAACATATGTGTTATCACAAAAACAGAATGTTTGGAAGCAAAGGAAATATGTTATATTTTTCAGCACTCCAAAATCCTATGGACTGGACAAAAGCAGAAGATAGTAGAGAAGATAGAGTAGAAAACTGTAATCAAATAACTGGTCTAGTGTCTTTTGACGACAAGTTAATTGTATTTTCAGAAGAAAATATGCATTTGTATTATGGAAGTAATGTTATTGCTGGAACATCTAATACATATACCTGTGTGTCCTTAGACAATAATATAGGTTGCTATGACCAATGTACCATAAAAGTACATAACTCATATTTATATTGGCTATATGGACGTTCTGTGTACGAATACGACGGTAGTACGATTAGAAGTATTGATAGACCACAAAGCAATAATGGTGTATCAGGAGGAATAAGAAAATTAATATATGGAATTACAATTAATGAGGCTAAGAATGTAAGTGTTGCAGGAAGTGAAGACAAAATATACTTTTGGTTTCCTGATTATAACTTCTTTCTTGTATTCGACCAGCGTTTGAGAAAATGGACCAAGGAATTGCAGCCTGATAATGTACAAGCTGAATTAAAATATATAACTATATGTGATTCCTATGTAGACTTAAATTTTAGTCAAACACCAAACCCTATATATGCACTGACGGCAAATGGCACAATATATGAGCTAACAGGTGGAAGAAAAGACGGTTCTGACTATATACAAACATATGGGGAAGATGAATTTACAGACGAAAACGATATAGTACATAAAGAATTAATTCCATTCTATATAAAGACAAAAGAATTCAAGAATGGAGTAATAAGTAAAAAACTTTCTTTGTCAAAGTTGTGGTTTAACTATGATTTGGCGGAGAATGCAACAGTGAATATAAATATAATCACTGATACTGGTAAGAAAAACGTGAAGGCTAATGCGTTAAGATGTGGTAAAAATGTGACGGAAAGTGTCTTAATCCCAAATGATATGCAAAATGCAAATAGTTATACATTTGAGATTTATGGTTATGGAGATATAAGAATTAAAGCAATGGAAAGAGTAGATAGGACGGCAAGATAATGTATTTTAGACAATATGGAGAAAGTCAAGCTACTTTAAAAGAATGGTCAAGACAACTAGGAATTGCAAGTAATAGTAATTATCCATTGAAAGAGACCCCAGAACAAACACTTGAACATTGGAAAAACATCTTAAACACCAGATTGGAAACAAATACTTTTAGTACTTACAACTCAGCAGAGACAACAATACATAATTGGCAAGAAAAACTAAATAGATTATATAACTAACTTCCTAACTTATTGTTGCACACCAATAAATATGGAAGGAGCAATAATTATGCCAAATACTTTTCTAAATACAGGAAGAGCAGTATCAGCAACTAGTAATCCAGCAGCTAATGTAGAACAAGTAGCAACTAGTAATGCACAACAACCAGTTTCTAGCAATGTAAATACTGTTCAACCCACACAGCAAAATAATGCTGTAAATCCAATAACAATTCCTATACAAATACAACCACAAGTATCTATACCAGGAATGCAACAAGGTAATGTTCAACAAGTTCAACCTGTACAGGAATTGCAAAGAACAAATGATAATCAAGCACCTATGCCACAGACTTATAGAAACAACAATACAAGTAATAATGTTGTTGACTTTAA
Source organism: uncultured Clostridia bacterium (assembly GCA_949538735.1). Lineage (GTDB taxonomy): Bacteria > Bacillota > Clostridia > TANB77 > CAG-508 > CAG-269. Next base: position 16,005 of record CATGLK010000003.1, read on the forward strand.
TCAAATTTATTCTAGTTATCAAAATAGTTTTGGTAACAATGCTAGCCAAGTAAATAATACTTATAGCAGTGGAATAAAAAAGACTAGCATAGGTACAACTATTGTAACACCAACTACGGCTAATCTCAATAGTGTAACAGGACAATATCAAAGTGCTTATGCGGATACTATAAATGGAATTATATCAGAAATGTTGAATCAAATGAAAACAGGCTTTCAATATGACCCTACTACTGACAATAGTTTGAGAGTAGCTAGCGAATATGCTGCGAATAGTACATTGCAAAGCTTGGCTGGAAGCGGAGTTTTAAATTCTAGTGCAACAGCTGAAAGGGTAGCAAGAATAGTAAGCGAATTAATTCCTCAGTATGAAGAAAAAGCACATAGTAGGTGGACCGAATATTTAGGGCAATTGGCCGACACTGCTCAAATTGTTATGCAATATGATAGTCAACAATTCTCTTATTGGAAAGACGCAAAAGACAGAGAATTCAAAGAAAAAGAATTTGAATATCAAAAACAACAAGACGCGTTGACTAATGCTTGGAAGAGAGTAGATGAATTAGGTTTTGTAGATAACCAGGCAAGTGCAATACTAGGTGTTAAAGTTGGTACTTTATCAGGTGCAGCAAGAGAGGCTAAGGAACAAAGAGAATATGAACTATCAAAGATGAGAGAACAAGCTCAAATCGAGTATCAAAATAATGTTGCTCTTGCAAAGATAAGAAGCGAATTAGATTTACAACAAAGTAAAGCACTTAAAGAATATGACTATGAATTACAGAAAAAATATGGTACTTCAAAGAAAGAAACTACTAGTCTAAATACATATAAAGATATAATAAACAATAGATATGCAGACTACGATGAGTTTAGCAAAAAATATACTGTTTCTGATAATAATGCTCTTTATAATTACCTTACTTCTGAATATGCAGCAGGTAGAATGAGTGCTAATGATTTAAGCTCTTTAACTGCTATGTATGGAGTTTTAGGACCTAGTGGAAATAAAGCTCAAAGTTTACAAAATGCCAAAAATGCTGCGATAAAATTACAAAACTCAGCAAACTCAATTCTAAGAGGCAGAAAGTAGGTGTAATATGCATAGAGATGATGATGAATATAAAAAGAGATTAAAAGAAGCAGAAAGTATAGTTAATAGTACTATCACTAATAACTCAACTTCTTTTAATGATAATTATGACAATACAACATTAATGTCAGAACAAAATGAATATACTAAAAAATTGAACGAAGCTAACAACATAATCGACAGCGTCAATATGTCAACAAGTAAAAAAAGTAATAACGAAAAACTTAGAAAACTTACACAAGAATTTATTAATGTTATTGATAGCAATAATATTAATGACAATAATGTTAATATCAAAGACACAAGTAAAATTCAAGAAATAGAAGAACAACCACAAGCTTCTGAATCTGCCAGAGAAGCGGTCAACGTCTTAATGAATAAAAAGAAACTATCTAGTTATACAACAGAAGAAGAAAAACTACAACAACAGTCATCAAGGGAGCAACAAATAAAACGTATGGAAGAATCTAACTCTGATAAAAATCCACTTTCTCAACTAGGAAAAGCAATAGAAAATTTTTGGTTAGGAATAACATCAGGAGGAAAATCAGCTGCATACTATGCTACTGAGGCAAACCATACCAAAGACCAAGAAAATGAATTGCTTGCTAACAATAAAGGTGGAGTTGCTAACCTAGAATATAAGGCACAATTAAATAAAGCTGATTTATCTTTAATAAAAAACACTAATACATCTGGGGATAATTCGTTGATTTATCAAAAAAGTACACTTGCCGACCCTTCACAAAATAGTACTCCTGATTTTATTAGAGATGAAGATAAACAAAAAATAGACAAAGAATTAGAAGAACACAAAGACGCATTCGGAAATTTAGAATTAAATCCTTTACGTAGAGAATTGTCTAAGAGTATTTCGGAAGACCAAAACAAAATAGCAGACAACATAAATAAAATTGACAATGGACTAACTAAAAAAATTGCTGAGCTTACTCCAAGTGCTGGAAACTCTTTTGCTGGTGCAGGATTGAGTGCTATAAATCCATATTTAGGAATGTCCTATTTTATTATAAGTGCCTCTGGAAGTTATGAATTTGACGGAAGAAATAGGGGAATGTCAAAAGAAGAAGCAAGAGCATATGGTTCTATAATGGGATTTGTTGAGGGTGCAACAGAATATTTAGAAGTAAGCCATTTTATGCCTGCTCAAGCTAATGCTATTAGGACAGGTTCAGCAATAAAATTCTTGAAAAATGTTGGATTAGATATGGCTGATAATGCTGTACAAGAGGCTATTATTGACCCTATTGACGAACTTGTTGTAGGTGTTGTATCTGGAAAAGGCAACTATAACTTAAAAACAAGAGAAGGTTGGAAGCAACTAGGAAATGCTATGATAGAAGACGCTATTAATGGTGCTTTGTCGAGCCTTCTTATGGGGGGCATAAACATAGGAATAGGTTCAAGTGTAAGACTATATGACAATATTAAAAATGGCAACAATACAAGTATAAATGAATGGAAAGCAGCACTATCAGATATTCAAAAAAGCAAGAAGATTGACATTAAAGAAAAATTCAAAGAGGCTTTTAAATACGAGAAAGAAAAAGTTGTTAACAATTATGGTATTTATACAATGACCAATATGGATAATCAAGGTAACGTCACAGGGCTTACTCAAATAATGGGAGAGAGCATTGACCTAGATAATAAAGAACTTTCAGTTTCTCCTGTGGTTGTTTATACTGACGGATACTATAATGTTATTGACGGTCAAACTGGCTTAAAACTTGATACTACTTTATATAACAGTAAGCAACACGCAATAAATAGTTTTAAAGAAAAAATTTCTAAGGCTGATACTGCTACAATTGATGAAATAAATAGACAAGCGACTATAACTCAATTAGTGCTAGAAGATAAATTCAGAGAAATGCAAGATATAGCTGAGCAAAATCCAGGCGAAATGCAAAGACAAACTAGGATAGAATTTGTTCAAGATAACAAGATGTATTCGACAAGTGAAGCACAACAAATATTAAATGACTATGGAATTAATACTAGTGTTAATAATAGACAATATCTAGGAGAAGAACTAAATGATATGATTACTCATAGTATATTTGAAAAGCTTCAATTGGACGAGACTTCTAAGAATGCAAATAATTCTATTGAACAAATAAAGCAAAAAAGTTATACTCCTGAACAATTCAACAATGTAAAGGAACTACTTAGTGAAATTTCAGATACATCTATGTACAAAAAAAGTGACACAATGCCTATATTAGAATATATAAGTGACACTATAAGTAACGTAAATCTAATAGAACAAAGCGGTAATTACTATGTTAATTCACTAACAGAAGAGGGTAGGGTTGTATACCAACAAAAAATAGGCAATAGACCATATACTGGAAAGAAATTAAAAGAAATTGTAAACACAGCTATGGAAAAAGCAGCTTATAATGTTAGTAGCGAGAGACAAAATAAAAACGCACCTACTGAAAGTGCAGATTACACCGCTACTCCTGGAAGCCCAAACACCACTCAGACATCTCAGGAATCAAATGAAAGCAATTTTTACACAGCCAAGATGAATTATGCAGTCGAGGATATAAAAAAGGTTACAGAGACATTTAATACTAAAAAAGAATACACAACGGATGAAGTAATGGCTTTATGGAACTATGATATTGTAGAGAAAGGCGATAATGCACTTTATAATAACAACAATGATGTCGAAAGTTATATTGATATTGAAGAAGATAATGGCAACCTAGTAATAAACCAATATGATAGTGAAGATAATATAGTTAAGAGTGAAGTCATACCAGCCAATAAAGGCAAATATACATCTACGGCAATAAAGGACACTATCAAGAAAGTTTCTAGCTTATATGACGAAAATAGACCGATTAAAGGGCAACAGGATATTGAAGGCAATGAAATTAGAAGTATGAAGAAAAACAATCCAACAGATGAACAAATACGTAATATTGTAAAATACAACCAAGACGGAAGAGAAATTAAAGACAAAGACTATGTTAATTTTATGGTTGAACGATATAAAGATAATAGAAATATTTCAAATATAGACATAAATACAAAAAATGCCGAAAGATTATTAGAAGAAGACACTTCAAGGAATGATAAATTAAGAAAATTGTATTCGGAAATAGATAATGTAGATGATATAGGTTTACAGATACAATTAAAAAATAACCAAACTCAACAGCTAGAAAATGTAGACTTACACGTCAATATTACTTTGTCTGGTATTAGAGAAAGCTTTTCAAAGAGCAATAATACTGAAAAATATGCTATAGTACCATACTTGGATAAATTAATAAGGACAGTAGAAAACGGCAACGGATATTTTAAAATGTTTGATGATAAGCAAAGGGAAAATGTAAAGGGATTTTTCTATTTATTTAATACAGCAAAAATCAATGACAAATTATATGCTATAAAAATGGACATAAAAAGAACAGAATTAGGAGACAGGTTCTATGTACATAGAGTTTCTTTAATAAATAACAAAGAAGCTTCTATTCAAGCCAGCGATTTAACAAAATCGTATGAACTTGTCGGTCAAGAAGCTTCTTTTATTGATAACAGTATATCACAAAACGAACATAATGTCAAAAATGACACTGTTATTAATACTAAGTCTATGCAAAATAAGAAAAATAATACTAATTCTGCTGATGAAAATATTAGAAGCATGAAGAAAGGTAGCTCAAATACTCAAAGTACAGAACAAAAAGCTGTTGAAAAAGAATTACATAATAGAATACAGAATGCTATATTAAGCAAAAATTCTAAAAAGAATACCTTCTTAGGTGTTGTATCTAATAAGACTGTTAATAAAATCAAATCATTACTTGGAATTGATACATCAAATAGAAAACATATGCTTTCAGACCGTAACATTAGACATATGATTAATCAACACGGAAATCAAGTTATAGAAGAAACGAAAGGACAAATCGCTATAACATCAAAGGATATTGAAAAAATACCTGATATCATCAACGATTATGATGAAATTGCAAAAGGAAGTCAAAATAAAAACAGATTTACTGGGGAAATGCAAAATTCAATTAGATATATAAAACAGTATGGTAACAATGTTCTTTATGTAGTTGAAGTAGTTCCAAACAATAGTAGCCAATTAGATGTAAAAACAATGTGGAAAAAAGCTATTGATACAACTAAAAAAGATAACTCTGTTAGTGTGGGTTATGACAATAATAATGTCCTTCCCGATACGTCCAAGACGAAACCTAACTCAAGTTATCTTGATACAAGTATAACAGAAAATCCAGAAAATGTCAAAAACAGCAACATAACACATAAAAAGAAAACAGCCAAAGAACTTTCAGAAATACGTAAAGCAAAATCTCAAAGAAATGCTGAAAGAAGCAGCAACTACATAGAACAAGAGATACAAAAAATAGAAAAGACAGGTAAATGGGACGATACAATACCAGTAACAAAGTTAACAGATATAAGAAAGACAATAGAAGATTACTTAGGCTTGAACATTAAAAAAGGACATTTTAGACAAGACGCATATGCTATCTATAAAGGCAATAGAGATGTAATTAGAACAAGAGAATACAAAGATATGGACAGCATACTACACGAAACAGGACACGCTCTTGATATTGGAAACAGATTAAAAGTGGACAAAGAATCTATCTCAAATGAACTTTTAACAGCAATAGACAAATTGGGTGGATATGAAAACGAAACGAGGACAGTAAGACTAGAAGAAGGTTTTGCCGAAGTAATAAGAGAGTATTCAATTGTTCCAGAACAAGCGAAAATTGAATGCCCACAAACTGTTACTATATTAGAAGGTTTAAGACAGAACGATAAAAACTTTAATAAGTTTATTACAAAGGTACAAGAACAAACTTACAATTACATACATCAAAATCCTAGAAATAGAACTCTAAGCAATCAAAGTATTGGAGAACAAACAGATAGAACGGTTTTGACTAAAAACTGGGTAAAGCAAGAAGTAATGAGAAATGTCTGGGACAAAGATTATGCTTTAAAATCAGGTGTAGAAACAATGCAAAAAGTAAATGGAAAAACACTTAGTCAGTTAAAGCCTAGCGATAATGCTTATTATTTGACGAGATTGGCAAGTGGTATAGGAGACAAAGTTGTTTCTATGTTATCAGAAGGATATATAGATTTAAATGGAAACAAACTAATGCCAGGTCTAAATCAAATAGGAGAAATATTAGAAAACAACCCAGAAAGGTTAAATGACTTACGTGCATATTTAGCAGCGAGAAGAGATACAGATTATAAATCTAAGACATTAAAAACAGGAATGAGAAGTAATGACACTTTGGCTGTAATAGAACAATTTAAAAACGATACTCAAATTCAAGAAGCTGCTAAAGTTGTATATGACACATTAGACGGAGTAATGCAATATGCAGTTGATAACGGATTAATATCAAAAGAAACAGCAGAACAATTGAAAGAGAGTAATGCTTTCTATGTTCCTATGCAAAGAGTGCTAGACAACAGAGGAAATCAAGTAGGAAGAAGGGGAGCAGTAGCTGACATTATAAAGAAAAGGACAGGTTCTGAGCTTGATGTTAAAGACATTCTTGAAAATATAGTTGCTAATTCTTCAAATGTAATACAGCAAGTCGAGAATAACAATGCATTAAAAGCATTATATAGACAAGGAGAAGAAGGTGGTCTTACAGGTGTAATATACGATGTAATTGATACTCCTATGGTCAAAATAGGAACAGCGAGACTCGACACCTGGACAGCAGAATTGAGCAAACAGGGGGTAGATACATCAAAATTGGATTTAGAAAAAACTATTGATTTATTTTCTCCAAATAACAAAACTGACATTCAGCATAAAATCACAAGCTTTATAGATGATAATGGTAATAGAGTTTATTTACAGTTTAATGATAAACTTGTATTCAATTCGATAATGAATATGGATAAAAAGCTTATGAGTTGGGTACTAAAAATAAATAGCAAAATGAATATGCCTTTAAGATATGGTGCAACAATGGCTAACATTGGTTTTGCTATACCTAATATGATAAGCGATACAGCACAAGCAGCAATTTATTCAACAGCAGGGTTTATTCCAATAGTAGACAATGCACTGGGAGTTTTAGATGTATTAGCAACAACTAACAAAACAGTAGGTAATTTCGTAAATAAAGTAGCTCCTAGATATGCTGAAAGAATAAACACGTTATATACTATATATAACCAAACAGGAGCAACAAGCTCAACTAGATTATCTCAATATAGAAAATCAACACAAAGCAAAATGAAGGATATATATGGAACGAAAAATAGCAAAACACTTGGAATAAAAGAAAGCTGGAAACCACTTAATAGGCTACTTGATATCTTAACATATATACCAGAAATCTCTGAACAAAGCACAAGATTTGAAGTATTTAAAAAGAACTATGACTACTATGGTAAAAAAGGATATAGTGAAATGGATAAAAGGATTATGGCAGCACTAGAATCAAGGGACGCAACACAAGACTTTGGACGTACTGGAAACATAACAAGAGAAATAAATCAATTAATTCCTTTTTCAGCTGCAAGGGTTGGAAGTGCTTATACATTTGCTGAAAAAGTAAAAGCTAATCCAAAACAAGTAGGACTTAGAATTGCGGTATTAACAACCTTAGCTATGGCAATAAAAGGTATGGGGTATGATGATGACGAGATCGAAGAACTAAATCAAAGAAAAAAAGACGACAATTTTGTTTTTAAAATAGGAGACAGCGTTGTTACAATTAAGAAACCACAAGGAATATTAAGAAGTATTGTAAATTTAACCGAATACATACAAGATTTAGCAACAGGACATATTGAAGAGGGCAAAGAAGGGGAAAGACTAAAAGAATGGTTAACTAATGCAATTATGGATAATATGCCAGCAGATTCTATTCCTGGATTAGTTCCTAATATGGTTGCTCCATTAATAGAAAATGCAATAAACAAAGACTTTTATTATAATACTGATATTGTAAAAAGTTATGACTTAGAATTACCAGACAAAGACCAATACTACGAATATAATTCTCAGCTTTCTATAATACTTGGTAGTATATTTAATTATTCGCCAGCTAAAATAGATAACTTAATTTCTGGATACTTTGGCGGTCTAGGGACACAACTGACAAATATAATGGACTATGCAATGGGAAAAGCTGGAATGTCCCCAGAAAAAGCTGAAATGGGAGCGGAGGCAAATGCAGTAGGAAAAAGATTTATTGTAAATGTCAATAGTAATTCTTCTTCTTTGGACGAGCTTTACAATACAAAGGCCGAACTAACTAAAAAGAGAAATGGCGGAACAATCACAAGTGAAGAGACTGAGAAGTTAGAGAAGATTACAAGTTTTTTGTCTAATATATCGTCAATAAATAAACAGATTAAAGGAATCAAAAAAGACCTATCACTTTCTGGAAAAGAAAAAGCAGAACAGATAAAATTATTACAGCAAGAAAGAACTGATACTGCAAGACAAGCACTAGGAAAAAAATTAATAAACAGTAGCAATAGCAGTAAAATACAAAGTACACAATTTTATCCAGGAGACACTTTAAAGAAAAATAATCAGACCTTAACTTTAACTACTGAGCAGAAAAAAGAATATGCACAAATAGCAGCTGAATATTATAGCAAATATGAAAAGCAAGGCATATACAGCGAAGAAAAGCTTAAAGATATTAAAAGTAAGGCTAAGGATTATGCCAAAAATAAATTAATGCAGAAGTACAAAAGCAGTTTAGTAAAGACTAAAAAATAAATAAGGGGAGAGGGGGACATTGAAAATTAGTGTCTCCCTTTGTCTTTTAGGAAGGAGGAAAAATGGAACAGTTATACCTTATTGTTATATCCATAGCAACTTTATTAAATGCACTGCTTGCAATATTCAGCTTTATTAGCAAAATAAAAAAGCCTGTTGACAATGTAGTGGATAAGAAATTTGAAAGAGCCTTAGAACCCTTAAACGCTAAGCTTGACGATATTGATAAAAGAATTGACGGGCTAGATAAAAGTGAATGCAAAAACTACCTAACAGAGTTTATTGAAGATGTTAAAAATGGCGTTGTTAAAAGTGATATACAAATACAAAGAGCAACAGAAGTATATGATCATTATAGGAAAGATTTACACGGAAATAGTTATATACACGACGGTTGGCAAAAATATGTAAAAATTTAAATAGGAGGATATTGAAATGGAAGAATTTAAGAAATGGATTAAATGTGCTGGAGTAAGAGCAATAAAAACAATGGCTCAAACAGCTGGTGGGTCGATAACAGTAGGAGCACTAATGTCAGATATAAACTGGATAGCAGTCGTTAGTACTAGTCTAGTAGCAGGAATATATAGTTTAATAACAAGCGTGGCAGGTTTGCCAGAAGTGGAGGAATAGACTATGTTTGGAATAGATGTATCAAAATATCAAGGGAATGTGAATTGGGATTTAGTAAAAAACCAAATTGATTTTGTGATTTTAAATATGGGCTGGGTAGGAAATAAGAAGAACCATACATTAGATCCATATTTTGAAAGAAATTATACGGAATGTAAACGATTAGGAATACCAGCGGGAGTTTATGTGTATTGCTATTGCAATTCTGAGGAAACAGCAAAACAAGGTGCAAGTTGGGCAATGAAACAGCTACAAGGCAAAAACATAGAATTGCCTGTGTACTTGGATATGGAAGACGAGAGTATTATTAATTGTGGAAGAGATGTACTAACAAATATCTGTATAGCATTTAATACAATAGTAGAACAGGCAGGATTTTGGGCTGGAGTTTACGCAAGCGAAGATTGGTTCAACAATTATTTAAATAAGCAAGAGCTAAAAAGAAGATATACTTGTTGGATTGCTTCGTTTAAGCCAGGTGTTGATTGTTATAAAGGCGAATATGACATATGGCAAAATAGCTCAAAAGCAAAAATAAACGGAATTGTAGGAAATGTAGACACTAACTATATGTACAGAGATTTAATCGTTGAAATTGAAAATAAGAATGTTGCACAATCACAAACAACAAAAAGTATAGTAGATTTAGCAAATGAAGTTATTGCAGGAAAATGGGGAGACGGCGAAATAAGAAAACAAAATTTAGGTTCTCTATACAATGAAGTACAATCTAAGGTTAATGAAATATTAGGAGCAAAAAGAACTATTACATATACTGTTAAAAGCGGAGACACTTTGAGTGGAATTGCTAAAAAATTTAATACTTCATATCAAGAAATTGCAAGAAAAAATAATATAAAAAATCCTAATAAAATTTTTGTAGGACAAGTTTTAAGAATATAAATGTAAGAATAGGCTATAATGTATAATAGTCTATTCTTTTGTTTTTTAGAAGTTATTAGCAAAAAAACGTTTGTAAAATGTATTGACAATTTTACATAATCGTAATATAATATTACAAATGTATTATATTTGTATGACAGTTGTATTAAATATATTGACAAATAGTTTGAATATAAATATTATAGCATAAGGGAAAGGGGGAGAATACTATGGCTATATTAAAAGCAGATGAATTGGCAGCATATATACAAAAGAAATATCAAACAGAAAAACAAAAGCAAATATCTCCAATAAAATTACAAAAATCATTATATTTTCTATTTGCATATTGGGGAGGATTAGTAAGAAAATCTATACAATATCCAATGTCAGCAGAAGAAAGCTTTGCTTCTTATGATGAATATTTGTATGATTCTGAAATTGAAGCTTGGGTATATGGACCTGTTGTTCCCGAAGTGTATCATATTCAAGATATACAAAAATCATTTAACCCTAATCTTTTTGTCGGAAAAGAAAAAGTAAAAGAATATATAGACGGATTATTGGAAGAACTATTTGATGTTAGTGACTTTACTCTTGTTGAAATATCTCACAATGACAAGTGTTGGAAAGATAATTTTAATCATACATCTCAGTTTCATAATAATACAATAAGTAAAGAAGATATACTGAATGAGTACATTTCAAAATAAAAAATTTACTACAAACAGATTTCAAAAAAGAGTAAATAGATTTACAAATCCAACATTTAAAAGTGAAGAATATATAGAATTTGACTTTAATAATAATTTAAAGTCAATTAATTTAGAAGATTTATATTTTACTAATTTTACTAGTAGCGATAAAAGCAAAAAATATTTAAAACTAGAAGAGGTATGTATTAAAATAAGAAATAATATTAACGAATGGACAAAATTATTTATAGCTGATGAAATAGAATTTGTAAAGGATATTCCTAAAATGAATAGATTAAACAATATAATAACTACTGTTAACTCTAAAAAAATTAATACAGATGAAATAATATTAAAATTCAAAAACTTAGAGGATCAAGAATTTCAACTTTATATTAAAAACGAGAATGGAATTCTAAAATTATATTTAATCGATTTATATCATTTGGGTATTGAAGCTAAAAATGTTAAGACAGGTAGGATAGATTTAAAAGGTATTTATAAGGCTAGAAAAAAATACAATTATGATATTAAAAATATAGAAAATAAAATACAAAAAGAAGTCTTTTAAGGCTTCTTTTTGCTTTCTTCTTCAATTGATATATAGGCTTTTATATGTACATAACAATTTAATAGTAAAGCTGGTAATACTATTAACATAGACAAAAGATTATCTCCAAAAATTTGTAAAGTTCCTAAGATTATCATAACCCATATATACATACAATTTATTGTTAAGATTATTGCTATATATTTCTCCATATCTATTTTACTCCTTTTTATTATTCATTAAATTTGTAGTAGGTATTTCCTGTGTTGGCAAACAAAGTATAGCAAGCATTACAATATATGATATAACTCCAAATGTTAAACCAAGAAGCCTAAACAAATGTATTAGTAGAAACCATTTGCTGATACTTGCGTCATTTAGCCTTTTAGCTTGAAATACTAAGTCTAAGATTATAATTGCTATAAATACTAAGGAAGCAATGGGTTTAAAATCAAAATAAGAATAATTATTTAATATAGTATATAGCACTGCAAAAATTACCAATGTGACTACTAGTGTTGCAAATAAAAACCAATAATCTGCTCTACTGCAATTTGAATTTGGTGTATTCAAAATATTGATATAATGTTTAAATAAGCTTCCATTAACAATCCCTTTTTTGTCTTTATATATTGGAACATAAGCGATATATATTGCTATAAATGCAATAGAAAAGAAACCTATGTAAAATAGTAATCCAATAGTTGCATAAAGAAAATCATTACTATATATCTCTGCTATATTTCCGTCATAACCGATAAAGTGGCATATCCAAGTTTCCTAATACAGAAATGAACTGAATTATCAATAATATTGTTGCACCTATAAGACAACCTGAATGCAAGCTATTTTCTTTATAATAGTGAAATTGTAATACATATATTGCTATAAATATGCACATAATAACCATTAAAAGCATTTTAAAATTCTCCTTTCATACAAAATATAATTAATATTGCAAAACAAAAAAGCAAAATAGGTTTGTATTGAATATCAAACAAAACCTTTCTTGCTCTATCTAAATAAATGGAGAACACAACATCTCCATTAAAATATTTTTCTCTTATTAACTCATATTCTTCTTTTTCCATTTTTTCCTCCGTTTATTACTCCATTTAACTTTTGTATATTATTCCATTTCACTTAGTGCATTTTCTACTGACGCAACCACAAAAGCACTGAAAGTACAATCTGTTCCCTTGATAGCGTCCTCAACTCTATTTATTACTGTATCTGGGAATCTAATAGATTTTGGTGTGCTAGTAGTAGCAGCAGGTATTTTAAAGTTTGCCATATTAAACGCCCTTTCTTTTTTGGTATTATATAAGATATTATATATTACATTTTGTAATTTGTATGTACTACATTTTGTCTTACATTCTAGTATTATACGGAATAATAGTTTCACACAAAATGTTAAAATGGACATAATCTTTTATAAAAGGTAGATATTAATTTACAAAAAGGCATTTTATTGATATAATAACGATGAAAACAGGAAAAGGAAGTATAAAAAATGAATGAAAATGAAAGAAAAAAATTAAAAGAAAAGTGCATTAAAATGTATTTAGAAGACCATAAAACATTAGAAGAAATAGCAAAACTGACCAATTGGTCGAGAACTTTTATAACAAATTTGATAAAAAATGATGAAAGATATATTAAAGAGAAAAATACAAGAAAAATTAAAGTTTCAAAGAGAAAAGAAAGAAGACAACTTGCAATATATATACCTACGGAATTTATTGAAAAATTAGGCATTTCAAGAGATATAGACAAAACAGAATATGTGAATATTTCTTTGGCAGAAGATAATAAAACAATAATTATAAAAAAGCATAGCTAGTAATGGTTATGCTTCTATTTTTTATTCTTTTTGTTGCATTTACAGGGTAAATGTGTTAAAATATTTTTTGTCGACATAAAACAGAGAAAGGAGAAAATAAATACATATGAAAATAGACTGGAATAATAATCCTAGTATTTTAAATAACTATTTGAATTATTTATTAGGAGTATGTAGTTATTCTATTGATACTGTAGAAGCATATAATTCAGATTTAAGACAGTTTTTTAATTTTGTAAAGACATATAATCAAATACCAGTTTCTATAAAACAATTTACTATATTTATTTTATTAAAAATAAACAAAGATGATGTTATTGCTTTCCTTGTATATTTGAATTTTAGCAAGAACAATAATCCATACACAAGACAAAGAAAATTAAGTGCTATAAGGAGTTTCTATAAGTGGTTATTATACACTTATCCAGCAGGACGACAAAAAGAAAACCCTACAAAAACAATCCCAAATATAGAAAAACTTATAAGAATACCAAGACATTTGAACGTACAGCAAGCAAAAGAGATACAGAATATTTTTACATTGGAAAATACTAAATTTCCACAAAGGAATAATGCTATTATATCATTATTTCTAAATACTGGTATGCGTGTAAGTGAATTAATAGGTATTAACCTAAGAGACATAAGCTTCAAAAACAATACAATAATAGTGTATGGTAAAGGGAATAAAGAGCGAAAAGTATATTTTTCTAATAGTTGTAAACAAAAGTTATTAGATTATATTAATTATAGAACTAGAAAAGAGAAAGTAATTGATATTTCTTCGCCATTATTTGTTAATAGATTTGGAAAAAGAATTGGAATAGACGGTGTTGAATATATATGTTTAAGTGCCTACAAACTAATGGGATTAAGTGATTGTGGCTATACGACACATACATTAAGACATACTGCAGCAACACTAATGTATATATATGTTACAGAAGATATACTATTAATAAAAAATTTTTTGGGCCACGTTACTGTTACATCTACAGAAATTTACACTCACACTTACAGTAAAAAATTAAAAGAAGCCGTAGACAAACATCCATTAAATAATTTTGAAATTGAAAAAGCCGCATAGTAGGGAATAGGGGGAGTAAATGAAAAAAATAGATTTTGATATTGAAAATATTGAAAAACAAAATATTAGTTTATTAAATTGCCAGGTGGATTTAATTTTAAGAAGTTTAGAATTTTATTCTTATACTTATAATTTTATTTATCCAAGACGTGGAAAATCTGAATCGCTTGAAGAAAATTTACGAAAATCTTTGGTTCGTGATACTTATCATCAAATTACAAGTCAAATTAAAATTACTAATTCTGATTCTAAAAATGAAAATGTTTTTGATGATGATAAAAATTATTTTGAAAAAATTGCATAAAGGTATTGACAATTGAATTATATTTTGATATAAACAGAATTACAAAATAAAGCTTATGAATTTATACGAAAATATCGACGCACGAGAATCGATTTTAAGCCGTTTTTATATTTTAGACAACAAGTTATATGAATGAGAAGTAGCTTGAAAACGGTGTAGTAGTAAGAGTATGGGATTTTAGGAGAATTTTACTCCTTATATTTTATCCCTATCTCTCATTGCACAAAAGATTGATTTTGCGCAATGTCGTATATTTATAATTATCAAGAATATCTTTTATATACCCTATTCTTCTTCTCTTTCTGAACAATTTTTATTAAATTCAAAAAAATAGACACATATTAATTTTGTGCCTAATTTTTAATTCTATTTAAATTTACTTATAAAATGTTCAATTCCAGAAATAAACTCATCATTATCATTAGTTTGAGTCATAAGACTAATAACCTGTTCAGTAACTTCTGCAACTGGCATACTATTCATAGCTTTTCTCAAAGCAAAAACAGTATCCTTTTCTTGTTTTGTTAATAATAAATCTTCACGTCTAGTACCAGACTTATTAATATCAATAGCTGGGAAAATACGTTTTTCAGACAATTTTCTATCCAAGTGAACTTCCATATTACCTGTTCCCTTAAACTCTTCGAAAATAACATCATCCATTCTACTACCTGTTTCAACCAAAGCAGTTGCTAAAATAGTTAAACTTCCACCAAATTCAATATTTCTAGCAGCTCCAAAGAATTTTTTAGGTTTATGTAGAGCAGCAGGATCTATACCACCTGACAATGTTCTTCCAGATGAAGGAATCACTAAGTTATATGCTCTTGTAAGTCTTGTAATACTATCTAACAATATTACAACATCTTTTTTATGTTCAACTATTCTTTTTGCTCTCTCTAATACCATTTCAGCTACTTTAACATGGTGTTCTGGTAATTCGTCAAATGTTGAATGAATTACTTGACCTTTTATAGAACGTTTCATATCTGTTACTTCTTCAGGTCTTTCATCGATTAATAATACAATTAATTCAACTTCAGGATTATTTTGAGCAATACTGTTTGCTACTTTTTTTAATAATGTAGTTTTTCCAACTTTTGGTGGAGCAACTATCATTCCCCTTTGCCCTTTTCCTATTGGAGACATTAAATCTATTATTCTTGTAGCATAATCTTTTGAAGTTGTTTCTAATTTTAATCTTTCATTTGGATATATTGGTGTTAATTCATCAAATCTTTTTCTTTTCATTGCTTTTTCTGGATGTTCTCCATTTACTTCACCAACAAATATCAAAGATGGGAATTTTTCTCCTTCTCTATATCTAGAAATTCCTTTTATTATATCTCCTGTATCTAATCTAAATCTTTTTATTTGAACCATTGATATGTACACATCTTTATCGCTTGATAAATAGTTTTCTCCCCTTAAAAAACCATATCCGTCTGGCAAGATGTCTAATATTCCTTCTACTATTTCGTCTCCTTCATTTGTTAACTTGTAGTCAACAATGGCTTCTCCATTTACATCATAGTGTCTTTCAGTTGGCTTTTTTTCTAGCTTTTCTTCTACTATCTCATTGGTTGGTGTTTTTTCAGGTTTTACGATTTGTTTTAAAATTGTTATTAGCTCTTCTTTCTTTAATTTTGTGATGTTTTTTATGTTGTTTTCTTTTGCTAATGCTTTTAATTCTATAAGTGTCATTTCTTCTAAATTTGACATAAATACCTCCTTGTATTTTTTTATATTTATTATTTTTATAATCTTGTTTTATTTTTGGGAATTTTAAACGAAATAATAACATAATTATTATAACATACTTTTTTGATTTTTGGAACTGAATTTGGTAAAAAAAGTAAAAAATTTAATAAATTTAAAAGAATGTAATATGAATTACATTCCTGTGTCAATATATACTCTTTCATTTGGATAATACATATCCAATTTTTCTCTTGCTGTTTGTTCAATGAATTCTAATGAATTTACATCTTCTTTTCTTTTGGCAAGTTGTTCTTTATTTTGTTGTTCTTCTTCTATTTGTTTTGATAATTCTTTACTTTCTTGATTATATTTATTTATTGTTTTTTGTTGATTTATTACAGTAAAAGTTGCATAAATTATTAATACTAATATAAATAATTTTTTTATTTTTTTCATATGTTACTCTCTCCAATTCAGTTGAATAATTCCTTACGGATACTACACTTATATAATTCTACAAAAAACATAAAAATCCTTCTTGTTTTATAATTTTTTTACATTATTTTGTTTTAATTTATAGTGTGCTGTTCTTTTTTGTTAAGTCTTATTGTTTTTGTCACATTTTTATATAAATTTGTAGAATTTTTTCTTACATTTATAAAAATGAAAGAAATTGGTTTTAAAAATAATTTTTTTATTAGTTTTAAAATATATTTAAATGGAAGTTTTATTATATTAAATATTGCTAGTATTATTTTTTTGAAGAAATTTATAATTGCTACATTAGTTTTTATAATAATTGAGCTAAGTGTTAGCATATAAATTGTAATTCCTATTGCAATGCCGAAGAACATAAATAATCGAATTTCACCATTGTTGAATACAAATATACTGTAAAGTATAGTAAGTCCTGTTAAAATCCAAAATAGGATATCTTCTATATATGTTATAAAGTCACTTGTTTTAAATGATCTTCTTAAGATCCTGAATATGTCAAATAATAAGCCTATTATTAACCCATTTGCAACAAAAATTAAGAATAAGTATGCTTGATTTGTAATCATTATAAATTTCTCCTTAGAATAAAATTATTTGAAAATTTTACTTATTATACTTCCTTTGTTTTTTTCAACAGTTTTATTGTCGCTATATGCAAGAGAAGCTATATCTCCTTCTACTATTACTTCTGATGTATCAATGCTTAACTTGTTTATTCTTAAATTTTCTCCTTTTACTGTTAGAAGTCCTAATTCTGTTTCTAATATTACTACCTGGTCATCAAAACTAAGTACATCTAAAACTCCCGAAATGCTAAGTTTTCCCCTATTTTCTAAAATCAAATTTTGTATCACACTTGTATTTAATGCTTTTCTCTCATCTATTGTCATTTCCCCTACCTCCTATTTTTTCCTGTTAATTTATATATATGCAAAGGTTGTCTTATGTAGAACCATATAAACAATAAAAATGTTCAGGAAGAAAAATATTTTTTGTACTAAAGGTGATAGTCACTTTTCTTGTAACATAAAAGAGTCTTTATATAAAGACTCTTTTTGAAAGGGGTTATTCAATTTTATTTTTAAAGCTTTTTACTAATCCATATGGACTAATTCGATATACTGTATCTTTTCCGAGAATTGCAGTATCTTTTGGTTTTACTTCTTTTTCAACTTTATCTGCAAAAGTTTCTTTGCTTTCTAAGTTGCCGTGATTAATTAATACCATTTTTAAATTTGTAAATTGTTGCAAAAATTCAATCATTTCTTCAGATTTAGCATGAGCTGAGAACTCATTAGTATATAGTACTTCACCTCTTCGTTTGAATAATTTATCTCCAAAATTAATCATTTTGTTTTCAATAGATTTCATAAGGTCACGACCAACTGTTCCTTCAGCCATATAACCAGTAAAATGAACTAATCCTTTCGGATACATCAATGTATTTGGTATATGAGTTTGCGCTGGTCCATGTGAACCCATTCCAGAGGATGTTACTATAATTTTTTTAGTTTTTACATATCCTGTACGTTCTATACGGTTTTCAGCATTTAAATATGCAAGTCCTTCTGGTAAAAAATCTCTCATGGATTCTTTTACTCCAATGCCTTCACTTAAATACATCCGTGTATATTCTTGTGATAAAGGCCCATCTAGATAAATAGGATATGTGAATGGAATGTCTCCTTCTTCTTTCATAAGCTTAAGGATATATAGAATTTCCTGAGTTCTACCTAAAGAAAATGCAGGAATTACTATAGTTTTAGATTTATGTACTGCTTCTATGATATTATCTCTAAAGCATGGTACAATATCATTTACACTCCTACTTCCATAAGTTGATTCCTGAATTACTGTTAAAGGTTTTTCTAAAACAGTCTGTGGTAACTTAGGAACATCAAAGAAGATATTCGTTCCTTTATAATCTCCTGTAAACAAAAGATTAATATCATCATAACCTTCTGCTGAAATTTGTACCAAAATCAGTGCAGCACCAAGTAAATGACCGTTTTCAAAGAAAGTGGCTTTTATATTTGGTGCTACTTGAATAGGTTGACCAAACTCACAGCCCTGTGTAAGAAACAGCGCGCGTTCGACATCTTCTAAATCATACAAAACGTTTTTGTATTCTTTTAGATGAATGGAATAACTATTGTGCAACGATACTCTCATTAAACGCTTAGTTGTTCTTGTAGTATAAATACTATTATTAAATCCTTTTCTTACCGCAAGAGGTAATTTCCCTACGTGATCAAGATGTGCATGTGTTATAAGCATGAAATCCAAATTTTCTACATTAAAGTTAAATTTGTCATTCAAATTCTTATACTTCTCTTCCTGAAACATTCCGCAATCTACAGCGAATTTTGTTGTCTTTTTTTCATTATATTCATCGACATAATGAACAACGCACAAAATGCAAGAACCGGTAACTTCAGGATGAGCAGCTGAAATGTCTACATGAAAATGTCTTTTGTTGTTAGCCATATTTAATGTCTCCTTTTCTTATGTAAAACTAATGACTATTCAGTTGTAAAAAGCTTTAAACTTCTCCTTTCTATTTTAAGCTAAAATCTTAGCTTAGTCCCTATAAAAATCATAGGATGTATATATTATATAATGAAACTTGACATAAATCAATAGAAATGTGCAATTTTATGTAAAAGATTTCAAAAAACGTCTCCAATTGAACATTAATTGGAAACGTTTAAATAACTTTCTATAAAACCATCAATATCACCATTCATAACAGCTTCCACATTACCAACTTCGTAATTGGTCCTATGGTCTTTTACTAGGGTATATGGACAAAAAACATATGAACGAATTTGGCTTCCCCAAGCAATATCTTTTTGCTCACCTTTTAAATCTTCTATTTTTTCTTTTTGTTCTTTTTCTTTTAAATCCAATAATTTTGATTTTAACATACGCATAGCTGTTTCGCGGTTTTGAATTTGAGAACGTTCAGATTGACAGGCTACTACTATATTTGTTGGAATATGTGTTATTCTAACTGCTGATGATGTTTTGTTTATATGTTGTCCACCAGCTCCTGAAGCTCTATATGTATCCACCCTTAAATCATCTTGGTTTATTTCGATATCAATATCATCTGTTATCTCTGGCAATACTTCTACTGAAGCAAATGATGTGTGTCTTCTTCCACCTGCATCAAATGGAGAAATTCTAACTAAACGGTGTACTCCCATTTCAGATTTTAAATATCCATAAGCATTTTCTCCAACAACTTCAAATGTTACACTTTTTAAACCTGCCTCTTCCCCTTCTAAATAGTCCATTTCAGTTAATGTGTAATTGTTCTTATTTGCCCACCTAGAATACATACGATATAACATTTCAGCCCAGTCCTGAGACTCTGTCCCTCCTGCTCCTGGGTGGATTGTAATAATTGCGTTATTAGCGTCATATTTACCAGATAAAAGTGTTGCTAATTTGAATTTCTCTAATTGTTTTTCAATTTTTTTTGTGTTTTTTAAAATATCTTTTGAAATTTCTTCGTCAGGTTCTAATTCTACAAGTTCAGTTAGTTCTTGCAAATTTGTTATTTCATTAGTAATATTTTCATACTCTGTGCATTTAGATTTTAATTGTTTAATTTTCGTTAATACTTTTGCAGAGTTTTTGCTATCATTCCAAAAATTTTCTGCTACTGTTTGTTGCTCCAGCTCAGTTAATTCTTTTTTTAGTTTTGGTATGTCAAAGAGATTCACCCAATTCTTTGATTTTTTTGCTCATATTTTCTAGTAGCCTAGAATTTTCTTCTAATTCTATCATTTTATCACTCTCCTATTTTGTCAAAAATTAAAATTTTGGAGACGGCTGATGTTTTTTTGCTCCGTCCCCAAAAACATTAATTAGGTATTTTTTCCACAACAATTTTTGTATTTTTTACCTGAACCACAAGGGCAAGGGTCATTTCTACCAACTTTTGGTCCATCATTGCGAACTGTTCTATCAATATCAGAACCTATTTTAGCTCCACCGTCCACAGAGTGGATAGCTTCTAAGGCTGCACCTGTAATCTTAACAGTTTCTTGTCTTGTTGTATTTTCTTGTTCTTTAATATGCATTAATATTTTAGTTACATCAAATTTGATATCATTAATCATCTCTTCAAACATTTCAGAACCTTCTAATTGATATTGTACAACTGGGTCTTTTTGTCCATAAGCACGAAGTCCAATTCCATTTTTAAGTTCATCCATACTATCAATATGAGCCATCCATTTTTCGTCTACAACTTTTAGCATAACAACTCTTTCAAGTTCTCTTAGTTTGTCAGATTCAATCTCTTGTTCTTTTTGTTTGTAAGCTTCCAAAGCTTTTTTAGTTAATTCTTCTGAGATTGCGTTTACATCATCTTTGTGTTCTTTGATGTAGTCTAACATATTTATTCCAAATTGGTTTATTATTTCTGTATTTAAAGACTCTATGTTTAGTTCTCCACTTTCTCCTTCAATATACATATGTGGAAGGTTACTTGCTACAAATTTAATCATAGATAATATGTTATCGTGAATATTTTCTCCGTCTAAAACTTGTCTTCTTTGTGAGTAGATTATATTTCTTTGTGTGTTCATAACGTCATCGTATTTTAATACATTTTTACGAGTACTAAAATTTCTTCCTTCTACTTTCTTTTGAGCATTTTCGACAGCATTTGATATCATTTTTGAGTCTATTGGCATATTTTCGTCTGCACCTAATGTGTTATAAACTTTTGTAATCATATCTCCACCAAAAATTTTCATTAAGTCATCATCTAATCCGATGTAGAATTTAGATTCTCCGACATCACCTTGACGTCCAGAACGTCCACGTAACTGATTGTCAATTCTTCTTGATTCGTGTCTTTCTGTACCAATTATTTTTAGACCACCTGCGTCTATTACTTTTTGTTTTTCGTCTTTTATTTGTTCGTCATATTTATCTACTAATTTTTTGAATTGCTCTCTTGCATTTAAGATGTATTTGTCATCTGTTTCATAATATGTATTTGCTTCTTCTATTAATTCAGGAGATACTTTATTTTTTCTCATTTCTTCTTTTGCTAAGAATTCACTATTTCCACCTAACATAATGTCAGTACCACGTCCTGCCATGTTTGTTGCAATTGTAACTGCTCCATATTTTCCGGCTTGTGCTACAATTTCAGCTTCTTTTTCATGGTATTTAGCATTTAATACTTCGTGTTTTATTCCTTCTTGTTTTAACAATTTTGAAAGTTTTTCTGATTTTTCAATTGATACTGTACCAACTAGAACTGGTTGACCTTTTTTGTGGCTTTCTTTTATGCTTTCTACAATTGCTCTATATTTTGCATTTTCGTTTTTGTATACAACATCATTTTCATCATTACGAACCATTGGTTTGTTTGTTGGTATTGCTATAACGTCTAAGTTATATATTTCTTGGAATTCAGCTTGCTCTGTCATTGCAGTACCTGTCATTCCTGACAATTTGTCATACATTCTAAATAAATTTTGGAATGTAATTGTTGCAAGTGTTTTTGATTCATCTGCTATTTTTACCTTTTCTTTTGCTTCAATAGCTTGATGTAAACCGTTGTTATATCTTCTTCCATACATAATACGTCCAGTAAATTCGTCAACAATTAGAACTTCTCCATCTTTTACGATGTAGTCTATTTCGTTTTTCATAACTCCATATGCACGTAAAGCTTGGTTAACGTGATGTACTAATGTTGAGTTTTCTAAGTCATTGAAGTTTTCTAATCCAAATGTTTCTTCTGCTTTTTTAATACCTTTTTGTGTTAATGATGCTGATTTTGCTTTTAAGTCTACTATATAATCATATTTTTCGTTATCTTCTGCTTGATCAAAATCTTTAACATCTTCTTCAACAATAACTTTTGGTGTTAGTTTTCTAACAAAGCTATCTGCCTTTTTATAAAGGTCTGATGATTCATTTGCACGTCCTGATATGATTAATGGTGTACGTGCTTCGTCAACTAAAATACTATCAATTTCGTCCACTATTGCATAGTGTAATCCTCTTTGTACTAATTGATTTTTATAAATAACCATATTGTCTCTTAGATAGTCAAAACCAAATTCATTGTTTGTTCCATATGTTATGTCCGCATTATAAGCAGCTTGTTTTTCTTGTGGTTCCATTCCTGCTATTACTAGTCCAACAGATAGCCCTAAAAACTTATATAGTTTTCCCATCCATTCACTATCTCTTTTTGCTAGGTAATCGTTAACTGTAATTACGTGTACACCTTTTCCTTCTAAAGCATTTAAATATACTGGTAATGTTGCAACTAATGTTTTTCCTTCTCCTGTTTTCATTTCAGCAATTCTACCTTGGTGTAGTATGATACCACCTATTAATTGTACGTCAAAGTGGCGCATTCCTAAAACTCTTTTTGATGCTTCTCTTACTACTGCAAATGCTTCTGGTAATATGTCGTCTAATGTTTTTCCATTTTCTAATTCTTTTTTGAAATATTCTGTTTTTCCTTTTAATTCTGAATCACTTAATTTTGAGATTTCTTCTTCTAATCCATTGATTTTGTCTACAATTGGTCCTAATCTTTTTACTTCTTTTTCGCTATAAGATTTGAACATTTTACTAAATAAACTCATTAATTTCAATCCTTCCTAATGTTATATTTTTCTACTTTGTTACTATATCACTAAAAATTATTTTTAGCAAGTTTTTTTACTACTTATTTGAGAATATTTTTATTAATTTTTCATAAATTGAAATAAGAACTTGTAATTGCTATTTATCTTTAAAATTTTTAAATAGCAACAACTTATATTTTAGAAATGAGGAATTATTATGTTTGTTTATAATTTTAAAATTAATGGAAGTAAAACATTTAAATTAATTTTTATGATAATGCTGATTTTGCTTCTTTGTGTTTTGGCAATTGTAACTTTTAAGATATTTACAGGTGCTGCAAATTCAGCCTCTTCTTGCCTACCAAGTAAAAATGTTAATAAAATATCTTCAAAGAATTATACTAATGTTTTAAAAGCTGTACACGATAATATAGATGAGTATACTGGAACAAAAATTAATTTTACTGGCTATGTGTATAGGGTTTTAGATTTGAAAGAAAATCAGTTTATTTTGGCAAGAGATATGTTGATATCTTCTGATTTTCAAAGTGTTATTGTTGGTTTTTTGTGTGAGTGTGATACTGCTAAGGATTTTGAAAATGGTTCTTGGGTAGAAGTTACTGGCGAGATTTATAAGGGCGATTATCATGGTGCTATGCCTATTGTAAAGGTTACAGCAATTAATAAGACTAATAAGCCTAATGATGAGTATGTGTATCCACCTGATGAAAGCTATATTCCGACTAGTGGAATTTTTTAAAGGGAGAAACTTCTTCTCTCTTTTTTCATATATGCTTTATTTGGGAATTTCCTTTACTTTTTAACTAAATTCATATAAAATATATACATATTAAAAATTGAAAGGAGCATATTTTATGATTGACTTACACATGCAT
The DNA here is from genome assembly GCA_949538735.1 of uncultured Clostridia bacterium. Taxonomy (GTDB): domain Bacteria; phylum Bacillota; class Clostridia; order TANB77; family CAG-508; genus CAG-269. Next base: position 40,596 of record CATGLK010000003.1, read on the forward strand.
ACAACATATTCAGATGGAACTGAAAGTTGTGAAACCGTCTTAAAAAAATGTCAAGAAAAAAATTTAGATTATATATCTATTACTGACCATAATACAGCACTTGCTTATGAAGAATTAGAAAATAAAAATATAAAACAATTTTATTCTGGAAAAATAATAGCCGGAATAGAATTAAACACAAAAATATTAAACATTCCTATTGAAATTTTGGGATATGGCATTGATTACAAAAAAATGAATGAATTAATAAAAAATATCTATATTCCTGTGGAAAAACGAAATCTTATAGAAGTAAACAGATTATACAATAAATGTATTAAATATGGAATTGAACTCGAAAATAACTGCCTAGATAATTATAATTCAGATATTTTTGCTTCCACTTTCTTTCATAAAGAAATAACTAAAAATAAGAAAAATAAGAATTTAATTTCAGAAGAAGCATGGAACTCAAGTAAAATATTCTACAGGCAATATATGTCTGACCCCAAAACTCCACTTTATGTTGAAATGGATGATTTCGTTCCAGATTTTGAAACAGCTAGTAATTTAATAAGACAATGTGGTGGATTAGTGTTTGTTCCACATATATTTGAATACAAAGAAAATTCGATGATGATTTTAAATGATATACTTAAAAATCATACAATTGATGGAATTGAGTGTTACTATACTACATTTACTGAAGAACAACACTCTATGATTTTAGATATTTGTAAAAAACACAATCTCTTTATATCTGGTGGATGTGATTTTCATGGTAAAATTAAACCTGATGTTGATATTGGTGTGGGTTATGGAAATTTGCACATACCTACTTGTATATTAGATAATTGGATATCTAAAGTATATCTATTTTCTTAAGTTTCATTGACATAAAGTAACATTTATGTTATACTTAATATATGTTTATATATATGAGTTATTTAAAATAACTCACGGAGGTAGAACTTTGAAACATAAGCGTTCTTTATGGATTGCTGTCACCGGGCTTGACGGTTCCGGTAAGACAAGTTTAGTGGAAAACTTGAAAAACATGTTTGAAGCTAACGGATTAAGCGTGTACACCGACCGGTTACCGCACGACCAGTACATTGTGAAAACACTGTTGGACAAATCTCAAGATTCGTATACCGATCGACTGCTTTTTGCAGTAGACAACCGTCTATTCGGAACAGAACTCAAAGAAATTCTGAGCTCCGAAGAATACGATATCGTTCTCACGCAACGTTGCTGGCTTGATAGTTTCGTACACGGAGCAGTTCAAGGATTTTCCTACTCTTGGATTTCCGAACTGAACAGAATCTCGGATCTGCCACAAGCTAATATTCTGATTCATCTTGTTGCAGAATCTGGAATTGCATACCAGCGTATCTGCAATGATCCTGAAGCAGACAAATTCGAATATCCAGAATACATGGCTAGGCAAGAACGGGAAACTCGCCGAGCATATAGAGAAATTATTACTGGTAATACTGATTTACAGTGGTTCTTTACCGCAAATCACATTTATCTGGATACAACTCAAATGACTATTCAGGAAGTCTTTGAAGCAGTATCAGCAAAATTGAAGTTCTAATTCAAACTCTCTCTGCAACTGCAGGGAGAGTTATTTTGTTTTACTTCAAATTTATTTCCTATCAAAAATCGTCTTAAATACACCTTGGTCAATCAAATTAGCAAAAATATTCTTAAAAATAATAAGAACAATCGGACCAATTAACAGTCCAAAAATTCCAATAACCTTAAACCCTGTATACATAGCAATTAAAGTAAAAATCGGATGAACCCCTATATTTTTACTAACTAATTTCGGTTCTAAAATTTGTCTTGCAACAGACATAATAATAAGCAAAACAATAATTGCAATACCTAAATTAATATCGCCATTAATTGCACAAATAATGGCCCACGGAACCATAACACTTCCTGAACCGCAAAATTGGAAGCGCATCAACAAATCCTATAAATAGAGCCATTAGAAGTGGATATTGCACATTAAATCCAGCAAATTCTAGTATATACAAACCGTATTAATGAAATAATAAAAGAAACAAGTATTAAAGTTGCTTGAGCTTTTAAATACCCACCCAATGTTGATATTAAGTCTGTTAAGTGTAGCTTCAATTTCCTTACCCAAACTTTTGGTAAATGGTATTCTATTTGGTCTAATATATAAATTTTGTCTACACAAATAAAATATAATGCAACAACTGAAATTCCCACACATATTGCAATAGAAGGCAAACTTGTTACTAATGTTATCAAACCTGTTAAGAAATTCCTAAGCCAATTAGAAGCTGTTTCCAATATGTTGGTTGTTGAATTGTTTATTACTGATAGTAATTCATTTGATAATTTTATTTTGTCATAATTAAATGACGATAATAAATTTTGAAATTGGCTATATGCTTTTTCGAAATAATCATTTAGTCCTTGTAACAAGCTAGAAGATTCCGAAAATAGTGTTATAAGTAACCACGCAATAGTTCCCAATAAAACGACCAATACAATAGCAAATATTATAATTGAACTTGTTCGTCTTGTTAAATGTGTCTTTGCCATTATAAACTTTATGGCTGGTTCTATCATTAATGATATTATAAATGCTACTAAAAATGGCATATAAAATATTGATAATTTTAATCCTATGTACAATCCTATCAATAAAAATATTACATATAGTATTCTTTTTCCAACTCTTGTCCAATACGAAACATCAAAAATCATTTGCATCCTCCTAATAGTATTAGTATATGCAAAAAGGCGGAATAATATCCGCCTTACTATTGCAATTCTTTTACTCAGCATTTTTATGTGAGCGACAATTACAAATACTTTCAAGTGTTGTACAAACTTCTTGGTCTCCTAGTGTTTGACCGTTTTGGGCTAAATCCCCTATTGTTAAAATTCCTACTACTTTGTTTTGATTGTCACATACAGGTAATCTTCTAATTTGATTTTGTCCCATTTTTGATTCTGCATTTGACATTTCGTCATCTTCTTTACAAGTACATACATTACAAGTCATAATATCACTAACTGGTGTTGTGTTTAAATCTTTATTACAACATACTGAACGAAGTAAAACGTCTCTGTCTGTTACAATTCCACAAATACAATTATTTGTATCACATACTGGAATACATCCTATATGATGTTCAGACATTAATTTTGCTACTTCATTAATTTTTGTTTCTGGCTTTACGCAGCAGACATCGTTACACATACAATCTTTAACTTTCATTTTTTAATTTACCACCTTTCAAAGTTTTATAATTTTATTGTTTGTAAATTAAAAAATAATATTCGAAAAAAATTACGTAGAACAAGAAAAAAATGGAAAAAAAGAGAAGCCATTATAGCTTCTCTCGTGGACCTTAATATTCTGGTAATGCGTAAGTCCTCCAGTTAACTGCTGCTTGATACAACTCGAGCTCTTTTTCTTTTAAGTTATTAAGCCCTAATTCATTGCATCTAGCAATAATGTCTCTGGTGATAGCATCACCTTCTTTCCCTTGAAGGGTGTAGTTACTGCAATCGTGCAATACACGCACAAAAAAGTCTTTGTAGCTTTTTAAAGTTTTATCCATTAAGGACCTCTTTCTAGAACCTTTTAGGTTCGGTATAATACTATTATATAATATTTTACATAAAATTGCAAGTTTTTTAATTATATTCATAAATATCATAATCCCTTGGCATCATTGGTGGTCTTCCCCCTGGTCCGCCTGGGAATGGTGGCCTTCCTGGACCTCCTGGAAAAGGTGGTCTACCAGGTCTACCAGGAAATGGCGGTCTTGGTGGTCTATGTCCCCCTCCTGGTCTATTCAATAATTCTCTAATAAGTAAAATTCTAATTAAATCTTGCAAAGTTCGATTTCTAAATTGCCTATCTTCACTTCTATCCTCTCTTATTTGTTCATTTTTAGCCATTTCTTTTACCTGTGTTCTACTTTCAGGTCTATTCGTTGTTGTGGTTGTTGTAGTTGTATTTTGTAAGTTAATATTTAATTGAACTTCGTTATTTACCTCTATTGCAGAATAAATTTCATCTGTCATACTATCAATTAATTCTCTCGTAACTGGTTCTATTATTCTTGAACATCTACTAGTTATCATCGGATATATTATTCTATAAATCTCTGGATAACAACTTTCTAAATCTTCACTCATTTCTACTTGCTGACTCATTGCAGGTCGTTCCATTTGATTATTGTTAAAAAACATCGTGTTTGTTGTTGGATATCCTAAAATGCTTCTTATGTAATCATCTATCGACTCGTCTTGATACATATAAAAAACCTCCTTATTATTTTGTATATAATATGGAAGTTTTTTGAAATATGTGATTATAATTCATTTACTAATTTTTTAAACTGTTCTCCCCTATCTGCAAAATTTTTAAACATATCAAAACTTGCACTAGCAGGAGAAAACAAAACAACCTGACTAGGTTTAGCAATCCTTTTAGCAAGAGTAACAGTCTCTTTTAAAGAACTGCACATATAAATATCAATTTTAACATTTTGTTTTTCTGCTTCAGATTTTACACACTCATATATTTTATTAGAAGTTTGACCTATCAAAATCAATTTCTTTACTTTTTCTACAATTGGTTTTGCAATTGGTGTATAATCTAAATTTTTGTCATATCCACCAGCAATAAGAATGATTTCTTCATCAAACGAACTTAAACCTGCTATTGTTCTTGTTGGAGAAGAGCTGACAGAATCGTTGTACCATTTTACTCTATCTAATTCTCTTACAAATTCTAATCTATGCTCTACTGGTTTAAATTCCTTAATCGCCTTCACAGCTATATCTTGACTTACTAATGTTTTAGTTGTGGCTAATGCTGTTGCCACATTTTCAAAATTATGCTCTCCTCTTAATATGATGTCCTTTGTGTCTATTATATGTTTTCTAATATCGTCTTCACATTCTTTTATTATTTTTTCATCAACTATAAATCCATTTTCTAATTTTTCTTTATGGCTGAAAAATACAACTTTTGACATAGCTTCTTTTGCTGCATTTCTAGTAATTTCATTATCATAATTTAAAATTACTATATCATTTTCATTTTGATATTTGAATATATTTTTTTTAGCATCTATATATTCTTCATAGTCTTTATGTATATTTAAATGATTTGGTGTAATATTAGTAATAACTCCTATATGTGGACTGATTTTCATACCCATTAATTGAAAACTACTTAATTCTAATACAACTATATCTTCAGATTTCATTTCTTCTAATTTAGTGAACAATGGTGTTCCTATGTTTCCACCTAAATAAGTATTATACCCTGCTTTTTTTAGAATTTCATAAATTAAACTTGTCGTTGTTGTTTTTCCATCACTTCCTGTAACTCCTATGATTTTTGCAGGACACATTTCCATTAGCATTTCTATTTCTGTTGTTACCTTTGCTCCTCTTTTTGCTTCTTCTTCTAGTTCTGGTTTTGTTGGCATACAACTTGGTGAACGGAAGATTATATCAAATCCTTTTAATTTTGATAGATTGTTTTTTCCAAATGATGTTTCAAATTTATATTCTTTTATTTTATTTATTATTTCTTTTGGTATTTTATCTTCTTCTCTGTCGTCAAATACAGTTACTTTTGCTTTTTTATCGTACATATAGTCAATTAATGGTATGTTGCTTACTCCTAAACCAATAATTGCTACTTTTTTGTTGAATAGGTTTTTATTGAATTCTTCTAGTTTTTTGTTTTTGTATTCCATTGGTTAACACTTCCTTTTTGTTTGTTTCGGTCTTATTATATAACAAATATTATGAAAAAACAAATTAAATGTTGAATAACGAGAAAAAGAATTTCAGATTTTGCTTGATTTTATATTATCAGATAGTTTATAATTAAATTAATATAACATTAGTGTCCATAGTTCTTAGCTATGTTAGTCATTAATATATAAGAGGCTCTGTCTACAAAGTCTCTTTTTTAATATTTTTAAATCTTTAACTATAATCAAACTCATATCGAACAACTCTAGAAACATCATTTTATTAAAAAACATTAATACTAATTTCAAGTTCTCTATTTAGAAAATTCTATTTCTTCTGTTTTGCATTTGACAGGTTGTTGCGTTAATCTTATAACCTCATTTGCAATTTCTTGTGGATTTTTATTTAATCCATCCACAAGAAATAAATTTGGATAATTCTTTAAAGTATTATATGTGTCTAAGTACAATCTTTGAGTAACAATTGCTTCTTTATCAAATTCATCTACAATTTCTCGATTAAACACTCTGTCGTGTAGAACGTTTTCATCTGATATATATAGGAATACTAGGTTCTTAGCTGGATTATTTCTTAAATACCTTTCTACCTTTTGTATTCTTTCATCTCTTGTAAGATATGTTTTCATAGATCGAGTTACTTCTTCAACTGCTCTATCCTGTGTAAGTATTCCTTTTTGTGCTAACTCATTTACTAGTGTACTCTTTCCCGCACCGTCACCACCTTCAATGACTAAGTTAGTCTTTCTCAAGCTTCCTTTTAGTATATTGTCTACTTTGTAATTTCTATTTTCTGTAACCTCAATAAAATTTTTATTGACTTCTACATCAGACTTTTCAGGAATATAGAATAATCTTACTGTATCTTGTATATCCATACTTGAAAATGAAGCATATTTTTCTATTGTAATCTTTTTTCCGTTAACAAAAGCGGCTTTTTTCTTAAGAATGTTTTTATCTAAAAGAAAGTTCTTTTCAGCACTATCTTTTAACATTATATATGTTTTCATAATATTTCCCTTTCTGTATTATCAAATTAACGGACAATTTTAATCATTATTTCTTTACTTATAAATTATATATTAGTTTTCATTCTCCTGTAGAATATAATAATTTAATATTTTTTCATCTCTTTTTATAACAAATTTTGTATTATATAAATCAGCATATTTAGATGGTACTAGCTGTTCATAACTTCCAGCTATTTTCGCAAGTGCTTCATTAGATTTGTACCAACATAACTTAGCCCCTTCTTCTGCTTCTGCTTCTGTAAGGTGTAATTGATGAGTATCCTTTTTTACTTGTGCTATATATACATAAGATGTCTGAGTAAAATTATCTCGTGTTCTATACTCTTCTATATATCCTAATTCTGAAATTATTCCTATTTCACATCCAGTTTCCTCTAGCACTTCTCTTTTCAAAGATTCATCAAGTGTTTCGCCTTCGTCGACACCACCACCTATTAATTTATACTCATTTTTTTTAGATTTGTGTAGTATTGCTATTTCTCCTTTTTCGTTTAATAATATAGTTCTAACCGCTGTTCTTTTTTTAGGATTATTAACTTCAACTAGTTTTTCTCCTATATCAATATCTGTGACTTTTCCTATTAATTTCATATTATAACCTCTTTTCTTTTATATATTTTTATATTACATAATGTTTTCTATATTGACTCTTTTTTCTCCTTTAGTTTCTTTGTTTATAGATAAACATATATTATATAACAATTCCATTGCTAGTTTATGTTCTGATAAATCTGACGTTTTCAAATTACCAGCAAGAAAATTCAAAACAAATTCTTCTCTTGATAATTCATTATATCCATTAAACTTTTCCTTATCAATATCTTTATATAATTCACATAGTTGTATTTTGTCAAAAGTTTTTCCACCTATCAATTCAGAATTTCTAAAAACATATATATCAAAATGTTCTAATCCTCCACATTCATGTTCTTTTTCAAAATTCTCTCTGTCCTTTATTTCTTTAGACTGGTAGCTATGCACTTGTATATTCAATAATGGCCCCATCTGTATGGTTAATACTTCGTGTCTTACTCTTCCATTTCCTTTGTAAGTATTATCTTTTGTTTTTATCCATGCTCTCCTAGAAAAACCATTTTGCAACAAGTTTATATTCGCAGTTGTTATAACTTTGTTTTCATTGTTTTTAAATTGCATTAGTGAATACACATCTTTCTCTCCATAGTTTTCATATTTACTTTTGTCAATATGATTTTCATAAAAATCTGGAATATCTTGTCCTTTAAATAATTTCATTATATCTTTTCTGTTTATACTCGTCAAATCGTCCATCATATCAAATTTATAACTACTTATATCTACTTTTGTAATTGATTTGTCCTCTGTCAAATTTTTATTTAATTTTATAAACTCTGCTAATAAGTCTACAAAATGGTATCCACTATGAAATAACTTTCCATATCCATATTTGTATGGATGATTTTCTATATCATAATCATGGGGCATCATCCACTTTCCATCACAATGATAAATATCAATATATGTAATCGGAACATTATACTTTGAAATTATTTCTTTTATTAGTTGTTGTACATACATATATCCTTTATGGAATCTTCTTTGGCACATAATATTACAGGTAGTATTGTTTCTTTTTTTCTCATATATAGACATCAACTCTTCATATTGTTCTTTAATTTTATTTATTGACTCTAATTTATGCATATCTTTAACCACAGTAATAGGTTTATCCGATAATACGTTGATTCCATTTTGCAGAAAAAGTTTCAAATAAGCAAAATGTGCTTTAGGTTCAGTGGAAATGATTGCGTATTCAACGTTTAATTCTTTTATTTTTCTTATTAGCTGTTCTGCAACTTCATTGTCTAACATCTCATTATCTTTAGTTTTTGCTGGAATAAGGTATAATTCAGTATTTATATTTTGTTCTTCTAAATATTCTTTTATCTTTTTTTCTTCTGTATCTAAATCAACTATTAGTTTAGGTATAATATTATACTTTTTAAATACTTTTATATATATTCTCTTGGCGTGAGGTCCCAATCCAACTAATACTATATTTTTTCCACTTATTTTTTCTTTTACTTTTTCATTTGTAATATTGTCTTCTACTATTTTAGTTTTTCTCATTTTTAGTGCTCCTTTCATCTTATTTTTTCGCGAATTAAATATTTTATATTACACAAAGTATAAAAAGTCAAATTAATATTTTTTATATTAGGTATAAACAATATTTATACCTCTCAAAATGTAAATAGTATTTTTCAAAAAAAATAACAATCGATCATTAAATTTTCATTTTAATAATTGACTGTTATTTTTACTATCATAGATATACTTTTGACCTTATAACTATCTTTTTAAAAACTCTTGGATTTTATTAATAAAATTATCTTTAAAGTTTTTCTCTTTTTCTATTTTTTCTTTAAAAATATCACCATATAATTTTTCTTTTTTGTTTTCTATTTTAAAAGTTTTAATAAATTCTTCTACATTTTCATTAGGAGATTTTGAATCCTGAAATTCTATTTCTACATAATTTCCTAGCAAATCTATTTCATCCAAAAAAATTTTTAGATCTTTATATTTTCGTACTTGCCTAACTCTGTTTATATACAAATATGGCTCCATCTTTAAAGTTTTTAGTATTTCGTACCCCTCTTCAAAGCTATTAAGTTTTATTCTCGATTCCTTCCATTCACTATCAGTAACTCTTTTCTTAACTTGCAATTCAATTCTTCCATTTTTTTCTCTTATTCTACAAATAAATCCATATTTGCTAAGCGATTCAAATCCACTCCATCCCATAACTAGATCTATCATTTTATTAGGATTTTCTAATATCTCTGTTTTATCTATTATTTCTACTTTTTGTAATTCACTAATTTTATATCTTACTTCTTTTTCTATTTCCATACCTTTTTACCTTTCGAACAATAACTTCCTAAGCTTTTATAAGCTTCTTTTATCTTTTTTACTAATCCGTTTCTCATCTCTTTGTTTGATTTCTTTTAATATATCAATTTCATAATTGTCTAGTCTACATACTGATATTTTTCCGTCTGATGTTATAAATAAATCATTATGATTTTTACACTCTTCTCCTAATTCTATACTATCTCTATTATTTGCACAAAAACATTGTGATAAAATAACTTTATTATTGTTTTTTAAATACACTTTTTTTCTTATATCTGCTGAACTTTTTACATAATTTTTTTCATTCAATATATTTGTAATTTTTTCTACGGGATATAATAATTCTTCACTTTTAAACAATTCTATAAACTTTATGCAAATTTTGTTGTTTTCTCCAAATTTTATATAATTTTCTATTTCATCTTTAGTTGTATTCATATCCTTTAATAGAGTCACATCTAACGTTATTATTAACTGTGGGAATTTTTTTCTAACTAATTTTATAGTTTCTAAAATACTATCAACGTCAATATTAGTATTAGTTATATCTTTATACATTTCTTTTTTTAGTGAATGTATAGAAATGTTTATTTTTTCTAAGTACTGGCATATTCCTATTTTTTCACTTAGTAATGCCGCATTAGTAGTCATAAATATTTTTGCATTAACATTCTCTAATTCTTTTACAATTTCTATTATATCTTTTCTTAATAATGGCTCTCCTCCAGATAATCTTATACTATTTTTATTAAAATTTTTATTAAATACCCAAAATAAGAATGAAATATCTTCTGGTGTTAATTCTTCTTTGCATTTTCTTTCTATTCCTTCTTTATGGCAAAAAAAACAATTATACATACATTCTTGATTTACTAACATTCTTATAATCCCATCATTTTTCATAATTTTGTATCTCCTCATTTAAGAATATTTTTGCTGCATATGACAAAAAATTATCTATGTATGCCACTCCAATATACATCTTTGGCAACTGTATTTCTGTATTTATTTTAAAAACTCCTTCCTCATTCTGTATAGAATCTTCTATCACCCAGCCGAATTCCTATACCTTCTTTAACCATTTTTAATATAATTTCTGTAGAAGATATTTCCATCATAGGATTTAATTTGATCCCCCTATTGGCAAGATATTCATCAAGTTTTTTTCTTGTGCTAGTCTGAGCATTTGGCAATATTAGTGGCACTTCATTTATTGTATACGGAGTAATTTTATTGTTATATTTATTATATAGCTCTTTCCCAGCTACTAAAGCTGTTTCTAAGGACATCATTCTATTTACATTTAAATCCATTCTTTCTTTCGTAATTGGATAATTATCAATAATAATATCCAGCTCGTGATTTTCAAGCATTAAAACTAAGTTTTTAGTAGATTTACTTTGAACGTGAAGTTTTATGTTTGGATACTTTTGTTTAAATTCTTTTAATTTATCTATTAATAATATGCTTGCTAAATGAGTAGGTATTCCAATCCTTACTTCACCTTGCAACAATTCTTTTGAATTCTTCAGATTTTGCTCTCCCATACAAATATAGTTATAAGCCATTTTTATATATACTAACAAATTTTCCGCCTCACTTGTTAGAGTAACACCTTTTGCACCTCTGTGAAACAATTTCGTATTTAATAAATTCTCTAAGGTTTGTACATTATGACTTATAGCTGGTTGTGTAACATATAACATTTCTGCTGCTTTTGAAAAACTCTTTGTTTCCGCCACAGCACAAAAAGTTTTATATAAATTTAAATCTATGTTTTGATCAAATATGTTCATCTTTATTCTCCTAATTTCTACATTACTTTTTTAAATTATACCATATATTTCAAAATAATCAAACTTTTTATATTTTTACCAACAATTTACAGTATGTCATAAATCATTTCAATTTATTTATATAATTTACAATACACTATATTTTTATTTTTCAAAAATTTTCTATATTAGATTTATAACAACTATGAATAAATTTATTCTTTTCGTAAATAATAATATTAAGATTTTGATGGAGGTGCTTTTCAATGTCAAAGAAAAATAAAGAAAACAAAAATAACCAAAACAGAAACAACCAAAACAACAATAATAACAACAACGAAAGACAAAACAACAATTGCAGATAATTAGAGAATTATAAAAAATATCACAAAAAATAAGAAAAAAGAAATATAAAATATTGAGAAATTTTGAACGGAAAGTATTTATTATTAGTAGCTGTCAATCAATAATTTAGGAGAATCTCAAACTCGTTTTGAGAGGTGCCTAAATTATTGATATACAGATACAATAACAAATAGCTTGACAGAAAAAATTTCGAACATATTATATATTTCTTTTTATTATAATTTATTTATCTAATTTATATTTTTCTCTTTCACTATAATGCGTATGTAACAACTTATGAGCTCTATAACTACCAGGTTCTTCTAAAAATTCTTCATATAGCTTTTTCATAACAGGGCTCTCGTGAGACTTTCTAATAGTACTTTTCTCATCAATAGAATACAAACTATCAGCCCTTAACTTTCTAACATCAGTATCTGAAAGTGTCTTAGAACTTTTAATAGGTTGACCACCACCCATAACACAGCCACCTGGGCAAGCCATTATTTCCACAAATTGATAATCAGCCTTTCCTGATTTTATTTCATCCAATATTGTTCTGGCGTTAGCTAATCCACTTGCTGCAACAACTTTTATATCTTTACCTGCAATATTTACAGTTGCTCTTTTTATTCCTTCTCCCCCACGAACTTGTTCAAAATCAATTTTTTCTAAATCTTTTCCTGTCAATTTATCTTGAGCTGTTCTCAAAGCTGCTTCCATAACTCCACCTGTTGTTCCAAAAATTGCTCCTGCACCTGTTGCTTCTCCCATTGGGTCATCAAATTCGCTATCTTCTAGTTTATTAAAGTCAATATTTGCTTGTTTAATCATTCTTGCAAGTTCACGAGTTGTAATTACATTGTCTACATCTAAAAGTTCTTTATTTTTCATTTCTTGGCGAGTACGCTCAAATTTCTTTGCTGTACAAGGCATTACTGATACTGTATATATTTTCTCTGGGTCTATTCCTTCTTTTTTTGCATAATAAGTTTTTAATATCGCTCCAAACATTTGATGTGGAGATTTACAACTTGATAAATTTGGTAACAATTCTGGATAGTAACTTTCTATAAATTTAATCCAAGCTGGACAACATGATGTAAGCATTGGCAAATTATCGTTTTCTGAAAATCTTTCTACAAATTCTGATGCTTCTTCCATAATTGTTAAATCTGCACCTGTATTTGTGTCAAACACTTTATCAAATCCTAATCTTTTTAGTGCTGTTACCATTTTTTTAGTAACATTTGTGCCAATTGGCATACCAAACTCTTCTCCAAGTCCTACTCTTACTGCTGGTGCTGTTTGAACTAGTACAATAGTGTCAGGATCTTTTAGTTTTACCCATAATTCGTCTATTGTTTCTTTTTCGTGTAATGCACCTGTTGGGCAAGCTTCTATACATTGACCACAAAATGTACAGTTTACGTCATTTAAACTTAAATCTCCAACTGTTGAAATACAAGAGTCAAAACCTCTATTTATACAATCAATTGCTCCTATTTTTTGTACATTTTTACAAGTTGCAACACATCTTCTACATAATATACATTTGTTAAAATCTCTTACAATTGAAGGAGATTTATCATCTACTTTGTGTTCTGCCCTTTCCCCTTCAAATTCTATTTTTGATATATTGAATTTGGTAGCTAATGCCTGTAATTCACAGTTTCCTGAACGTGTACATGTCAAGCAGTCTTTTGCATGGTTTGATATTATTAAATCTAATATTGTGTGTCTTGCTTCCATTACATTTGGTGTATTTGTATGTACAATCATACCTTCTTCTGCTTTTTGAATGCAAGATGTTGCAAAGCCACGTCTGCCTTCCACTTCTACAATACACATTCTGCAATCTCCAACTTCATTAATTTCTTTTAAGAAGCATAGTGTTGGTATATCTATTCCTGCTTGTTTTGCAGCTTGCAAAATTGTTGTTCCTTTTTCTACTTTTACTTTTTGATCATCTATGGTTAAGGTTACAAATTCTTTATCCATTTTATCCTACCTTTCCTTTCTCATTTTAATTTTAAAAAGAATAGTTATATTGCTAGGCAGATTGTAATAAAAAGGCAAGGGCGCATATGTTTATATGTAACCGCATTTTTATTACAATCTAACGACGCAAGATAGCTGTTATTTTTAAAATTTAGCCTATGGCATGAAATGGGCAACTAGCTAAACAAGTACCACACTTAATACACTTATCTTGGTCAATAACCCTTTTATCTCTGCCTTCACCCTTAATAGCATCAACTGGGCAATGTTTTTGGCACAAGCCACAGCCCTTGCACTTCTCTTCATTTACAGTTATTTTTGCCATAGCCTTACATTCTAGAGCCCTACACACTTTAGAAACAACATGCTCTCTATATTCTTCTCTAAAATATTTTAAAGTACTAACAACTGGGTTTGGTGCACTTTGTCCTAATCCACATATACTTGATTTTTGAATGTTTGCTGCTAATTTTTCTAGTCTATATATATCTAATTCTGTTCCGTCTCCATTGCATATTTTTTCTAATATTTCTAACATTCTTTTAGTTCCAATTCTACAAGGTGTACATTTACCACAACTTTCACTAACTGTAAATTCCAAGTAGAATTTTGCAAGTGATACCATACATTTTGTGTCATCCATTACAATTAATCCACCAGAACCCATCATAGAACCGATTTCTTTTAAAGATTCATAATCAATTGGAGTGTCTAAATGTTCTTTTGGAATACATCCACCTGAAGGTCCACCAGTCTGTGCAGCTTTAAATTCTCTACCATTTGGAATTCCGCCACCTATGTCAAATACAATTTCTCTTAAAGTTGTTCCCATAGGCACTTCCACCAATCCTATGTTGTTTACATTTCCACCTAATGCAAATACTTTTGTTCCTTTTGAATTTGCTGTTCCAATTGATGAATACCATTCTGCACCATTTAATATAATTTGTGCTATATTTGCATATGTTTCAACATTATTGATTAATGTTGGTTTTCCCCATAATCCTGCTTGTGCTGGATATGGTGGTTTTACTCTTGGTTGTCCTCTTCTTCCTTCAATTGATTCTAATAGAGCTGTTTCTTCTCCACATACAAATGCTCCTGCACCTAATCTTATTTCTATATCAAAATCAAAGTTTGTTCCAAATATATTTTGGCCTAATATTCCATAGTCTCTTGCTTGATTAATTGCTATTTCAAGTCTTTTTACAGCTATTGGATATTCTGCCCTTACATATATGTAGCCTTTATTTGCTCCTATGCAATATGCTGCAATTGCCATTGCTTCTAAAACAGAATGTGGGTCACCTTCTAGGATACTTCTATCCATAAATGCTCCTGGATCTCCTTCATCTGCGTTACATACAACATATTTTTGATTTCCTTCTGATGCTTTTGTAAGTTCCCACTTTTTCCCTGTTGGGAAACCTGCTCCACCTCTTCCACGTAGTCCTGATTCTGATATTGTTTTTATTACATCATCTGGTGTTAATTCTTTTAAACATTTTTCTAATGCTTTGTATCCGTCAAAAGCTATGTATTCATCTATATTTTCAGGGTTTATTACCCCACAATTTTTAAGTGCAATTCTTTTTTGCTTTTTGTAGAATGATAGTTCATCTAAGCTATTTACTTTTGTACCATCAATGTCTTTGCAAAGTAGTCTTTCTACATTTTTTCCTTCTATTATGTGTGTTTGAATAATTTCTTCACAGTCATTTGGTGTTACATTTGCATAAAATGTATCTTCTGGTCTTATTATTACAATTGGACCTTTGGCACACAAACCAAAACATCCTGTTTTTATTACTCTTACATTTTCTATATTTTTTTCTTTTAAAATTCTTCTAAAATTTTCTAAAATTTCAGGTGACTTAGATGATGTACATCCTGTACCATGGCAAACTAAGATGTGTTTTTCTCTTGTATCTGCTTTAGTGTTTACTCTTAAATCTAACTCTTTTCTTTTTTCTTCTCTAATTTTATGAAGTTCTTCCAAAGTTTTCATCTTTACCTCCATTACATTTTTGTATTTATCTAATTATTGTTTTCTGCTTGAATTAATTCGTCTAATACTTTATCTAATTTTTGCACAGTAGCTTTTCCATATACTTCATTATTTATTGTAAATACTGGTGCTAATCCACATGCACCTACACATCTAGTTTCTTCTATTGTAAATAGTCCATCTTGGGTTGTTTGACCTGGTCCTATTTTTAGTCTATCTGTTAATCTATCCATTATTTTTTGAGAACCTTTTACATAGCAAGCTGTTCCTAAACATACTGATATTTTATATTTTCCTTGTGGTTCTAATGAAAATCTTGAATAGAATGTAACAACTCCATATACTTCTGCAAGTGGAATTGATAAAAACTCTGATAGTTCTTGTTGAACATTTTTTGGAACATATCCATAATGTTCTTGTATTTCGTTTAACATTTGAATTAAATTGTCTTTTTCTGGTTTGTAAACTGAAAATAATTCTTCTAAAAAGGCATCTTTTCCATTATTTTCGCAACAACAGTTTTTGTTTTCGCACATATTTTTTCCTCCTTTAATAATATGTATTAGTCTACTTTATAAATTATATCAAACTAATTTTTTTTATACAATGGTTTTTGAAAATTTTACATTTTTATGTCTTTTTTTGTTTTTTCTTGACTTATTTTTTATTTTATAATATTCTATTACCATAAAATAAAAGGAGGTTGATTTTTATGGGATACGATTATTCTAGTTACTACGCAGCTCGTGATTATAGCACTGCAGCACTTGATACAACAATATTTGGTGCCGCAATGGGAGTAATGATATTTGCTTTATTAGTTGGCCTAGTAATAGGTATCATTCAATTAGTTGCTATGTGGAAATTGTACAAAAAAGCAGGTCAAGCTGGTTGGAAATCTATAATTCCAATTTATAATCTTGTTATATTATTCAAAATCGCTGGGCTTTCACCTTGGCTAATACTAGTTTATTTACTTGCAATTGTTCCTTTTATAGGATGGATCGCAGGAATTGCTATGACAGCTATTCTATGTTATAAACTAGCATTATCATTTGGAAAAGATATTGGTTGGGCTGTTGGTCTTTACTTCTTAGCACCTATTTTCTATATGATTCTCGCATTCGGAAAATCAGAATATGTTGGACCTAGTGGAGTACAAACAACTAACGCAGAATAAAACAAAAATAGTAACAATCTCAGTTGAAATTGTTACTATTTTCTTATTATTCTATTAAATTCTACAACTGTAACATTATTTGGTATATCTTTTAAAACCGTTGTATTTGCTCCTATTTTTACATTATTCCCTATTTTTATTGGTCCGAAGTACTTTTGCTCCAGCACCAACCATAACATTATTACCTATATCAGGATGTCTTTTATTTTTATCCTTTCCAGTTCCACCTAATGTTGAATTATGATAAATAGTACAATTATTCCCGATTGTTGCAGTTTCACCTATCACAATTCCCATGCCATGGTCAATAAAGAGCCTTCTTCCTATTCTTGCCCCTGGATGTATTTCTATACCAGTAAAAAATCTTCCTATTTGAGATACTAATCTAGCCAAAAACTTTAATTTATGTCTATATAGGAAATGTGCTAATCTATGAAATACCAAAATATGAAATCCTGGATATAAAATAATTACTTCTAAAATATTTCTACTTGCTGGGTCCTTTTTCTTTATATTTTTTGCATCTTCATACAATTCTTTAAAAACTCTCATACATATCACCTTTATTTATAATATGCATAAGAGTTTTATTTTGATATTATGTTTCCGATACTTCATTAACATTTTTTAATGATGTAATTGTTCTTAATAATTCATTTTTCTTAAATCCTTTGTTGTTATATTCTCCAACTATTTTTATTACTTCTTCTTCAGTATCTGATTCATCTTTATTTGGTCTTTTAATATTTTTTATTTCTACATTGTAATCAGTTAAATTGTCCTCTATTTCAGCTAATGTTTCTTTTACATTTTTACTAATTTTAACTTTCAATTCTAGTATAGAAAAATGGTCTAATCTATCAGAGATTTTATATGAATATGAAAGAATAACATATGCTACCAATGTAGCTACTATTCCACCTAAGTAAAATCCTGCACCTATACTTAATCCAATACAGGTAACTGTTAAAAGTCCTGCTGCTGTTGTTAAGCCTTTTACATTAAATCCATCTCTTAAAATTGTTCCTGCACCTATAAAACCTATTCCAGATAATAATTGTGCAGGTATTCTTGATGGGTCTATATCATATAATTCTGACATATATTCTCCACAAATCATTACTAAAACTGCACTTACTCCTACTAATGCATGTGTTCTAAATCCTGCTGGTTTGCTCCAAGATGACCTTTCTAGTCCAATTACTCCTGCTAGCATACATCCTAATACTATTTTTGCAATTGATTGAAACCAAAATGATGAAGCAATGCTTACTATAATTTCCATTTCTATCCCCTTCTATTTTTATTTTCCATATTTAAAATTTAACATATTTTCTTATAAAAGTAAATACTGTATTTTAATTATTGCTTGAATTTTTCTTGTTTTTCGCCAGCATACGTGTTAGAATATATGTAAAAATCCTTGAAAGGAGAAAGTGATGTTTAAATTACATTCAGATTACAAACCAACTGGTGACCAACCACAGGCAATAGAATATTTAAGTAAAGGAATTCAAGAAGGCAAGAAATTTCAAACATTATTAGGAGTTACAGGATCTCGGAAAAACTTTCACAATGGCAAATATAATAAACAAAGTTCAAAAGCCAACATTAGTTTTGGCTCATAACAAAACACTTGCAGGGCAATTATACTCTGAGTTCAAAGAATTTTTCCCAGAAAATAATGTTGAATATTTTGTAAGTTATTACGATTATTATCAACCTGAAAGTTATATTCCTTCAACAGATACATATATAGAAAAAGATTCATCTGTAAATGAAGAAATAGATAAATTAAGGCATTCTGCAACACTTTCATTATTTGAAACAAGAGATGTAATAATAGTTGCATCAGTTTCCTGTATATATGGTTTAGGAGACCCTGAAGATTATCAAGAAATGATGTTATCTTTAAGAGCTGGAATGAACAAATCAAGAGACCAAGTATTGAAAAAATTAATAACAATGCAATATACAAGAAATGAAATTGACTTTAAAAGAGGAACATTTAGAGCAAAAGGCGACATAGTTGAAATATATCCATCTGACCAATCAGAATCAGCTGTAAGAGTTGAATTTTGGGGAGATGAAATTGAAAAAATAACAGAAATAAATCCATTAACAGGAAAAGCAATAGGAACAAGAAAACATATATTAATTTCGCCAGCATCACATTATGTTACAACAAGAGATAAAATGGAAAGAGCTTTAGGAACAATTGAAAAAGAAATGGAAGAACGTGTTAAATACTTTAAATCTAAAAATAAATTAATTGAAGCTCAAAGAATAGAAGAAAGAACAAATTTCGATATGGAAATGATGAAAGAAACAGGATTTTGTTCTGGTATAGAAAACTATTCAAGACATATTAGCGGTAGAGCTGAAGGAAGCCCTCCCTACACTTTATTTGACTATTTTCCAGATGACTTTTTACTATTAATAGACGAGTCTCATGCAACAATTCCACAGGTAAAGGCAATGTATAATGGAGATAGAGCAAGAAAGGAATCTTTAATAAATTATGGTTTTAGACTTCCATCAGCATTTGATAATAGACCATTAAAATTCGAAGAGTTTGAAGAGCGAATAAATCAAGTAGTATTTGTAAGTGCAACACCTGCCGATTATGAAAAAGAACACGCAAAAGATAATGTTGTAGAGCAAATTATAAGGCCAACAGGTCTATTAGACCCTAAAATAGAAGTAAAACCAGTAGAGAATCAAATAGATGATTTAATTGAACAAATTAGAGTAAGAGTTGAACGAAAAGAAAGAGTATTGGTAACAACTTTAACGAAAAAAATGGCAGAAGATTTAACAGAATATTTAAAAAGCTTAGATATCAAAGTAAATTATATGCATTCTGGAACAAAGGCTTTGGAAAGAATGGAAATTATACGTAATTTAAGACTTCGGAGAATTTGATGTTCTAGTTGGAATAAATCTTCTAAGAGAAGGTTTAGACATTCCAGAAGTATCTTTAGTTGCAATATTGGATGCTGATAAAGAAGGTTTTTTACGTTCAGAAAGGTCGCTAATTCAAACAATTGGACGTGCTGCTAGAAATACAGACGGAACAGTTATAATGTATGCAGACGAACTAACAGATTCTATGGATAAAGCTATTTCTGAGACTAATAGAAGAAGAAAAATTCAAGAAGAATATAACAAAAAGCACAATATTAAACCAAAAACTATTAATAAATCTGTAAGAGATACAATTTCTATTACTAAAGCTGATGATATAGAAGTTGAATATAAATTGGAAAAAGATGAAGATATCAAAGCTACAATAGAGAAATTAACAGACGAAATGCTTACTTATGCAGCACAAATGGAATTTGAGAAAGCTGCTGAACTTCGTGATAAAATTAGAGAATTGGAAAAATTAATTTCTGACTAAACTTTGGTTATGTAATAGGAAAAGCGAACTTCTCTATACCATAAAAAGAGCACATATAATTGTGCTCTTTTCTTCCTTTAATATTTATACTTCTTATAGTTATTAAGGAACGTACGGTAATCCATATAATAATATTCTGGATTACCCTTTTCATCTTGAACTAAAAGCTGGATATCTTCTTTATCCAATATCTTTGCCCAAAATGAGAAACCAAACTCTTCATATCTTTGAAGGTTTTTGTTTTTTGGATGAACTTGAGTGTATCCATCCTCTTTCAAATGTTTCCGGATAGCTTTGTTAATTGATTTTTGTCTCATAATGTACCTCCGCAGCCACTTGGCTTTTATGTATACTATTATAACATATATTTACATACTTGGCAAGTATTTTATATTTTAATATTTCTTACCATTTCTAGTCAATATTTATTAACTCATACTCTCTTGTTCCAAATCCAAGTTCAGCAGCTGCTTCAATTGTATGAATTCCATTTTGTCTTTCTACTCTTTCTACAAAATGATCTCTTCCTGGATCTTCTGAATTGTATACTAAATCGATACAAGCTTGATCTATCGCAATTGGATCTAAACTTGCAAGAATTCCAATATCTTTCATACATGGATCTTCTGCAACTGCACAACAATCACAATCAACTGACAAATTGCACATTACATTTATATATACAATATTTCCTTTGAAAAATTCAACTACTGATTGGCTACTGTCTGCCATCGCCTCTAAGAATTTGTCTTGTTCTGCTACATAATCCCATAATTTAGTTTGGTCTTTTGTTTGTCCTGCTGTATGTATCCAAGCTTTTCCTGCTGATGAACCACATCCAATTGATAATTGTTTCAATGCTCCACCATATCCTCCCATTGGATGACCTTTAAAGTGCGATAATACTAGCATTGAATCATAATTTTCCATATTCTTTCCAACGTAATTTTTAGTAATTACTTTTCCGTTTGGAATATCTAGTTCTAGGTCTTCTTTTTCGTCCATGATGTCTACATTAAAATATTTATTCCATCCATGTTCTTTCATTAATTCTTTATGCTTTTCTGTTGAATTTCTTGCTCCGTCATAAGCTGTATTGCATTCAACAACTGTTCCTTTTACTTTTTCTACTATTGCTTTTACAAATTCAGGTTTTATGTAGTTTTGGTTTCCTTTTTCTCCTGAATGTAATTTTACTGCTACTTTTCCTGGTAGCTCTTTTCCTAGTGTTTCATACATTTTTACAACACTTTCTGGTGTTATTTCTTTGCTAAAATAAACTTTTGCTTTTTGCATTTTTATCTTTCCTTTCTAAATTAAAATTATTATCTAGAACTTGGCATATATGGAATTAATCTTCCTGCAAATTCATTAAAGTTTTGAGATTGCAACATTACTCTTCCTGGTCCTACAAGTTTTGTTAGAAATAGTCCCTCTCCTCCTAAAAAGATATTTCCTAATCCTTTTATTGTTTCTACTTCATAAGATACTGTTGGCTCAAATGCAACAACATTTCCTGTATCGACTTTTAATACTTCTCCTGGTTGTAGTTGTTTTTCTATTACATCTCCATCAACTTCTAAGAATAATTTTCCATTACCTGTTGCTTTTTGTAATATAAATCCTTCTCCTCCAAATAATCCTGCACTAAATCTTTTTGTAAATGCTACTTGTGTATTTACGTTTTGTTCTGCACATAAAAATGCTCCTTTTTGTAACATAATTCCTGCTGGCATTTCTTTTAAATCTACTGATATTACATTTCCTGGTACTGTTGAACCAAATGCTACTGTTGCTCCATCTCTTGTTGCTGTATAATTTGCCATAAAGATTGATTCTCCTGAAAACATTCTGCCTAAGCTTTTCATTACTCCTCCTCTTGCATTTGTTTTCATTTCTATTCCTTCTGATTGATATACCATCCCTCCTGATTGCGTATATACTGATTCTCCTGCGTTTAATTTCATTTCTACTACTGGTACTGTTTGTCCAATTATTTTGTAGTCCATTTTTTATTCCTCCTTTTATTTCTTTTGTTATATTATATAAATAGTTATTTTTTTATGCAATATTTTTTATTCAATAAATAAATTTATTTTATTGCCTGCCAAGATAATGTATTGTCTTTTGATTCATATTTTTTCGTATCACCACCATTATAGTCTCCATCTGATCCTTGTCCTATTCCTAAATAATATGTTTCGCCTTCTTTAGTTGGTAATTCATAATAATCATATATTTCCTTTTGTAATAAATTATCTGTTATTTTTAATTTTGAAAATGTACTTCCACCATCTCGAGTAATATATAAATCCGAATCTTCTCCCGCAACAGACGGCATTGTTAAAAATCCTAAATTCTCATAAAAAAATCGTATTTCACTACTAGCTCTAAAATGTTCTTCACCTTCAGGCCCAATCCCTTTATTGATTATCTGCCAAGTTTCTCCTCCATCTATTGTTTTACTTATACACCCAGTTGCTAGTCCAACAGTTATATCCTTGTATAAAAGCATATAACCTAAACTTTGATTAACAAATTGTAAATCTTGCACAGAAGTATTATCTGGTAATTCTATTGTTTGCCAAGTTGCTCCCATAGTATTTGAATATATTAAGTATGATTTTGGATATTTTTGATATGCAAAAAAAGTTTTTTCTCTATTTATTTGATATGCATTTTTCTTGAACTCTTCAATATTGCTAAAATCTCCTGGAACTTCTATAACATTTCTTCCGTCATAACTAATATATAATATACCTTCATCGATTTCGTAGTCATTTTCTCTTGGAGATATTGCATTGTATACACCATTATTCAAATCTCCCTTATAATTTATACATCTCAACTTTTCAGTAATAGTTTTTTCCATGCTCACTTCGCATAAAGTAATTGTTCCACCATCATCGATAATATCTACTTTTTCATTTAATTTACAATCTTCGTTTAATGTTATAACATATTTAGGTTGTTCATCTTTATATAATACAAGTGCAGTTGTTCCGAATTGCTTATATTCATTATGTTCAAATAATTCTTTTTTCCCATTTTTGCGTATTATAATCCCCTTACTATTTTCTTTTAATGTAGTATTTGAACCGTTTATCTACTTGCCAGCTTCCTTCTAATGTTGGTGCAACATTGTAATATGATATACTATTTCCTCTATCACCATAGGTTGCTATAAATACCCTTAAATCTCCACTATTATTTTTATATGTAACACTACAAATATCACTTGTCAACCACTGTGTTTTGATTTTTCCGTTTGCTTCTTCACCAAATTGTTCTTGTTTTCTAGCAAATATAATGAATTTACTTCTATAGAAAGTTGTTGCTCCTGTATCTCTGTTTTGTTTTAAAACTAGTTCGTTTGAAAAGCCGTTTGAAAAACTTATAATAGATTTATTTTGTATTCCATTGTTTAGCATAAAAACTATATTTACACTAGTTAATATGAAACATATTACACTTATAATTATATTTTTTATTTTATTTTTCTTGCCTATTATAAGCAATAAGTATGTTGCAGATAGTATTATAATTTCATTAATTATATATAATAAGCTGTCAATTATGTACTCATATTCTTTGTTCTTAATAATGAATATATATCCTGCTTGCACTCCTATGCAAAGTATAAACAATATTCCTGATATAATTCCGCACGATCTTTTTTATCTTTCTT
This sequence comes from uncultured Clostridia bacterium, assembly GCA_949538735.1. Classification (GTDB taxonomy): domain Bacteria; phylum Bacillota; class Clostridia; order TANB77; family CAG-508; genus CAG-269. Next base: position 64,696 of record CATGLK010000003.1, read on the forward strand.
TTTAATTGTTCTTTGTTTTTTAAATTATCCATTTTTTGCTCCTTTAAATTTCCTATTTGTTAGCATTTCCTATAATAAAATTTATAACCTGTTTTGCTAGTTCTTCTATTCTGCCTTTGTATCCGTGGTCTGCTCCGTCAATAAAATTTATATCTTTTCTTGGATTTTTTATTATCTTATTTAGCATATTAACTAAGTCTTGTGCATTTTGCAATATCATCTCATTAACATTTCCCCACCTCATAAATAATGGAATACCAATATTATTTAATGTTTTTAACTCCTTATCTTTGCCATAACTTGCAAAATCTATTTCTTTGTTATCTCTTGCATAACGTAAAAACGTCTTTACACTTACTGGATGTATAAACGACTCTTTTGGCATCAATTCATTTTGTTTGCCTTCTTGTTCTAATTTTTCTGCATATTCTATATAGCTATTTAGCTTGTCCCCTAAAAATACATTTAGAGTACTTGGTATGTCTACTAATGACAATAATAATATTCCTTTTATATTATCTAAAATATCGTTTTTCTCTTTTTTTAGTTTGTTGTATGTATATACTATTTTGGTACAACCTAAGCTATGCCCTTGTAAATATATTTCTTCATAACCTAGATTTTTTAGTATTAAAATTGCTCCTGTTATATCTTCATATCCTTCTAATACATCTTCATAGCTAGTGCCACCCAATAGTTTCTTTCCGTCTGTATTTCTTTTTATGTATTTCACAAGTTCGCTTCCCCTATTATTAAAACAGAAATAGTCTATACCGTTCTTATTTGCATATTGGGCTATTATTTCGTCTCTTTCTTTCATGCAGTTACTGCTCATTCCGTGTACTGCAAGTATAATTTTTTTGGTTGGTGTTTTGGAATTGTATAGTATTCCATTTAGTTCTATTCCATCAGTTGCTAAAAAATTTATTAATTTCATTGTTTGTTCTCCTTTCCTAGTTCTATTTTGAATTCTATTATTGACTCTTCGTTTTTTCCTATGCTCTCAACAATTATATTTTCTATTGTTGTCTCAAATGTTTCGTTTAAAGTTATATTTGCGTCTATTTCATTTACTGTTCCTAATGTGATATGTGGTATATAATTTGATGATTTAGGAATTTTTAATACTTTTTCATAAATGTCTTTATTAATATTTTTTATAGTTTCGTTTCCTTCAGTTATATTTAAAAATATATAGTATTTATTTATTATTTCGTCTTTTATAAATGAAATGCCTTCACAAGTTATATCTATTTTTTCATATTTGCTTAATATTTGTCCTAACTCTTCTTTTAATTTTTCATTTGAAATTGGTAAGTCAAAAGGAAATGCTAGTGTGATATGTGGTGGTATTATATTTGCTAATTCATCATATTTATTTCTTATTGTTTGTATTTTTTCTATTCCTTTAAAGCTTGGGAATATCAATATGTCTCTTTTTCCTGCATTTATATAATTCATTTTTTGCTCCTTTATTTAACTTTATTCTTTAGTTATAAAGCACTATCAATTAGATAATTAAATTTATCCATTCAAATATATCATACTTTTATCTTATTCTCAATAAAATCATAAAAAATTTAAATCTGCCAATAGGGACGGTTCTCTTTGGCAGAAATATGCCAAAAAGATCCGTCCCCATTGGCAGGGTTTTAATAATAATGATATCTATTATTGGGTGTAGAACCATAAATTCCAGTAGTGGAAATTGTGATAAATTTAATAGAATAAATGTCACAATAAACTAAGCTGTCATTTTCAAATGAACGTAGCAAGATATAACTTGCTCCAACATCTTGTAATATTCCGATTCTGTCAACTAAATTATTTGTTCCTATTAGAAATTCTACTCTCATCAATTTTCCTATTTGCTCTCTTAAAAATGCTGGGGTATAAATGGGGTTAGTCAAAATCTCTGGTGAATTTTGATTAATATCAACTTGCCTTGTTTCTCTTTTGTCTGTTCTTTCTTCTGAACTTGCCATATTCTTCCTCCTTTTATGTTTGGGAATATTTACTTGTTGGTCTATAAAAGCAATGGTCACCTAATCTTGTATGGAATGTTCCTGAGCCATTACTTGGAAATGTTGAACCACAGCTTGGTCTAAATGGATTTAAATACCATAGGCATTCTCCTATTTCGTTTAATCTGTTTCCCGCTAATGCCCAGTCTGCTATATAATAATGTAATTCTGTTGGATTCATGTTATATATGTTTTGTGGGTTGTATTGATTTCTTATTGTTTCTCTTGCACAGTCAAATTGTCCTTCTTGAAATATTATGTTTCTTATATTCCCTCCTTGTGAGATTCTTGCATATTCCCCTTCTGATACGTTAACTCTGTTCATTATTACTGTTGCAGCTGCTTTCATTCCGTTGTCTCCCTCGCCGCCCGTGCCTCGCATTGTACTATTCTTGCTATTAATTCTCTTTCTGAATATGCCATAAAAAATCACTCCTAATACCTTTATTATATTCAGTATTGGAGTGATTTGTGCTTAAAATTTTATTATCACATAAATTCAAAGGACTTTTTAGATTTTTTTACATTTTTTCAAACGACTTTATTATCTTCAATTAATTCTTTATAGTAATAATACATATCTATACATTGTAAATTTCCGTCATATATCTCTTCTGAATAATTATCAATAAAGAAATTTTTTACTGTATGATGATACTTGGTAAATCCACTTAAAACATAAAACGGTATCATATTTTCAGTTGTTCCAACAATCATTCTCTTGTATTGATTTTTATATTTTTCAAACACATACTCTATTAGTCTTTTAGCATATCCTTTTCCCCTACATTCTTCTAATGTAGCAATATTTTTTAATTCACATTCTTCTTCATTTACTTCAGTTATTAATATTTCACAAACTACTTTTTCGTTTTCTATTCCTATGTACATATCACCTTTGTTTATATATTGTTTGACAACTTCCGCTTCTGGGTCTGCTTCTAAAAGTAATTCCATATATTTTTCCTTATTTTTTTCAACTTTTTCTATTCTCATATTTGCACCTTTCTACATTTCGTCAATTAAATGGTTAAATTCATTGATTTTATTATCCACTAGAAGTTTTTTTATTGATGTAGGTTTTAAATCTAACTCTCTAAGTTCTTCTCTAGTAACCCACTTAAAGCGTAAGGTTTTTATTTCTCCATTATCTTCCTCTTCTATATCCGAATTCTCAACTGAAAGTTTAGTTTTAGATTTTACAGTAAAATAGTTTTCAACCCAATGTTCAACTCGTCCATTTTTATTATAAAAATTTTCGTGGAAGCAAAAGAATTTACATTGCTCTATGTTTATATCACATCCAACTTCTTCTTTTACTTCTCTTTGTAAAGCTTTAAAAGATGATTCTCCTAGTGATACATGTCCACCTGGCAATATGTAATATTCACATTCATTTATTCTCTGTATCAAAAATTTATCATCCTGTACAATTACTGCCGCAACTCTAAAGTGAAAATTATATTCATCATTTTTTATTCTTATATCTGAACTCATATATTTTCTCCTTCTTATTTAATATTTTTATTCTTTAATTAATGTCTTTTTCTTTTTTTCTATCTTGAACTGCAATTCTAAAAGGTGATTTGTATATCTACTTTAATTCTCAATGTTATTTCTTTCAATTACATTTTCTTTATACCACTTCGCAAATTGATCTTTTGCATCTCCCCAAAAAGTTGATTCATATTCATAGTCCTCTTCTCGCAATTCACTTAAAGTTTTGCTTTCTCCCTCTGGTATATAAAATTTGTCGTGCCATCTCCCTCGTACTCCTTTGGGCTCAAAAGCTATCTTTCCTGTTCCACCTCCTGAAAAAACAATAGGCTCACTATTTGGCTCACAATAAGCAAAACAGTGTTCTAATCTTGCTTTTCTATTTTTTTCGTTTTTTAGCAATTCTAAAAATTTTTCTATTCCTATTTGTTTATCAAAGTAAGCATTATATGGTCCTGGTAATCCTCCTAAAGCTTCTATGTATAATCCTGTGTCTGATTTTAGAACTGCATATCCCAATTTATCTGCTGCATATTTTGCACTAAATGCAACTACTTCCGAACAAGTTTTAGCTTGTATTTCTAAAATTTCAAAATCCGGATTTACAATTTCTATGTTAAAACCATATTGTTTTGAAAAGAACTCATTAGCCTCTTCAACTTTTTGCTGATTTGTTGTTAAATAAATCAATTTCTTTTTCATTATCTTTCATCCTTTCTTTTATTTTTGATTTCCTTATATAGTTTCTATGAGAACATCGTTTTTTATTCTTATATCTGAACTCATATATACTCCTTCTTATTTAAGGTTTTTATTTCTTATATAACTTTCTTTGAATTCACTAGCTAATATATCCATAGAAATTGTATCATAGTATTTCCCGTTTAGGAATACACACTCCCTACTTCTTCCTGTTTCAACAAATCCACATTTTTTATAACATTTTAGAGCTCTTTCATTGCAACTTAATAACTCTAATTTTATACTGTGTAAATTCATATAATTAAAGCCATAATCTAAAATTAGTCTAATCGCTTCTGTTCCGTATCCTTTACTTAAATATTCTTTATCTCCTATAAAAATTCCTAATACTGCACTTCTATTTATTGTATTTATTTTTTCTAATCCTATTGTTCCTATCAATTTATTTTCACCTAGTGTGACTATTACAAATGTCCCCTGTGGATTTGAGTTTTCTTCTAAGTATTTCTTTTCTTCTTCTAGTGACATTGTAGCTCCGCTTCTTCCTGTGTAGTCTGTTACTTGAAAATCGTTCATCCATTCTGTGAATTTTTCTACATCTTCATTGTTTCTTGGAGATAAGTATATTCTTTCTCCTACTAATTTCTTAAAATATTTCATAACTTTCTTCTCCCTTTATATCACTTCTTAATTTACCATTTAATTTTCCTGAATTAATCATTATTCCATTTCCTTCGTAAGCACAATCTTTATCTAAAAAATATTTGTTAACAAATAAATTGTTTTTAACTGATAGAAAATCTTCTAAATCTTCTTTCTTTATCCATATTGGCATTTGTTTAGCCTGTTCTTCCTTAGATGTTTCTTCTTTCTTCTCAGAGTTTAATACTCCAAATACTATATACAAGTGTGAATATCTATTTACTCCTTTGTAATCAGCAAAAAAATGATTGTGCAATTGAAATATGCTTGTCCTTGTAATAGTTACATCTAGATATCCTGTTTCTTCTCTGATTTCCCTGATTGCCGCTTCCTCTGGCGTCTCTTCTCCTTCAATTCCACCTAACACAAATGACCTACATATTCTACTTGAACAATCAACACATAAATATGTATTATCTTTTTCATTTTTTATAATAGCTATAACACTTCTTCTAAAATGTGTTTCTAAATTTGGATTTAATGTTTGTTTTCCTTCTCCTTTAAAGTATGGTGCAACTACTTGCTTGTATTCTAAATCGAACTTTTCTGCAAGTTCAAAGTGTTCCTGTATGTGTGCTGGTATTAGCATCATTGCAGTATCTTCCAACTTCTTACTGTCTATGACTATTATTGGCAACTTCTCTTTTGTTATTGGATGTTTTGCAAATATTTCTTTTTCTTTTCCTATCTTGCTAGCAAGTTTAGTGTAATTATTTTTTATTCCTATTGCTATTCCTGTAACTCCATAAATTAGTTCTTTGTTTGATATTATTGCAGGTATTTTTTCGCCATTTGTTAATTCTAATTTTATTTCTTCCATATTTCTTTCCTTTTATTATAATTATTTTATATCTTCTATTTTTATACTATGACCATATCTTGTTGCATTAAGTTCTTCTTTAATTCTAAAACAGGTTTCCATATCAATATCATATGTATTTGCTATCATTAAAACATAATATAACACATCTGATAATTCTTCTTCGATTGTTCCTTTTATATTTTCGCCATCCATTCTTTTGTCTTTTCTTATTACTTCTGCTAATTCTCCTACTTCTTCTATTAATTTTAAGAAATATCTTTGTGTATTTTTTATGTCTTTGGGTTTTGTTCTTTTGTATTTTTCTTTTAGGTATTTTTGTGCTTTTTTAATTGTTAAATCCATAGTCAAATTTCTCCTTTTACTAATTCATTATATCTTGTTTAGTTAATTCTAAGCTAATCTCTTCAGCTTTTTCATATAATTTTTTGCATAATTTTGTTCTAAATAGTGCAAAATCTAAAAGTCCTTTTTGAGTATAGTCTTCATTATATTCTTTATATCCATATGTACTCCCTGTTAATTGTAATAAATATAGGTATGATGCATATTTTAAATCATATTCATTTAGTTTAATATATTTTGAAAATTCTTTGAAATAATCTGCTAATGTTTTTATATTTATATCTCCATCTTTAGCATCTTTGTCGATATAGCTATATGACCTAATTACTTCCCATACTATTGGTAGTTTTTTTGCCTTTTCAAAGTCAATTATTGTAGGCTCTTGGAGTTCATTATATATCAATTGTTGAGAGCAAAAGTCTCCATGGCTATTTAGCTTTGTTAGTTTATCTAAAATGTCAAAATCAAAGTTGTTTTTTATGTGATTTAATATTTTTGTTCTATAATTAATGTCTTTTTCTATTTGTTCTTTATATTTGTTATCTTTTTTTAAATTGCTTTTTAAATTTTCCATTTTTTCAATGCAATTGCATACTCTTTCTTTTGTGAAATACTTATTCATAATGTTATCTTCACTTAGTTCAGGATATTCCATAAGAGCTTTTGTCAGTTTACCTAGGATTGTTGCACATTCTATTGTTTTTTCATAGTCTCCTGTGTTGTTTTCAATAGTGTATCCTTCAACGAATTCTTGTACTATTATTATTCTTCCTTCATTTTCTAGGTAAAAATTTTCTTTTTTTGTTTTTATATATGTAGGAACGTTAATATCTTTGTCTTTCAGAAATTCTATTATGTTTATTTCTTTTATGATTGTTTCTTTTTTACTTGTGCTTACAAATTCTTTTAATATGTATTTATTGTTGTTTGTCTCTATTTTGAATATATTTGCTGTGCCTCTGTCTATCTTTTGGATTTTTGTTGCTTCAATGTTGTATTCTTTTTGTAGTATGTGTTTTATTTTCTCGTCATTTAAGTTTGTTTTTTGAACTCCCATATCCGCTCCTTTGCTTTATTACATTTTATAATAATCGTATATTAGAAATATAATACAACTTGTCACTTTCCGTGTCAACAAAATTCTACAAATATCGTAAAAATATAAATAAGAATTTGCTTTTTTCTTTTTTATTTACAAAATTTTATTTTGATGTTATACTTTTATAAGTATACAGTATAGGGGGTATTACATTGGATAACTGTTTTCCAGAAAGATTTGCAATTCTTCTTAGACATTCTAAGATGAACTATGAAGAAGTTGCTCATAAGTTAAATTTAAAATCAAAAGGTACAATTTCAAAATATGCAAATGGCAAAACTAAAAAAATCGAAATATCTATGGTTGTAAAAATTGCTGAATTGTTTGGAGTTTCTCCTATTTGGTTGCTTGGATTTACTGAGGATATGTTCTATGTTATAAAAAGATAATTACAACTTTTTTATAATATAAAAAAGTAGATTTATAAAATCGTCTTTATAAGTCTACTTTTTTGGTGTTTTATATATTATTTTTATGCTCTTTATATGTTTTCTATTTACGACCCAGCACTTTATCAAGTTCAACTTCAGCTTTTTTGACAAAATAATTATCAAGATAAACTGGTATTTTAAAATTTGCAACTTTCTCAACCAATTCTTCTACTGTATCTACATCCTCGTTTTCTCCTATCTCCGCTTCTATCAGATTATCTCCATTTCTTATATCTTTAACAGCAAATCTAAATCCAGCACTTTCATATACTCTATCATCTTCTTGAATATTCATAATTTCTTTATAGCCGATTGCTTTTAATAATTTTTTTGCTGACTGTATATCTAGTACTTCACAATTAATTGAATCCTGATTTAGTATATTGCCATCTGTATCAAATTCTTTAATTTTAAATGTTATCTTTTGACTGACTTCTCCAGATGTTTTCCCTATGATTTTTCTTACTAATACTGCTTTTGATAAAATCTCTCTTGTACTGGTTTCTTTTAAATTTAGTATTTTAGGCACGAAATATGTGTCGTCCATTGAAAATTCGTGTACTATTTTAAATTCTTTATTTTCTATATCATTATAGAACTCGTCTAAATTTCCCTTTATTTTCAATGTTATTTCATTGTCTTGTTTCTTACTCATTTTTCTTTTCTCCTCGTAACTTTCTAAATCTACTTTCTTATATTTATTCCTTCTCTTTTTTATGTATCAAAATATGATAATGATAGGAATTATTAGTTTTGTTTTCTGTTTCATAATAATCCACAACTTGATATACATTAACAATATCAAAGTCCTTAAAAAGCTCTTTTATCAAGTCGTAATCTACATAGAAATGTGGTATTTTATACTCTGGCCCTTCGTCCATTCTTAGTCTAGTATTTGGATCAATCAAAGGCCAGTCCGCTTGTTTAAATCCCCATGTATCTTTTGAACCTAAAGTCAAATAACACTCAGCATCATCTTTCATAACTCTATTTAATTCTTTTATTACTTTTTTCATTCCTTCAGTATCTGTATGAGATATTACATTTCGGCAATAAATGCAATCAAATTGATTATTATTATAAGGTAACTCAAGCATATCACCTACTTTATAATCAAATTTTAGATTTTCTATTTCTGCCCATTCTTTTGTTCTTTTTACTGCTTCTTGACTTATATCAAAACAACTAACATCAAAATCATTTTTGCCAAATAAAATTGAATGTCTTCCTAATCCACATCCTAAATCTAGAAATTTCTCTTTTCTCTGTGATTTCCACCTATTTAACAAATAATAAGATTCAATACTTGGGTTTTTCCAGATTTCTTCTTCATTTTCTTTTAATATTTTCCAATTCCAACCTTTTGACTTTACCATATATCTTCTCCTTATAATTCTATTTTTATCTCTATCTTCGTATCTTTATCTATATTTTCTATTATTGTTCTCATAGAATTTGTATCAACTGCAACACAACCAGCTGTTGACTTATTATTACTACAATGCAAAAACACTGCACTTCCCTTTCCAGGTATATTTTGCGGATTTGTTTTCATCTCTATTAGGTATTCGTACTCTATTGGATACTCTATTAGATGTTCCGCTGAATTCCAATCTCTTTCCACTCCATTTTCATTAACTAGTTGATTATAATATTTAGATTTAATATCATCTACCCAGTACATTTCCCTAGTTATTTTTTTATACTCTAATCCGTTTTTATTTTGTATTCCAATTTGAGTTCCTAGAATAGTTCCCAATTCAAATTCTCCTATTGGTGTTTTTCCATCTCCTTCTTGCTTTTTTCTTGTTGTTCCATTTCTACCAATATGTGCATTAATTTCAATATTGCATTTGGGATATTTTAATATAGCTTTTTCTTGCCCAAATGCTTGAACAAGAATTTTATTGTAATTGTCATTTTCTTTTATATTCTTCACCTCTATGTATTTATAATTCCTTTTATGTCTTCCACTCTCATACTTGCCATCATACCATTAGATAATCTTCCAGTTAACTCTTTTCCAAACCACTCTGGGAAAATAGTATTTTCAGCTTGTTCCTCACTTTCAAACTCTATTTCTGCAAATACAATCCCTTTGTATTCTCCCTCAAATATGTCTAACTCTATAATTAGTCCGTCTTTATATGGTATATTATATCTTGTCTTCTTTATTGTGCGATATTTTGGATTTAATCCTAACTTTTCATATTGTTCTTTTGTTATTTCACTCTCTATCTCATTTATTGAATAGTTTACTCTTCCTGTTTTTACTGTGTAAATGTATTTTTCTTTGTTTTCTTGTATCGTGTGCCTTTTTCTAATAATTGTTATTTTGTCATTGTACAAATAATCTTGTATAATTTTTTTGCTTTTGTATGTTTCTAATTTCAAGTGTGATATGTCTGGTACTAAAAATTTTCTTTCTATTTCCATTATTGACTTTACCTTTCTCTTTATTCTTATAATATATTTATATCCTTTTATCAATTATCTTTCTAATTTCTTCCAAAGCCTTCTTCCTTGGGCTAATCTCATATTTTTCTTCACTAGTCAATTCAGCCAAAGTCTTCCCACTATCTAATACAAAAATTTCATCAAAGCCAAAGCCATTAGAGCCAGCTGGATTTTGCGCAACATATCCGTGTAATGAATATTCTACAACTTTATTCATATTCTTATCAGCAATAGCAATAGCTGTTGTATAATGACAAGATCTTAATTCTGTTGGAACATCCTTCATTTTCTCTAACAGTTTTAAATTTTTTGTATGGTCATCTGCGTCCATCCACCTATGTGTATGTATTCCCGGAAATCCACCTAAAACATCTATGCTTAATCCGCTATCATCACCCATAACAATCATATTTTCGTCCAATTGATTTATAAGCTCTGTTACTTTTTGAAGTGCATTGTTTTTAAAGCTGTCTGCGTTTTCGTTTATTTCTAGTTTTTTATTTAATTTTGCTTCCATCTCTTTTAATGCAATAATATTAAAATCGCTAAAAATATCTCTTATTTCTCTTATTTTTCCCTTGTTGTTTGATGCAACAAGTATTGTTTTTTCTTTCTTCATATCATTTTCTATCTCCATATATCTTGATTAATATGCCTTGTTAATGCCATAATAAAAGCATTTCTTACCAAATCAATTCTTGTAACTTCGCCTTTCGTCAAATAATTTATTCCGCCTTTTCCCTTTTTTAAATCTTTTCCACTAAATAATTTATCCATAACAGTTCCCAATTCTGTTTCTCTTATTTCATCTATATATTTATTTGGAATTGGAAATCCTTGGCTTATTCCCATACTTTGAAAGTTTTGTTTATCTTCTACGACAACGCAATTTATATCTATCCATTCTCCTAATGAATTTGTAATTCCACCTTCACTTGCAATGTAAAAATCCGCTTCAATTTGATTTTCAGTTGCATATTTTTTTAAGTTTTTAACCCTATTTCTTGCTCCCTGTAAAATTTCTTCATTCACTGGTTGGTCTGCTACATCCGAACTCACATCTATTCCTTCTATTTCAACATTTTCAAAGTATTTTTCAAATGCTTCTTTTGCTCCTTGTATTTTTCCTGGATTTTTTGTTCCTATTAATATTTTCATACTCTTACTTTCCTTTCTTAAGTTTATATTGACATCTATATTTATATCATATCAAAAACTTTTTTATTTTATTAACAACTGTACTATATGTATATAAACTTCCTATCACAAAATTCACAGTATCATCATCTGTATTTAAAGCATCTTGCAGCGCCACATCTAATTCTTTCCTATAAATTCTATCACTGTTTACAAATTCTTTCATGCAATCATATAGCTCATCTTTTGATGCATATCTATCACTATCATTCCCTGATGTCATAACAAATATGGCATTTTCATCTTTAGCTAGTAGCTTTAGCATTCTTCTGTAATCTTTTCTTTTCAAAATTGATATAATATACACTCTTTTTAATTTAGGATAATATATATCAACCATATCTAATAAGTTCCTTATTGCTGGATCGTTATGAGCCCCATCGTAAATAATTTTTGGGTTATTACTCAATTGTTCCATTCTTCCTTTATGAATAACTGTTTTTAGTCCTTCTAATATATTTTTCTCGTTTACTTTATATCCTAGTTTGTTTAATATATTAATCACTTCTATACATATACTTGCATTTTGTATCTGCATTTTTCCCTTTAAATTTATACTTAAATTTTTTAAATCTTTATAGTTAAAATGTTGAAATTCCTCGTCAAAACTATAATTTGATATATCTGAATTGTTTACAATATGTAAATTGTTATTTTTCTTTTTACATTCATTTATAAACACTTCATTTATATCCGCTTCTTGTTCAAATATCACAGTATGAGAATTTTCTTTTATAATTCCTGCTTTTTGATGCGCTATCTCTGTTAAAGTATCTCCTAAAATCTTTGTATGGTCATACCCTATTGACGTAATTACAGACACTACTGGATTTGTTATAATATTTGTGCAATCATCTAATCCCCCAAGCACTGTTTCTAATACAACAAAATCTACACTGTTTCTATAAAAATATAATAATGCCATCGTTGTAATTAATTCAAATACTGTAACCTTTGTATTTTGAGAATGGTTGTATTCTTCTATTAGTGGTTGCAATTCTTCTATTATATCTGACATTTCTTCATCGGATATTTCTTTTCCATTTATGCTTATTCTTTCATTATATTTAATTAAGTGTGGAGATAAAAATTTTCCTACTTTATATCCTTGTTTTTCTAATATATTAGCTATAATTTCTGTGCAGCTTCCTTTTCCATTTGTTCCTGCTATATGAATGAATTTCATTTCTTTTTCGAAGTGCTGAAATTTATTCATAAAATATTGCATTGCTTTTAGTGTTCGTTTTTTATTTGCTTTAAATAAGTTATTTAAATATTCTTCTACATCTATCATTGTTTTCTCCATTTTCTATTTTAACTTTGTTAATTTGTATTTTCAAGTATCAAAAGTGTATTCTCCTATCTAGAAAATATTTTACCATAGTTATTATCTTATTAGCAAGTATAAAAATGTAATTTAGAGAACAAATGTGTTGCTTTTTACAAGAAAATATAGTATTATTTTAATAAATTAATATGATATTAGGAGGTATTACTTTGAATATATATTCTAAAAATATTTATGAAATAACAGAAAACGGTAATAAAAAACATATCCTTATCATTTATAACATTTCAGAAAATCACTATGTGGGGTTATCTATTCATAATACAAAAATCTCCGACTTTAAATACTTAAAATCCATAGATAGATTTGTTGATATAGACAGTTTGCAAGAATATAGTCGAAAAAATATTAAACGGATTAGTATATGTAAAAGGTACTTTTTTAAAATTAAATGATACAGATTTTAATTTGACAATGAAATATTTAAAAAATTCCCTATTGAAAAAATTAAATATTAATACTAATTATAAAAATATTGAAAATATCAAATATTTAAAATGGTGCTATGATAAGTTGCTATTAGAATCTACAAATTATAATATTTCTCATTTGAAGCCAGGTTGTGTTTGTTGGGTAAACTTTGGTCAAAATATTGGTTCTGAATTAAGGAAATTGAGACCTGCCATTTTATGGCGCTGTTCAGCAGATAAAAAAATGTGGACAGTTATTCCATTAAGTAGTAAATGCTATAATGATAAGTACTACTTTCACTGCGATATTACTAATTTACCTTGCAGTACTGCCAAGTTAGAATCTATGACAAATTTTAGTTATAAAAGAATTAGAGAACCCTTTTTCCATAATAAGAAAATAGCTCATTTATCAAAAAATGATTATAATAATATTCTTTTATCTCTTAAAAAATATTACATTTTTGACGCATAATATAATAAAATTATTGACTATCTTCAAAAAATGTTTTATAATGTAATTACATTTAATTGTTGCACATCTTATGATGTGGAAGTTGTTCTTCGGAGATTAGGTTTAAACCTAATCTCTGCTTTTTTGTAATAATCCAATTATTATTTGCATATAATATAAATACATTTAATGTTACACATTTAAATGTGAAAAATTCGTTTATAAACGCTTGAAATCTCTCTTATATTAAGAGAGATTTCGCATTTTATATCAAAATTTTCTAAAAATTACAAACAAACATTTGACAAATTTATTTTTTATGATATAATAAGCACAAATGTTCGATTAATGAATAAAAAGGGAAAATAAAAAATGGATACTTTACAAAAATTACAAATACTAGCTGACTCAGCAAAATATGATGCCTCTTGCAGTTCAAGCGGAAGCACAAGAGCAAACAAAAACAATGGAATAGGAAATGGAAACAAAGCAGGAATATGTCACAGTTGGGGTGCAGATGGAAGATGTATATCATTACTAAAAATACTATTTAGCAACTGCTGTATATATGATTGTAAATACTGTATAAACAGATGCACAAACTCTGTAAAAAGAGCCACCTTTACCCCACAAGAAGTAGCAGACTTAACAATCAACTTTTACAAAAGAAATTATATAGAAGGTTTATTTCTAAGCTCTGCTGTTGTAAAATCTCCTGACTACACAATGGAACTTTTGGTTAAAACTGTTTCTATTTTAAGGAATGAATACAAATTTAATGGATACATTCATTGTAAAACCATACCTGGATGCAGCAAAGAATTAATAGATAAACTTGGAAATTTAGTAGATAGATTAAGCATAAACATCGAATTGCCTTCAAGTACTAGTCTAAAATTGCTTGCACCACAAAAAGAAAAAGACGGAATACTAGACCCTATGACTTATGTATCTAATGGAATTAAGCAAAACAAACTAGAAAAGAGCAAATTTAAACCTAGTTTTGTTCCTGCTGGGCAAACAACTCAATTAATAGTTGGCGCAACTCCTGAAAGTGATTTAAAAATATTAAAACTTTCAGAAGGTCTGTATGGAAAATTAAAATTAAAAAGAGTTTATTATTCTGCATACATAAGTGTAAACAACGATAAGAACTTACCAACATTAGAAGCTCCACCGCTATTACGCGAAAATAGACTATACCAAGCAGACTGGCTATTGCGATATTATGGCTTTAAAGCAGATGAACTATTAGATGAAACACACCAAAACTTTAACCATATATTAGATCCAAAGTGTGATTGGGCTTTACGAAATCTTGATAAATTTCCTATTGAAATAAACACAGCTGATTATTTTACTCTACTTAGAATACCTGGTATTGGCGTAATTTCAGCAAAGAAAATAATTAAGGCAAGGCGTTCTTTTGCTTTAGATTTTGAAGCTCTAAAAGGCCTTGGAGTAGTGTTGAAAAGAGCTAAATATTTTATAACTTGTAAAGGGAAATATTGTAACCAAGTATATAAATTTAATCAAAACTTCATAGAAACAAACTTAATATACCAAGAGCGAAACTCCCTACCTCGCCCAAATTTTCAGCAACTGTCAATCTTTGATAGTCTGCAACCTACAAAGGAGGATAAAATAAAATGCCTAACTGGAAGCTTATAAATAAAACATTTTTATATGATGGCACATTTGATGGATTTTTAACAATTGTTTTTGATTGCTATTCAAACAAAACTTTACCACAAAAAATATTTTCAGAAGCGGAATACACTTTTAATTTTTTAGACCATACCACTTACATAGAAACAGATTTTGAAAAGTCAAAAAGAGTATTTAATGGAATTGAAAAAAGCATTAGTTATACAACTCTTTACAACACTTACTATGCCTTTCTTTCCGACGAACCTGAAAAAGAAATATTTATATTAAAATATTTGTGTAATGGTTTTGATATTGGTCCAAAAATCAACAATATGCTTACTGTCTCTTATGTTTTTAAAGTAATGAATATGAAAAAAAGATGTTTTGGGGAATGTCATAGATTAAAAGGGTTATTGCGCTTTCAGGAAATTGGTAATAATTTGTATTATGCTTCTATTCATCCTGATAACAATATTATAGAACCACTAGGTCATCATTTTATTAGTCGCTTACCAAACCAGAACTTTATTATACACGACAAAATACGAGATTTATGTTTATTATATAATGGCAATGAATATAGAATAATTGATAGTACTAATATAAAAATTCCTACTATTTCTTATGAAGAACAAAAATATCAAGAATTGTGGAAGTTGTTTTTCAAAACAATTGCCATTAAAGAAAGAAAAAATGCTAGATGTCAAATGCAATATATGCCGAAAAAATATTGGCAAGACTTAATAGAAGAACCTTAAATATTAGGTTCTTCTACTAAAAATTTATTTAAAATTAACTATAACTTCTCCTATGCCTGCTTCAATTTTAATCAAAGCATTACCATTTCCAA
The DNA here is from genome assembly GCA_949538735.1 of uncultured Clostridia bacterium. Lineage (GTDB taxonomy): Bacteria > Bacillota > Clostridia > TANB77 > CAG-508 > CAG-269. The sequence continues at coordinate 80,682 of CATGLK010000003.1, forward strand.
AAGTTTGGTGGTTAGAAACTTTTTGGCCTGCTATTTCAAAATTACCTAATCCTGCTTCTGCATTAATTCTGTAATCTTCTTGTTTTCCAATCAAGTTCAATTCAAGTTTCCCTACTCCACATTCGATATCTGCATTTTTTAAAACTTCACTTGTTAATATTACTTTACCAACGCCCATATCAACGTCAAGCTTATCAGTTTTCAAGTATTCAATATTTGTGTCATTAACACCTGTGTCTATGCTAACTTTATCAAATTGAATATTTTCAGGTACATAAATTATTACAGTTGGAGTTATATTATGCATATTTAGAAAGTTTCTGTTTAAACGTTTGTCTTCAATTTTTAGTTTGTTTCCATTTTCTTCACATTTAAATCTGTCAGAGACATCAGAAACATTTACTTTTAAAGTATCGCCCTTTCTAATATCAAGCTTGCATAAACTTAAATCTATATCCATTTCAGATATATTAGCATACTCTTGTTCCCAAGCTGTTATTATTTCTGAACTACCGTCTTCTTGAAGCATTTCTACACCTGTTGTAATACCAATCATAGCCGTAATTCCAACAACTATACCTGTTAAAATCATTAAACATAAATATCCTGCAAATATCAAAGCCCCATATTTTATTATTTTTTGAAATGTTGTCATTTTATTTCAACACCCCCAAATATAGCTGTTCCGTTAATATATAATGTTGGTAGATTTTCGTTATAAGTTGCTTGTGCCTTGTTGCTTACTCCTCCAAATATTGGCGTTGATTTTAGTTTAATATTTACACCTTCTGGTACTTTTATTTCAACCCCACCAAATATTACTGTTGCATTGATAATTTGGTCTTTATTGATAATCGCTTTTGAAAGGTCTAAATCAACTCCTCCAAATACGGCATCTACATTTGCCCCATTAAATTCTTGTCCTGCAAAATTGCTTTTTTGCTCTCCAAATGTTGCACAAAGTTCTTCTAAGTTTCCTCTATTTTGATTTAATTCTTTTATTTTGTCTGCTACTTTCTTGTTTAAAGTGTCTTTGAATATAAGACTAAGTCCTATCATTACCAATATAAATGGTACTATTAATTTACTAATCATTGAAAATGATAGTATGTTTTGTGTGCATAGTAATAATACTATTCCAATCACTAACCATATAAAACTCCACATTTTGCTATCGCTTCTAATTAATTCTATAAAGCTAGGAATAATAATTATTAATGTCCACCATCCTTTGAAGAATATGTTAATATTAGTAATTCCTAATGCATTTAGTCCAAAGATAACTCCTATTGCAATTAACAAAATCCCCCATAATAAGTTTCCAATTTTTTTCATTTTTCCACATTCCCTTCTTTTTTCTTAAATTCTATCACAACACTTATTTTTTTACAACTATTATAATAATTTTATTTATTTGGTTGTTTACTTAATTGTCACTATTTGGCTTTTCTTTAAAAAGGGGAAACTCTGAAAAGGAGTACCAAATAGCAACAATTAAATTTAATTACTGTTTATCTTTTATAATATTTTTACTACCAAAATAAGTTGCTAGGAAATATGAGCCATAGATTACTCCTATGATTATTACTGTTGCTACAATTGACGGTAATAAATCATCTTTGCTTGCTAATCCTGCCATCATTTCAAGTGCAAACTGTATTCCAAAAATCGAATGTATAATTGCAAGTACCATAGGTAATCCAAAGAATATTCCTATTTGTCTGAATAATGACCTATTTATAGTTTTCTCGTCACAACCTATTTTCCTTAAAATAGTATATCTTTGTTTATTATCAGAACTTTCTGTTAATTGTTTTAGTGCTAATATTGCTGAGCTTGCTATTAAGAAAATAATTCCCAAATAAATTGCTATAAATGTTATTATTGTAGCAAGTCCTGTGCTTGATTGTATTATAGATATTTTTGTCATTCCGTCAAGTTGAATTCCTTTTTCATTTAGATTTTGTACAAAACCAGAATCTCCGCTTTCAAACATCTCTCGTATTTTTTCTTTTTCTTCGTCTGTATCAGCATTAAAATTTGCTGCTAATAAATATCTTTCTTTTTCATTTTCTGTTAAGTTGCAGTTATCTGGAACAAGTATAATTCCTGTATTAGTATGACTTGTTGACATTATAACATATCCAGGTTTACATTCATTGTATTTAGATTTATATTCCTTTCCTGCAAGTGTTAATTTATGATTTCCGCTACTTAATGCCATATTTCTAACTGCTGTCATACCATCAAAATCACAAAGTACTATAAATTCATCATCTTTTAGTTCATATTGTTCTATTCCATATAATTTTGCAATTTTATTATAGTCTGATATTTTTACTATTTGTTCTGCTGTGTTATAATTTAGCATTGCAAACTTAGCTTTTACTTCTGCTATTTTATCTCCAAAAAACTTCTCCGTAGTTATTTCATCTGTTGCATACATTGGTATTTCTACAATATCTTTTAGATTTTTCATATCAAATTTATTATTTTCCATTGTTTCTTGTATTGATATTTTAGAATCTTCCCTTTGCACTTTTGTGGTTGTTATCGTTCTACCATAATGTGTATAGCTTTCGGGTAAATTTGCTGTTTTATATAAATTTACATCAACTGGTGTCATTTCAATTAGTTCTCTTTGCATTGTACTTCTTAGAGATAGACTTGTAGAAAGTATTGAAATTGTCATAAATAGCATTAGACAAATAACACTCATACTAATTGTGTTTGTATTAATTTTATTATTCATCTGCCTTAGTACAAACATATTGGTATCTTTTAAGTAGATTTTTTTGTTCTTTTGAATTATTTGTAATATAAAACCTGATAAAGACCAAAAAATTAATATTGTACTAACTATTCCCATCATAATAGGTGGTAGAATTTTTTCTGCTTTATCTAATGATTGTGCATCTGCTGTTACTTTCCAATAAGCATAACCCAAAACACTTGCTCCTATGATAAATATTAAAATAGAAACAATAGGATTTTTTATTTTCACTTGTTCATTTTTCTTGCTTGCATTTAATAGATTTATCAATTTATATCTTGAAACTGATATTGTGTTAAAAATTATAACTGCCAAATACATTACTGCAAAATATATACAAGTTTTTATACAAGCATCTTTTGAGAATACAAATTGAAATTCACTCATATCTGCTTCAAACATTTTCGCTACTAATACAGACATAAATTGTGAAGCAAATATACCTATTATAAGACCAACTACAAGAGAAATTACTCCCACAAAAATAGTTTCCATTAAAATTATTTTTGATATTTGTCTTCTTCCCATTCCTAATGTCATATAAATTCCAAATTCTTTTTTCCTTCGATTAATTAGGAAGTTATTTGCATATACAATTAATAATCCCAGCACAACCGCTACAAATACTGATACAAAACCAAGCATTGTTATCATCAGTTTTATAATTTCTCTTTGTGATTGTGACACTTGTAACATAGCTTGTTGGCTATCTAAGGAATTAAACATATAAAAAATGCTAACTCCTAATACTAGTGTTAAAAAATATATGCTGTAATCTTTTATGCTTTTTTTCATATTATTGAAAGATAATTTAAATAACATCGTTCAAATCACCTCCAAGAAGTGTTTGAACTTCTATAATTTTTTCGAAGAATTGTTTTCTTGTGTCATTTCCTTTAACTATTTCATTAAATATCTTTCCGTCTTTAATAAATAGAATTCTTTTAGCATAAGAAGCGGTAAAAGCATCATGTGTAACCATTAAAATTGTTGCATTTAACTTTTGATTTAATAATTCAAAATTCTCTAACAATTGTCTAGCTGATTTGCTATCTAATGCTCCTGTTGGTTCATCTGCAAGAACAAGTTGTGGATTTGTTATAATAGCCCTTGCTGATGCAATTCTTTGTTTTTGTCCACCAGATACTTGATATGGATATTTGTTTAATATTTGTGTTATATCTAGTTTTTGTGCTATATCTTTTACTCTTTTATCTATTTCTTTTGAATTTACTTTTTGAATTGTTAATGCTATTGCAATATTTTCATATGCTGTTAATGTATCTAACAAATTAAAATCTTGAAATATAAATCCTAATTCTTCCCTTCTGAATTTATTTAACTTATTTCCTTTTAATTTTGTTATATCTTCTCCATTAACTATTATGTGCCCAGCTGTTACCCTATCTATTGTTGATATACAATTTAAAAGTGTGGATTTTCCGCTTCCACTTGCTCCCATAATTCCTACAAATTCACCTTTTTTAACATTAAAACTGATATTGTCTATCGCTTTTGTTAAATTAGATTTATTTCCATAGTATTTTTCAATATTTTTTACTTCTAAAACATTTTCCATTTAAAAAACTCCTTTCTTTTCTATTCTAATTATAGCTACTTATTTATTTTGTTGCCATCGATTTTGCTTACACAACCTTACAATTTCGTCACAAACATATATAACAAAAAGAAGTATCAATTTACTTCTTTTTACCTAATCTAATTCATCTCTATAAAACTACCTTTAGGGAAAATCAAACTAACCACTGTCCCAACCCCTTCTTCTGAATTAACATTGATTGCTATTCCTAATTTATCACACAATTTTTTACACAAATACAATCCAATTCCAGTAGATTTTTTGTTTGAGGTTCTTCCATTTGTTCCTGTAAAACCTTTTTCAAAAACTCTTTCAAGTTCATTGTTTTTCATTCCAATTCCATTATCTTTTATATATAAAGTTATATTTTCCTTTTGCTTTTTTGAATACATCTCAATTTTTAAACTATCATCATTTTTTCTATATTTAACACTATTTTGTATAATCTGATTTAAAATAAAAATAATCCATTTACTGTCTGTATTTACACTTATATCTAAATCATGCAAATCAATGCTTACCCTCTCAGCAATCAAAGCATTTTTATTTTTCTTAATACTTTCATTAACAATATCTTTTAAAATAATCTTTTTTATGTAATAATCCTTTTCAACAGTATTACTTCTCGCATAAAATAACGCTTGTTCGACATAGTTCTCTACCTTATCCAGTTCTTCATCTATATTATTCATTATAGGTGACTTATTATTTTCAATTATCATTTTACTAGTAGCAATAGGAAGCTTTATTTCGTGAATCCACAACTCAATATATTCTTTATAATCTTCTTGAAGATATTTATATTTATTAACATTCTCCAACATAGATTTATTAATTTGTACCAAATTATCATACGAAATCTTGCCTTCTAGGAAATTCGGTCTTTTAATAATCTCAGTAATCAAATACTTATCTTCTAGTTCTTTTAAAGTATCCTCAAACTTAAAGTAATAACTTCTTTTAATAAAATATTCGATTAGAATTCCAATAAAATATAATACAAAAATTACTATTGGAATGTAAAATTTAATCCAAGTACCAAATGAATAAATCATCAAAAATATCTCTATTGTAATTAATCCAAATAGTAGCAAAAATATTGTAGGCAATTTATCCTTTATAAAATCTTTAAATTTCATTTCTTCTCCCTCTGTCCATTGGGGACGTTTCCTTTTGGACATTTTGTCCATTTTGGGACACATCTTTAATTTTGATAGTGATGTTTTTTTGCTCCGTCCCCAAAAACATCATAATAAAATATAACCTTGTCCCCTTTTAGTTACTAGTAATTCTTTTAAGTTTAATTCTTCTAGCTTATTTCTTAATCTAGTAATATTAACTGTTAATGTATTATCATCAATAAAACTCTCATCATCCCATAAATATCTCATTATTTCGTCTCTTGATACTATCTTCCCTCTATTTTTAAGCAAATATTTTATTATTTTATATTCGTTTTTTGTTAGCTCTATTATCTTCTCGCCCTTTTCTATTGTGCTTTTTGACATATTTAATATAAAATCTTCCGCATCTATTTTTTCACTATTTTCTTCCAACATATTTGTCCTTCTTAATAGAGAACCTATCTTTGCAAGTAATATTTGAATATTAAATGGTTTTGTTACATAATGGTCTGCACCATAATTTAGACATAATAATTCGTCAAGTTCATTATCTCTACTTGTTATTATTATAATTGGCATTGTTGATTGTCTTCTTATTTCTCTGCAGATATATTCTCCGTCAGCAAATGGTAAATTGACATCTAATAATACTAAATCAGGCTGAATATCTAATATATCTCGTATTGTATTATTGAATTTTTTTAAAGTCTCTGCTTTATATCCATTTTTATTTAAAAAGATTTCTAGTTCTTCTCTTAATCTTTCATCATCTTCTACTATTAATATTGTTTGCATTTTTATCAATCTCCTTTAAAACTTTTTGGGACAGGCCAAAAACGTCTTTTTGTGAAACTTTTTTGGACTGTCCCAAAAAGTTTCATTGAAATCATAGCACCTTTTGTATTATATTTCAAGTATTTTTTATTTTATACTAGACAGTTTTTATTCTTTGTGCTATTATAATAAAGTAAACAAAAGAAATGAAATTTAATTTCAAATGGAGGGTAAATTATGTCAAAATTCAAAAATTTAAAATTAATAATATCAATAATGCTAATCGTATCATTAGTATTTGTATTTAATTCTTGTTATGCTGTTGGATTAGACCTTCTAGATAATTTAACATCAAATAATGAGTCCTCAGATAATACATCAACAGATACAAATACAAATGAAAATAGCAATACTTCTACTAACACAGATAGCAATAATTCTTCAACTGATGATTATAATACAAATACTTCTGGTAATACTAATTTAAATGCAGCAATTCCACAAGATAACGATACACCTACTGCAACAGTAAGTACTACTAGTTCTTCATCAGAAGACGAATTAGATTTAGGAAATATTTTAAATATTCTTTTAATAGTAATTGGTGTATTATTAATTTTACTAGCTATAGCAATTTTAATAAGATTAAAAAATTAATTTTAAAAAGTTCTATTTTATAGAGCTTTTATTTTTTACATTTTTTTGTCTTTTTTTGTATGTATATTTTGTCCAAAATTTTAGATACTATTAATAGAATTAATTTTTCTGATTTATTTATGAAAAATTGAAATTTCGAAATTTTAATAGGAGGATACTTTTATGTACAAGAAATTACTTATAAGTTTTGGTGTTCTTGTTGCTTTAGCATTTTCTTTTACATTTTGTTTTGCAAATGATAACAATATGCTTCAAAATGCTGCTAATGGTGTAAGAAATGTTGTTGGTGGCGCTGAAAATGCTGTTGAAGGTGCTGCAAAGGATATTACAAACGGTTCAAAAAATATTACTGGAAATATGGAAAACGGCGCTAACAAAGCTGGAAATGATATGACAAATAATGATAGACGTAATGATAACAACAATAACGCTTATACTGCAACTAGAACTTCTACTGGTGCTACTACTAATACTTTTATGGGTATGAATGCAACTGCTTGGACTTGGCTAATTATGGGTATTGCTGCAATTGCTATCGTTGCTCTAGTTTGGTATTATGGAATGCAAGTTAATTCAACACATTATGATGATAGAGATTAATTTTAGTTTTATGTACTTCAATTTATTATTTATTAATATTTTGGGGTGCATTTTTATTTTTTTTATGCTATAATTAGCATTAGCTATTTATAAAAGTTGTTAAACATTTTTTCTTAACAACAGATTGGAGAATATTATGGATATAAAATTAATTGCAAAAAATCCCACTGCTTACCACAATTACGATATCACAGATACTTTAGAAGCGGGAATTATTCTTTCTGGTACAGAAATAAAATCTATTCGTGCTGGAAAAGTTAATTTAAAAGATACATATGCTATGCTAAAAAATGGAGAAGTTTTCGTTGTTGGAATGCATATTAGTCCTTATGAGCATGGAAATATTTTTAATAAAGACCCTTTACGTGATAGAAAACTTTTGCTAAATAAAAGAGAAATTAATAAATTATTTGGACTTATTAAGCAAAAAGGCTATAGTCTAGTTCCTATAAAATTATATTTTAAAGGTAGTTTTGTAAAACTTGAATTACGGTATTGGTAAGGGTAAAAAATTATATGATAAACGTCAGGATATTGCAAAAAAAGATGCTGAAAGACAAATTGCTAGAAATATGAAAGGTTAATTTCGAATGTAATGAAAAAACCTCGGATAGCATAAAAAAGAAATACTATTTCAAAATATTGTTAAATAGTATTTCTTTCTTTTATTTTTTAAATTTTATTACTTGAACCAAAAACATCAACCATTTTATGTTTTACAGTTTCTTTAATTAACTCTCTTGCAGGAGTTAAATATTTTCTTGGATCAAAAGCATTTGGTTGTTCTGCAAACACCTTTCTAATTCCACCTGTCATAGCAAGTCTTAAATCTGTATCAACATTTATTTTTGATACCCCTGATACACTTGCTTCATGTAAAATTTCATCAGGTACACCCTTAGCTCCTGGTATATCTCCACCAAATTTATTACACATTTCTACTAACTCTGGAATTACAGTAGAAGCACCATGTAATACTATTGGAGTATTTGGTATTCTTTCTTTTATTTCTTTTAATATATCAAATCTTAATTTAGCTTCACCTTTAAACTTATATGCACCATGGCTTGTTCCTATTGCAATAGCTAAAGAATCACATCCTGTTCTTTTAACAAATTCTTCTGCTTGTGCTGGGTCTGTGTACATTGCGTCACTTGCTGCTACATTAACATCATCTTCAATTCCTGCTAATTTTCCAAGTTCTGCCTCTACTACTACACCTTTAGAATGTGCATAATCTACTACTTTTTTTGTTAAAGCAATATTTTCTTCAAAATCATATTTTGAACCATCAATCATAACTGATGTAAATCCTGCATCTATACACATTTTTGCAGTTTCAAAATCAGGTCCGTGGTCTAAATGTATTGCTATTGGTACTTCTGGGTGCTCTTCTACTGCTGCTTCTACCATTTTCATTAAATAGTTTATTCTTGCATATTTAATTGCACTTGATGATGCTTGTAATATAACTGGTGATTTGCTTTCAGCTGCTGCATCTACTATTGCTTGGATTATTTCCATATTGTTTACATTGAATGCACCTATTGCATATCCTTCTTTCATTGATTTTTCAAACATTTCCTTTGTTGTTACTAACATTTTTCATTCCTCCATTCTTTGGCAATTTTGCCACTTTTATTTTATTTCTATTTTGCTAATATGTCAAGCAAAACTTTTTGGGACAGGCCAAAAAAGTTTTACTCGCAGACTTTTTTGCCCTGTCCCAAAACATCTTTTTCTGAAATTTTTTTGGTACGCCCCAAAAAGTTTCAAATCTTACTCTTTTACATATTCGTAGCTTGCACACATAGATTCATCTGGTTGCATTGTTTCGCATTCCATTATCGGCTCTACTTGTATGCTTTCTAGTATGCATTTTCCGTTTTCACTATTATTGTATTTGCAACTTGTTACTGAACATTTTATTTCTTGATTTTTTTCCATTTTATACCTCCAAAAAAATAATAGTATGAACTTTTTTGTTTTGCTCATACTATTATTATGTTTCATTGTGTAAATACTATTCAATATAACTTTAAATAATTTTCATTTTTTGGCTAGTCACTACATTCTTTTTCTTCAGATTTCAGACATTTTTTTGGTGGTTCTTCAAAGCTTAAATACCAACTTATTCCATTTCTATTTTTATTTATGCTTTCTACTCTTTCTTCTAATTGACTATAATTTTGTGGCATTGGTACAATTACAGGTTGATTTGGTAACCAATTTGCTCCTGTTGACGCTTTGGCACAGTCTGCCATTTGTAAGGCTTGCACTACTCTAAGTATTTCTGGAATAAATCTTCCTACATTCATTGGATAAATTAAAATTGTTCTTATTATCCCTTTATCGTCTATTATGAATACGTTTCTTACTGTTTCTGTGTTACTTATGTCACTTGCTATCATTCCATATTTTCTTGCTATTTGTCCATTTCTATCTGCTATTATTGGAAATGATACTTTTATTCCTGTTCTGCAATATATGTCATACATCCATGCTAAATGCGAACTATTACTATCTACACTTAATCCTAATAATTCTGTATTTATTTGATTGAAATACTTTTGTGCTCTTGTAAATGCTATCATCTCAGTTGTACAAACCGGTGTAAAATCTCCGCGGATGTGAGAACAGTACCAACCATTTTCCTTTGTAGTCTTCTAGTTTTATTTCTCCAAATGTTGTTTGTGCTTCAAAGTTTGGTGCTTTTTGTCCTATTCTTACGTTGCCATTCATCATTAATTCATAGTCCATAAAAAATAAACTCCTCTCGTTTTTTTGTATATTTTATGAGAAGAGTTTATTTTGTGTGATTCATCATTAACATTTTAACTAAATAACTTACCCATTATACTTATAAAATATCGCTAGGAAATTTCCTAGCGATAACAACTACCCTTTTAAAACCCAAACTTTTTTTATCTGTGATTTCTTAAGTTCCCAAAAAGTTGCCTGAATAAATTTGTAATTGTCCATCTGAGAACAAATTACCCTTTTCCAGCTCTTTTCTTTATACAACCTTCCTGCTTCAGCAGATAAACTATTATAATACTCTAACTCTTTTTCAGATAATATATTCCATTCTTCATATGAAATATCTTCTACATAATTTACCTTAAAATTCAGGGAATCATTAAGAACAGAATGCCACATGGTATAATCCGTAAGTAATACATCTATATCTGGAATTTCAATTTCTAAAACTACAGATTTTTCACTTACTTTATATGCAAATTTTCTCATATCAGGTTTTTTGTTTTCACCTTCTACTCGAAACCATGCCCATATAGGATATTTTACTCCTTCTGGTGGATTTCCTATTCTTTCTTTCATTTCTTTAGAAAGCCAGTCATACGCATTTACAAAATCCTTATAAATTAAGTTAGAAGATAACTCAGGAATGCATCTGAAAATTCCGTCACTCTGTAAAGTTTCATATACACAGTAAGGCTGAACTGTCCATAATCTCATATTTTAGGTTTCCTTCTTCCCATTTTTGGGGTATAAATATATTATAACTCTTTTATGTGCATTATGTCAATTGGTTTTAAAAATACCATATCTGATTTATGCCGTTAACTTCTATTTACGAAAAATATATTATCTCATTATTTGGAAAATACTTGCCCATCAAATCTCTAAAAAAAGCTTCACCTTCTTGCCTCACAAACTGATTATAAGTATACTTTCCCTTGCCTCTCACTGTCATTATTTCTTTATTATATAAATCCATAGAATTAGGAAAAGCTTCGCTATTTATCGCTTTATGAATATAACTGTATGTCATAAATATAAATTCAAAAAACACCTTCTTTTTTGCCTTTTCAGTCAAAAGTTCAGTTATTTGTTTAAACAATCCCTCATATAATGTTTTCCAATTATCTATTAAAATTATAGGCGCAACCAATATTCCTACTTTATAGTTAGCTTCCACTAATTTATTAATTGCTTCTATTCTTTGCTTTAATCTTGATGTTCCAAATTCAAATTTATTTATTATTTCTTCAGGATTTATACTCATTCTTATGATTACTTTACCCTGATGTTCAATATTTAAAATTGGATCTACCATATCAAATTTTGTTGGAAATGTAAGTTTTCCTTTTTTGGAATTTTTAAAATTCTCTATTGTCCATACCAAGTTATTGGTTATTGTGTTTTCTAATATTAAATCGCTATTACTTCCAATTTCAAATACATAATCTTCTTCAGCATTGTTTGCAGTTTTTATTATTTTGTTTAACATTTGTTCTCTATTAACAAATAGCCTTAAATAAGCACATTTGTTATAATTACATACTAAATAACAATACATGCACATAGCTGTACACCCTGAGGATGTATATGGTACTAGAAAATTTGATACCTTATAGTTGGGAACATATTTATGTGTTTTTCTTGTTCCAATAATTAAATTTCTTTTCATTTTTGGAAACTCAGAATTTTCTTTTTTTCTCATTTCTTCAATGTTGTTGTGGTTATCAATTATTGTTTTAGGTACATCTTTGTATTTCTCTAATAATTCTTTGCCTAATTCATAGTTTTGAATTTCTTGCTCATAATATATCTTTTGGGGAATAAACATTTAAATCACCTCTACAATTAATATTTTTTGTAGAAATGATTTATTTATACTAAATAATATTTATTTTTCAAATGTCTTAGCAACTTTATCTAAATTCTCTCTTATAGGTAAATGCTGTGGACATACTTTTTCACATTTGCCACATTTAATGCAATCAGATGCTTTTCCATTGTCTTTTGTATGTATCCCATAGTAATAATCACTATTCCAATCATTAAACTGTACCTTTGCATTATAGCACCCAAACAAATCTGGAATTGATATCTTCTTTGGACAGCCTTCTACACAATATCTGCAAGCTGTACAAGGAATGCCACCTAAATTATTTAATATTTCAGTAACTTTTTCTATCGCTTTATATTCTTTTTCTTCAAGTGGTTTAAACTCTTTCATATAAGTTATGTTATCTTGCATTTGTTCTAAATTGCTCATTCCTGATAGCACTTTTACTACTCCTTCAAATGATGCTGCAAATCTAATTGCATAACTTGCATAGCTCAATTCTTCTCCTAAATCGTCAAAAATTTTCTTTGCAGCTTCTGGAAGGTTTATAAGTCCACCACCTTTTACAGGTTCCATTATTAGTACAGGTTTATTAAACTTTCTACAAACATTATATACTTGTTCACTTTGTACACTTGAATTTTTAAAGTCTATATAGTTAAATTGTATTTGTACAATTTCTATCTCTGGATGTTCTGTTAGAATTTTCTCAAGAATTTCTGCTGTATCATGAAATGATATTCCCAAATGCTTAATTTTTCCTTCTTTTTTTAACTCATGTGCTATTTCGTATGCATTAGTTTTTTGAAAATGCAGATAGTTTTCTCTATCTTGCGAATGCATTAAGTAATAGTCAAAATACTTAACTCCTGTATGTTCTAGCTGTTTTTCAAAAAATGGTCTAATTTCTTCCTTTGTTTTAAAATATGTTCCTGTTAATTTGTTTGTAAGTACATAACTTTCTCGTGGGTATCTTTTTACTAGACACTCTCTTATTGCAATTTCACTTTTCCCTTCTATGTATCCATGTGCTGTGTCAAAGTAATTAAATCCTTCTTTCATATATAAGTCTATCATTTTATTAAATTGTTCGTAATCAACTTGATTTTCTTTCATTGGTAGTCTCATACAACCAAATCCTAGTTTTTTCTCCATTTTTATTTCTCCTTAACTTATTTTATTTCTTTATTATATATATCTCTCATAATTCTGTTAAAGTCAAGAACTTTTTAATAATTTTTTAATATTGCTTATCAAATAAATTTACATAAATTTGACTTTATGTTTAAAATATGTTAAACTATCATTATGCGTAATGCTAGAGAAGGAGATTTATTTATGAAACAAACTATTCACGTTCTTGGTTTTACTTTTACAGATAAGGAAGTTAATTCATTTTTTGAAAAATATCCTGATTGCAATCAAAAAATAAATGCTATAGCACATAGTTATTTTGATCGCAAAACATTTGAAGAAACTTTTATACGGCTAAGATCTTTAGCTAAAGGAACTCCATTAGAAAACAATCCTGAGTTTGCTAATATTACTCTTTTTCAACGAAGTATTTTATCAAACACTAAGGCCTCACTTATTATGACAATACTCCAAGATTTGTTTTTTAAAGCTGATGAAACTGAAATTAGCGAAAAAACTATTTTTTCATTGGTTAATGCACATCTTGTAGAACAAACCATTATGTATGTTATAGATACATTAATAAAGAGTATATCAGAAGCAAGTAATGATGCTCTTTATCAAGAAACTGGAAATCTTTTAAATTAAATGAATCGAAAAGAACTTCAAATTGAAGTTCTTTTAATATTTGTCAATATCTGTCCCTTCGCTCAAGTAAATTTTAATCTGTCTTATTATATGTGGAATATTATAATTACCTGCAAACTTCTCTACATCAAGCAAATTGTCATCCAAAACTACCCATTCTAGTTTGTTTTTTTCTTCAACCAAATCCACATCACGCTCTAAAATCCCATAATAAACTTGTAGATTATTATCATATTTAAAGTAATTTAAATCCATAAAGTGTTCTAATTCTATATCTTCTTTTTTTATCCCTGTTTCTTCAAATAATTCTCTATATGCTGCTTCTTCGTTTGTTTCATTTTCTTCGACTTTGCCACCTACAAAATTATACATTCCTTTGTATGGTTGCTTTGCTCTAATGCAAAACAGTGCTTTTTCTAATTCTTTGTCAAAAACAACAATTAAATTAAGTTTTCTCATTTTATCATCTCCAATTTACTTTTCTTTATTAGCTATTGTTTCAATCTCAAATATCCAAGCTCTTCCCAAACATTATAAGCCAAATTTAATCTAAACAACAAAGTAGGTTTAGCACCAGCCCTATTCTTATCAACAACACAAGCATAATACCTAACATCAGGATCATCATATTTTTTCAAATCAAAAAACTTAGTATCAACCTCATTTAAAGAATACTCATAATTTTGCAAAGTATCCCTATTAATCTGTTTAATCAAACATAAAGTATCCAAAACTTCCTTTACAGTCCTACTAACAGCCAAATCATTTACATTTAAGTTGACTGGTAAGGTATTACTTTCAGCTAATTGTAAAGTTGAACAAATAAACATATTGAAATTTTGAGCCAAATTTGAAAGTATTGTAGCTGTTCTTTTTAACTCTTCACCAATACCAATATTAGCAGTATCAGTCTTCAACGTATCATAAAAAACATATTCAATTTGTTCTTTGTAATAATAATTCATTATTACTTTTTTAAGCTCGTCATTTGTGTGATCTGTTATATTAATAAAGTAAATTGAATTTTTTATTTCTTTATTTGCCCAATTTGTTATTTCTATTGTTTCGTTAAATTCTGTTGATTCTTCAGATAGTCTTTTTACAAATTCTTTTTGAGTTTCTTTTTCTCTTTTTAAGATAAATCCATTTTCATCTACTTCTACATTATTTTTATTATCTGGTCTAAACTTAAACTCTAGAAGCTCTCCTTCAGTTTTACTTATTGTATGTCCATGCAACTCTTGAATTGCTTTATTGTTTATTATTGTGGTAATCAAGCAAAGTTTCATTTTTTCTTCTGACATTTCATTAGAAATTACAAGAACTTTTTTCTTATGAACTAAAGCTGTATGTGCTGCCAAATCTGTTGTAAATCTACTTTTACCTGCATTTGAAGGCATCGCATATGCCATTGTTTCGCCCTTTCTTATTCCTTTAAACACATTTGTTAATGTTGGGAAAGGTAATGGTAAACCATTTCTTAAATTATTATCACCTTTTTTTAGAAATTCTGTAAGGTCTTGATTTAATATTGACCTTTTAAATTTTTCCGTATCATTAACTTGTATAACTGCTGCTTCAACTTCTTCTACTGACATTTTATCATATAAATCATAATCTATTATCTCAACAACTTTATCTTGAATATTTTGTATTGGAATTGCTAAATAATTCTTTCTTAGCACAAATAATTTGCTAAGCTCTACATACACTTTTTCCATATTGCAATTTTTGTTACGCATTTCATTTTTTAACTCACTTTTTAATTTGAATGATTTCTCTGTATCTTTTGCAAAATTGTAACCTTTCTTTGCAGCCTCAGAACTATATGCTCCACCTTCTGTAAATAAGATACTTTTATATATATTTTCTAGCTCATCATCTTCAAAATAGAAATTTTCACGTAAAAAATAGAACTTAACTATCAATTTAGGGTCTAACAATAATAGTCCTATATATTCACGCTCTAGCTCTTTATTACTTAATTTTTTAGGATATATTCCTACCATCTCATCTTTTTTCTCTTTAACTTTTGGAGCATTTAAAATCTCTTTCTCATTTTCTTCCCTTTGGTTCACAATTTCTTCAAGCTTTTTTAGAGCCTCAATATAATTCTTGTTTGCTATATATTCCTTTACTTCTTCAACTGCCTCTATATTCCATTCGTTTATTGGTATTTGATTTAATAAATCTTGTATTTTTTCTTTTGTCTCTTCATTCATATTTTAACTTCATCCCTTTCTTTTGCCTTAATTATATACTTACAAATTATTTTTATCAATAGATTTTTTGTAAAATTTGTGTTATTATATATTTATAAAAAAATTGCCAACAGGGACGGACCTTTCTGGCAATAAATTGCCAAAAAGGTCCGTCCCCATTGGCAAAAAGGAGATTATGAATATGGCATTTGATGGAATTGTAACAAAAGCTATTGCTTCTGAGCTGCAACAACTTTCAGGAGCAAGAATTGATAAAATTTTTCAACCTAATTCAAATAATGTAGTATTAGGTTTTTATTTGGCTGGTACTAATTATGCACTAAATATTTGTACTAATTCGCCTAATTATAGACTTCACTTAACTACGCATCCAAGGCCTAATCCAAAGGTTGCGCCTAATTTTTGTATGGTTTTACGTAAGCATTTGCTTGGTTTACACATAAAAAATATAATTACAAATAATTTGGAAAGGATTGTGACTATTGAGTTTGAAGGGTTCGATGATGTTGATGATATTATTTGTAAAAAGTTGATTGTTGAATTAATGGGAAAACATTGCAATATTATTTTGTTAGATGACGATAATACGATTATAGATAGTTTAAGGCACATAAATAATGAAAATACTTCACGTATTATTGTGCCACACATAAAATATACCTATCCTCAACCTACAAAGCGAAACTTTTTAGAATACACAGATTTCAATAAATTTGAAAATGCTATTTCTTTAACTGATGAGACTGACATTTCTACTGCAATTTCAAACACTTTTAATGGAATTAGTAAAAGTTATATTGATTTTATAGTTAGCAAGCTTCATACCAATAACCTAAAAAAAATATATAATTATTTAGAAAAAACTATTTCAAAAACAGAGGCTCAGACTTTAAGATTTGAACAGTTTGAAAAAGATTATTTTTTAGTTTCAGATAGTGATGTTGATACTGATAATTTCGCTTTAAACTTTTTTATTGATGATTTCTATTATGAAAAAGAAACAGGTGAAGATTTAAAATCATATAGAAATACTGTTTTAAAGCTAATTTTATCTACACTAAAAAAATACAATAAAAGGTTACAAAATATAAATAAAAAATTAGAAGATTGTTCTGATATGGACAAATTCAAATTGTATGGTGAGTTAATTACTGCTAATTTATATAAAATTAAAAATGAAAATGTACCACAAATTGAATTAGAAAATTATTATGATAATAACAACATAATAACAATAAAACTAGACCCTGCCTACACTCCAGCAATTAACGCCAAAAGATTTTTTAAAAAGTATAATAAGTTAAAGAATGCACTTGAAATTGTTGGAATTCAAAAAGATGAAACTTTAAGAGAATTAAATTACATTGAAAGTATAGTTTATGAATTAGAAGTAGCAACTAGTATTGAAGAGATTTCAGATATATATGAAGAAATTTCTGAAAATGTTATTTTTAAAGCTCAAACTGATAAATATAAAAATAAAAAGGCTACAAAAGTAAAGAAATCCTCGCTTACAAAAAATAAAACTGTAAACTTTAATCCAATAAAATATACAATTGATGGTTTTACTCTTTTAGTTGGCAGAAATAATAAAGAAAATGATTATTTGACTTTAAAATATGCTAGAAAAAATGATTTGTGGTTTCATACAAAAGATATTCACGGAAGTCATGCAATCTTAATTTTAAATAATGTTAATTCTTCCCCTTCTGATGAAGTGTTGACAAAATGCGCTGAGATTGCTGCTTTTCATAGCAAAGCTAGATTGTCTTCTAATGTTCCTGTGGATTTTTGTGAAGTTCGTTTTGTTAAAAAGCCTAATGGTGCAAAACCTGGTATGGTTATTTATACTAATAATTCTACTTTATATGTTACTCCCAAAATTATAAAATATTAATTGCTAAAAACAGCAGGAAGTTAGAAATTTTAGTTTCTAATTCCCTGCTTTTGCTATTATTCAATTACCAAAAGATTAAAAGTGTAAATATTGTTGCAACTACAATTTCGCTCTTTGTCCACTCTTCTGGAATTAATTTTATTTCCTCCGTGTCTTTTTGGTCAACAATTGACACATTATATGATGTTACTTCATTTAATTCAAAATATGCACTAAATTCTTGGGAAGTCGTTGCCTGTGTAGTCGTAATCGGTATATATTTCGTTCCTACCAAAACATCTCTTTTAGAATAAAAATCTATCCTTACATATTTTCCTGTTAAATAATCATCACTGGTATTTGTAACTGTACCTTTCATTCTTCCGTTTACCAATGTTGCTTGAGCTACTTCCATTTGAACTTGCGTCGTTTCGTCTTTTCTCTTAATATTTTTATATGATGAGTTTAATCCTACATTTATTATAAATTCTGAAAATATAAAAAATAGTATTACCCATAATGCATATTTTAAAAATGTTCTCATTCTTTTCATAATTTTTCTCCATTTCTTACTTCGATGCCTATATTATACCAAATTTCTAATTAAATTTCAATCTCTTTTCCTAAGTATACAGAATATATGTATTTCTTCCACACCTTTTTACCCAAAGCCTCTTCAAGAGCTCTTTCATAAAATTCCAGTTGTTTTGAGTATTTCTCTACAAGTTCATTTTCATTTTGGACAAAATCTGTTTTATAATCTACCAAAACAAGATTATCTTTTTCATCAATATAATATAAATCTATAACACCTTGTACCAAAATATCTTCTTGCACATCTTCTTCATATACCTCTTTTGCAGGTATATTGATATAAAAAGGCTTTTCTTTGTATGCTTCTTTTGATTTTCTAACTTCTTGCCAAATCTTAGATTTTGTAAATTCTAAAATTTTGAATGGATTGATTGCTCTTGCTTCTTTTTCTGTTATTATTTGCTTTTCAAGCAAGTTATTTATTAATTCTTTTATTTTGTTTAGGTCATAATCAACTTTTTCGTCTAGTCTTTGCATACACATATGAACTAATGTACCTTTTTGCGCCCCTGTAATCTTTTGTTCTTCATCTTGTCTTAAAAACTCTGGCTTTGTCAATTCTGTTATTTCTACTGTGCTTTCGCTTTTCAAGTTTGTTACTGACGTTTTTGTTGGTATTAATGTTGAATTTTTGTGTGGATATGAATATTCCAATATTTTTTCAATTTTATTTGAAACTTTGATGTCAGTATTATTACTGCTTTCTAAAATTTCAATTACGTCAATTTCTTCTTTTTCTATTGTTTTAAAGCCTTTCATCACTTCTTGTTTTTTCAAAACATTAAGTTCAATTGCCTTTGCAGTTTCTTTTTCATATTGGTAAACTAATAGTATCCAGTCTAGATATTTTTTATATTTTTTTACTAATATAGGATTGATTTTTCCTGAGTTTTTTTGATATTGCTCAACTTGCGTACTCATTTTTGTAGCTTCTTTTTCGTAATTTTTACTAAGTCCTGTTATTATAAGTTTTTCTTTGGCTCTTGTTAAAGCAACATATAAAATTCTCATTTCTTCTGATAATGTTTCTGTAAACATTTTATTTCTTATTGCCGCTTTGGTTAATGTATCATATTGTATTTGCATATCATAATCTATATATTTTACCCCTATTCCTAAATCTTGATGAAGTAAAACGTTTTGATTTAGGTCCATTAAGTTAAATTGTTTTGCTGTACTTGCCAAAAATACAACTGGAAATTCTAGTCCTTTACTTTTGTGGATACTCATAATTCTAACTACATTATCATTTTCTCCAATTAATTTAGCAGCACCCATATCTCCACTGCTCAATTTCAATTTGTCAATAAAATTTATAAAATTGTATAATCCTTTAAAATTAGCACTTTCATATTGTTTAGCCTTTTGAAATAACATTTTTAAATTTGCTTGTCTAAGCTCTCCATTTGGCATAAGCCCAACATAATTATAAAAGCCTGTATCTGAATAGATTTTCCAAATTAATTCATCTAATGCTAAATATTCTTGCTCTTTTCTCCACTGTTCTAGTTTGCCTAAAAATTGCTCTATTTTTGCTTTTAGGCCTTTTCCCACATCTATCATAGCTTTTTGCATACATGTATAAAAATTGTCATATTTGTCAGATAGTCTGATTTTTACTAGTTCATCATCTGTAAACTTTGCTATTGGTGACCTTAAAACACTTACAAGCGGAATATCTTGAATTGGGTTGTCAATTATTTTTAATAATGACATTATTGTTTGTATTTCCATGGAATCTAGATATTCTTGCGAACTATCTGAAAACACTGGCATTTCTAGTTGTAACAATTCTTGTTCATATACTGGTGCTACATTTGAAGTTGACCTTAGCAATATTACAATGTCTTTATATTCAATATTTCTATATGCTTCTTTCTTTCTATCCCAAACTTGATATTTTTCGTCTATTAGCTTTTTTATTCTATTTGCTACAAATCTTGCTTCAAGTTCAATATTTTCAATTCTTTCTTCATCTTGCTCTTCATTTTCAATTTCTTCTGTTTCTTCTTCTGATAAATCTATAACATTTATTTCTGTGTCTAAATTTTGATTAATATTTGGATAGCTTGCTCCTAAATTCAAATATTCTTCTTCATTGTATTCTATGTCCCCCAATAGATTGCTCATTATATCCTGAAATATTAAATTCGTGAAACTTAATATATTTTCCCTACTTCTAAAATTTTTAAATAGCTGTATCTTTAAACCATTTTCTGTATTTCTATTTTCTTTATTTTTATATGTTTCATATTTATGTAAAAATAACTCTGGCATTGCTTGGCGGAATTTATATATACTTTGTTTTACGTCCCCTACCATAAAAATATTATCGCCTTTTGATACTGATGTTAAAATATATTCTTGTACTAAGTTGCTGTCTTGATATTCGTCAATTGCTATTTCTGTGTATTTCTCTTGATACCTTTTTGCTACTTCTGTTGGCTCAATTTTACCGTCTTTTTCTTTTATTAAAATTTCTAATGCAAAATGCTCCACATCATTAAAGTCAACTATATTTTGATTCCTTTTTCTTTTTGAAAATTCTTTTCCAAATTCTAGTATTAAATTTTGAAGTTTTACTAAAATTTCGTACATATCAAAAATATCTTGGTTGGCTTGTTTTGAATCACAAATTATTATTTTATTTAATGTTTTTTCTAATCTTTTCTTTACACCATCTCTTATTTGCTTTGCTTCATCTTTTTTTATAGAATCCACTTTTTGTCTTGGCCAAGTAACAAATTTTAAAATTTGATTTATATTATATGCCTTGTCCCAACTATGCAAATTATTTTTCAAACCTGTTAACATATCTATGTCGTTTCTTATTGTTTGCTCAAATTTTTCTAGTTCTGGCTCTAAACATAGAATTTTTCTTGCATTTTCTAAACTCTGTATGCCGTCAATAAGTTCTTCTTCAATTTCTTCTAGTAAGACCTTTCCCCATGGTGTATTTGCAAAATCTTCTTCCAGTTTTTCACTTAGATTAAACATCTCTATCTTTTCTTTTAGCCATTCTTCTGGGAATGGATTGCTTTGTATATAGCTATATATTTTTAAAACTAAATCTTTTAGCGGTGTGTCGTCCCTATAACTTGTATATGTGTTTATTAATTTTGCAAAATCTTGGTCATCTTCTTCATATTTATTTTCAAATATGTCTTCTATTACTTCTTGTTTTAGTAGTTCTATTTGAGCTGTATCAGCTATTCTAAAATTTGGCGCTATATTTTCTAATTCATAAAAATTGTTTCTTACTATTTCTAAACAAAATGAGTCTATTGTACAAATACTTGCTTTGTTTAATAATGTTACTTGTCTTTGTAATTTCTCGTTTTCTGGGTCATCATCTAGTTTTTTGTATATTGCGTTTAGTACTCTTTCTCTCATTTCTGATGCTGCTGCGTTTGTGAATGTTACTACTAGTAATTTGTCTATGTCTATGTTTTCATTTATTATTTTGTTTATTATTCTTTCTACTAGTACTGCTGTTTTTCCACTTCCTGCGGCTGCTGCTACTAGTATGTTTGAGCCTTTTTTATATATTGCGTCTTGTTGCTCTTTTGTCCATTTTACTTCACTCATTCTCGTTTTTTCCGTACCTTTCTTTTTTATTGATTTTATCATATTTTGTTTTGGAATTCTAGATAGTAAATAAAAAAATCGGAATACAATTCCGATTTTTATGCTAGTTTGAAATTTACTCTGCATCAAGCTCAAATTCTCTTACAATAGAACCTTTGGGAACATAGATATTATATCCCTCTTCTTGTCCACCTCGTTCATTCCATTTAATTCCAAAGAATTCGTATTGATGAAAATAAGTAGTTATCACTTTAGTTATTCTAGGTGTGCAATTATCTTCTTCAAAAACAGTTACATTACTATATTCAGTAGTCTCACGTTTGTATCCACCATTTTCTGTCATATAGTAGTAACTATATACATCTCTTTCTGAAGATGAATATACCATAAGAAATCCAAAACCTTTTTTTCTCGTTCCATCTTTAAGAGAAACTAATTCTCTACATTGTTCTTCTTCTTGTTTTTGTTCTATTAGTGTAAAAGAAAAAAAATTTCTTCCTACGCATATTACTCCAAACATGATTATAAGTGCAATTATCCCTCTAGTTATCTTTTTGTCTATTATTTCAAATAGAAAAGTGAAGAAACATATTAACACAGCAAATATAAATGCAATTAGAACTAACATATACTTTTTCTCCTTCTCTTTTTCGATGCCTAACTATATATGTAAAACTAAAAAGTTAGAGATTTCTCTCCTCACTAATTAGTGAAAAAAGGTTAATGCTTTAGACTTTGCCTAAAACACTATAAGCATACCACATATTTACATAATTGTCAAATTTACAAATAATTTTATTCTAAAAAATGGAATTACTCCTTGAAATTTACTTAAGAAACATTGCAATTCGCTTTTATACTTGTTATAATAGATGCATAAATAAAAGAAAGGAGCTGATTAATTATGTCTGAAACACAAATCCAAGCAATTAAAGATGTTATTAAGATGACACCTAGACTTAATGTAGAATGTCTAAATTCTATAAGAATTCTAATGGAAAAAGCTATAGATTCTGAACTTTTGAAATTAGAACCAACTGTTATTTTAGAAAGCATGGATATTACTGAAAAAGTAATGTATTTAGACTATTTAACAGAAAACAAAACTACTAGAGAAACAGAATTAGAAAACTCTGTATCTTTTGAAGAAATACTTAAAAGAGAGGGGTTGACATATGATGACTTACAAGATTAAGATTAGACCCAAAGCTCTCAAATTTATTGAAAAACAGGATAAAACTCAAAGGTTACGAATCTATAAGGCTATTTATAACTTGCCAAATGGCGATGTAAAAAAATTGGCAGGTTATAAAAATGAATTTCGACTTCGCGTTCGGCGATTATAGAATTATTTATCAATTAATTCAAAATGAATTTATTATTCTAATAACAAAGGCTAGTAATAGAGGCCAAATTTACAAATAATTTTATTCTAAAAATTTCCAAAGTTACAAATTAATAGTTTGAAAGCAGATGGCGGAGCAATAGGGCAAAATTTAGCTTTTATTTTGTTCATTTCATTTGATAAGAATTTGTATGTTCATAAAAAAAGGAGCTTTTACTCAGGCACAAGTAATTATTTTATTTTTTGAATAAATTATGAATGTGCTCTGAAATAAGTTTAGAAATTCTTTAATTATTTTATGGAAAGAGTTCGTGCGTCGACACGGAAGGGTGCCATAAAATAATTTTAGAATTTCTTTGCTTATGTAAGAAACCGAAGAATTTATGAAAAAAATAAAATAATTTATAACTTTCCAAAAAATAATTTTTATTATAACTATTTTCTTTTTCATTTTTATATCGTATAATAATCCTAGATAAAAAATTTAGGAAGGAGTTGAAAAAAATGGAAAATGAAATTAGTGTAGAAAACAAACTATTCGGAAAAACATTCTTTTGGATGTTTCTAGGGCTACTTGGTTCAGGTATAGTTGCATGGTACACCTACTCTTCTGGACTATTTTACAAAATAGTACTTGGTGGATATTTTAATATGTTATTAATTTTAGAATTAGTAGCTGTTTTAGTATTTAGCCTATTATTCAGAAAGCTTCCACCAACATTTGTAGGAATTCTGTACTTTGTGTATGCAATGCTAGACGGTGTGACTTTAGCTGTTGTCTTTGCCGCTTTTCAACTAAGCTCTGTTATTTACTTATTTGTAATTTCTGCCATAGTTTTTGGAGCTTTAGCCATAATAGGATATAAAACAGATAAGAATTTAAGTTCTTGGAGTCCTTATATTACAGTATTTTTAATTGCTGGTATTGTTCTTAGCTTAATTAACTTGATATTACTAAAAAACTCTATGCTAGATTTAGTTTTAGATTGGGTTATTTTAGCATTGTTCTGCGGCATTACTATTTATGATATTAATAAAATTAAAATGCTTCAAGCTGAACCTGATATCAATCAAGAAAAAATACATATTTATTGCGCTATGCAATTGTATTTGGATTTCATAAATATCTTTTTAAGAATTCTTTCTATTTTTGGAAAGAGAAGAGATTAAAATATAAAATAGCAATTTACTTCTTATTTTTAGTAAATTGCTATTTTAATTTATTCTTCAACTTCCTCAAATTGTGAATTATACAAGTCGAAATAATGTCCCTTTAATTCAAGTAGCTCATCATGAGTACCTTGCTCAACAATATCACCATGTTCCATAACTAAAATCAAATCAGCATTTTTAATAGTTGATAGCCTATGGGCAATAATAAAGCTTGTTCTTCCTTTCATTAAATTGTCCATAGCTTTTTGAATTTCTATTTCTGTCCTTGTATCAATTGAACTTGTTGCTTCATCTAAAATTAATATTTTAGGGTCTGCAAGAATAACCCTTGCAATTGTAAGCAATTGTTTTTGACCAGCAGAAACATTGCTTGATTCTTCATTTAAAACTGAATTATATCCTTTTGGTAACGTTTTTATAAAATGATGTACATGTGCTGCTTGGGCAGCTCTTATAACTTCGTCATCTGTTGCATTTTCATTTCCATATTTGATATTATCTTTTACTGTTCCACCAAATAACCAAGTGTCTTGTAATACCATACCAAACATTTTACGTAGTTCTCCACGATTAAAGTCTTTTATGTTATGTCCATCTATTTTTATCTCTCCTGAATTTACATCATAAAATCTCATCAGCAATTTTACCATTGTTGTTTTTCCTGCACCTGTTGGTCCAACAATTGCAATTTTTTGTCCGTCTTTGATTTTTGCATTAAAATCATTTATTATTGTTCTATCTTCATCATATCCAAAATGAACATCTTTGAATTCTACGTTTCCACTTAAATTCTCAACATCAATATTTCCTTTTGCTGTTTCTTGTTCTTCTGGCTCTTCTAAAAACTCAAATACTCTTTCTGCAGCTGCTGCCATTGCTTGTAGTGTTCCAGATATTTGGGCAATTGAACCCACTTGATTTGTGAACTGTTTATTATATTGTATAAAACTTTGAATATTTCCTACTGTTATTGTTCCTCTTATCGCTAAATATCCACCAACTACTGCTACACCAACATATCCAATATTTGAAATAAAATTCATTAATGGATACATTAGGCCTGATAAAAATTGTGCTTTCCAGCCTGCATGGTAAAGTTTATCATTTGCTTTTTCAAACTCATTTTTTGTTTTATTTTCCGCATTAAATACTTTTACTATATTTAACCCACCATATATTTCTTCTACTTGCCCATTTACTTCTGCTAAATAATTTTGTTGTCTTTGGAAATATTTTTGTGATTTTGCAACAATGTTTTTTACCATTATTCCAGCAATTGGAATTATTATAAATGATATTAAAGTCATTTGCCAACTTATTGATAACATCATTACAATTATTCCTATAACTAAACATACTGTTCTTATTATTTCAGTTATACTTTGGTCTAAGTTCATACTTAATGTATCAATATCATTTGTTATAACTGACAACACTTCTCCATGTGTTTTTTTATCAAAATATCTCATTGGCAATCTATTTATTTTTGCCACAATGTCATTTCTTATTTTAAAAGTTATTTTTTGTGCCACATTTGTCATTGTAAAACCTTGTATAAATGAAAACACTGCACTCAATATATATAAACCTAACAAAGTTAATAATATTTGTCCAATTTTACCAAAGTTTATTCCTTCTCCGCCAGATAGTTTACTAACTAATCCGTTAAATATTTCTGTTGTTGCATTTCCTAATATATTAGGCCCAACAATTGTAAATAATGCACTTCCTACTGCAAATATAAACACTATTAATAATAAAAATTTATATTTTAATAAGTATTCTTTTATTAATTTACTTGTTGTTCCCTTAAAATCTTTTGCTTTAACTTCTTGACCTGCTTTTCTTCTTGGTCCACCCATTGGTCCTGGCATATGTTATTCCTCCTTTCCTTTTTCTTTCTCTTCTTTAAAATTAGCTGTAAGTTCTTCTTCTGATAGCTGTGATAATGCTATTTCTCTATAATTCTCATTATTTTTCATTAATTCTTCATGTGTTCCAATACCAACTACTTTTCCGTCTTCTAATACTATAATTTGGTCTGCATTTAAAATTGTACTAATTCTTTGCGCTACAATTATTACTGTCTTATCTTTTGTCTTTTTAGATAATTCTTCTCTTAATGTTGCATCTGTTTTAAAATCTAATGCTGAAAAACTATCGTCAAATACAAATATCTCAGGGTCTTTCGCAATTGCTCTTGCTATTGATAAACGTTGTTTTTGTCCTCCTGATACGTTTGTACCACCTTGTGATATTGGGGCTTCATATTGATTTTCTTTGGCTTCTATAAATTCTGTTGCTTGTGCTATTTTTGCAGCACTTCTCATATTTTCATCAGACATATTCTCGTTTGAATATTTGATATTAGATTTTATTGTTCCAGAAAATAATATTCCCTTTTGTGGTACAAATCCTATAATATCTCTTAAATCTTTTTGTGATACTTCTTTGACATTTACTCCGTCAATTAAAAGTTCTCCACCTGTAACATCGTAAAATCTTGGTAACAAGTTTACTACTGTTGATTTACCACTTCCTGTGCTACCTATAATCGCAGTAGTTTCACCTGGTCTTGCTGTAAAGTTTATGTCTTCTAGTATTTCTGTGTCTGCGTCTGGATATCTAAAAGATACATTTTTAAATTCAACTAAGCCTCTTTTGTTTTTATCAAATTTCTTTGTTTCTTTTTCATCTTTTATACTTGGTTCTTTTTCTAGTACTTCATTAATTCTGTTAGCTGAAACTGTAGCTCTTGGCAACATTATTGATGTCATTGATATCATTAAAAATGCCATAACTATTTGCATCATATATTGAATAAATGCCATCATATCTCCAACTTGTAGTAATCCTTGGTCAACACCATTTCCACCTACCCAAATTACTAAAAGTGTCATTCCATTCATTACTAACATTAACATTGGCATCATCATTGACATTGCTCTGTTTACAAACATATTTGTTTTCATTAGGTCTTTATTTGCTCTTTCAAACCTTGCTTCTTCTCTTTTCTCTTTATTAAATGCACGAATTACTGGCAAACCTGTTAGTATTTCTCTTGATACTAAATTTAATTTATCAGTTAGCTCTTGCAATTTCTTGAATTTAGGCATTGCAATTATAAATAAAGTTCCTACTATAAATAAAATTCCAAGTATTCCTACTCCAATAATCCAAGCCATTGAATTGTCACTATTTGTTAAAACTTTTATAAAGCCACCTACACCTATAATTGGCGCATATACTACAACTCTAAACATCATTGAAATCATTTGTTGTATTTGTTGAATATCGTTTGTACTACGAGTAATTAGCGAAGCTGTTGAAAACTCATTTAACTCCTCATTTGAGAATTTTAAGACTTTTGTAAATACTTTTTCTCTTAGTGTTTTTCCTAATCTTGCTGCCACTCTAGATGATAATAGCATAATTGATATTGCTGAAACCATTATAACTAATGCTACTCCTAGCATTTGAATTCCTGATAGTATTATGTAATCATTTTGAAGTTTTTCTGTATCGACACCTAATTCTGTATAAATCTCTTTTACTGAAGCTACTGCTGCTTGCTCTTTTATTGAATCCTGCATATTATTTATTTGCTCAGTAAATTGTCCTAGAACAGCTTTTTTCTGTTCTTCTGGCATTGACTTTATTATGTCTGTTAGGCTTAAATTTTGTATGTATTGCTTTTGCTCATTTGGCATATTAGCAATCATTTGCTCTTTTATTTTATCAGCTGTTTCTTCATTTTTTATAGTCGTAACTTCTAAAAGTGGTACTGATAACACACTTGATAATTCAGACATTTTGTCTTCTTCTATATCATTTAATATATAAAGCTCATTTGCTTCTACTTTATAATCTTTTCCTAAATATTTTTTTACTATTTTTTCTTCATCTGCTGTTAGTGTACTTCCCACTAAAGAATAATTATTCGTTATTTTCTCATCATCTTCTGAGAGCATTAATATTAAATCCATATTTTCTTTTGATATTATTTCAGGTATTGGATTTTCTATTCCCCCTGCTTGTATTCCGACATTAACTATTTTGGATGTATAGTCTGGTAGTGCTAAGTCAGCTGACGCTTGTATGCATAGCAAAATTACTATCAGTACTACTGACCAAAATGTTTGCTTTAAATTGGTTAATAATTTTAACATTTTTTCCTCCTTTAAGATTTTTTGCATAAATAAATAACACTATATCATTATATGTGACACAGTGTCATTTAGTCAAGCTTTTGTATGTGAATTTCTTGTGAATTTACATTTTTCTAAATACTCCTGCTACCTTTCCTAGTATTTCACAGTTTGGTACTATTATTGGGTCCATTGTGCTATTTTCTGGTTGTAATCTGATATGGTCTTTTTCTTTGTAGAATGTTTTTACTGTTGCTTCTTCTCCTATTAGAGCTACTACTATTTCTCCATTATTTGCTGTGTTTTGTCTTTTTATTAGTATGTAGTCTCCGTCTAATATTCCAGCTTCTATCATGCTTTCTCCTCTTACTGTTAGCATAAAGCTTTCTGAATTTCCTACAAAGTCTACTGGTATTGGGAATGTATCTGTTACGTTTTCTACTGCTAGTATTGGTTCTCCTGCTGTTATTTTGCCTATTATTGGCACTTCTACTAGTTCTTTTTGTGTATAGAAGTCTTTGCTTGATGTTTTCTTTGCTTCTCCTGAGCCACCTTTTAGTAATCTTAGTGTTCTTCCTTTTTTGTCTTGCTTTTTGATATATCCTTTTTCATCTAGTTTTCTTAAGTATCCATGTACTGTTGCTGTTGAGCTTAGCCCTACTGCTTTTCCTATTTCTCTTACTGATGGTGGATATCCTTG
Source organism: uncultured Clostridia bacterium (assembly GCA_949538735.1). Taxonomy (GTDB): domain Bacteria; phylum Bacillota; class Clostridia; order TANB77; family CAG-508; genus CAG-269. The sequence continues at coordinate 110,232 of CATGLK010000003.1, forward strand.
TGTCATTATTTGTTTTTCGATAAATCTTAGTATTGATTTTTCTCTTCTATTTAGTTCTGGTTTTTTTCTAGGCATTTTTATCACTCCTATTTCTTCTATTTTTCCATATAATATCACACAAACAAAAAAATGTCAAACATATTTTTGACATTTTTGTTATTTTATACATCAATATTTTTCAATTGCTTTATAAGTTGATTTGTTTTTTGTAAAACATTCTTTTCACGACGTTTAGTGTCAATAGGAATTCCGACATTTTTATGCAATAATTAATTTATTATAAAAAATTAAAGGTGATTGTATGATTAAAGAAAAAAGAAAATTAAAAAACTATACTCAAGAACAAATGTCAGGCATATTAGGAATAAGTTTAAGGCAATATGTACGAATTGACAATGAAGAAGATCTGCCACGTAGAGATGTCTTGAGCAACTTAATTGCAACATTAGAATTAACTAATGAAGAAATTGGAGAATATATTAGAAAAATGACTAGAAATATTGCATAGTAATTTATTTACTGGCACACAAAAAGAACCCCATATTGGGGTTCTTTTCTATTTAGCATAATCTACTACTCTTGTTTCTCTTATGATATTTACTTTTATTTGTCCAGGGTAGTCCATTTCATTTTCAATTTTCTTAGCAACATCTCTTGCTAAAATAGTCATTTTATCATCAGATATTTTATCTGATTTTACCATTATTCTGATTTCACGACCTGCTTGTATTGCAAATGATTTTTCTACTCCGTCAAATGAATCAGCTATTTCTTCTAAGTTTTGTAGTCTCTTTATGTATGCTTCTAGTGTTTCTCTTCTTGCTCCTGGCCTTGATGCTGATATTGCATCTGCTGCTTGCACTAGCACTGCTTCTAATGTTTGTGGCTCTACATCTCCATGATGTGCTTCTACTGCATTTATAACTGCTGGATTTTCTTTAAATTTCTTTAATACTTCAACACCTATTTCTACGTGTGTTCCTTCCATATCATGGTCTAGTGCTTTACCAATATCGTGTAGCAATCCTGCTCTTCTCGCTAATTTAGGGTCTAACCCTAATTCTTCTGCCATTATTCTTGCTAAGTTTGATACTTCTATTGAATGGTTTAATACGTTTTGACCATAACTTGTTCTGTATTTTAGTTTTCCAATTAGTTTTACTACATCTGGATGAAGTCCTATTACTCCTGTTTCTAAAACAGCTCTTTCCCCTTCTTCTTTAATTGTGTTTTCTACTTCTTCTTTGGCTTTTTCTACCATTTCTTCGATTTTTGAAGGGTGAATTCTTCCATCATCTATTAGTTTTTCCAATGCAATTTTTGCCACTTCTCTTCTTAGCGGATCAAATCCTGATAGTACTACTGCTTCAGGTGTATCATCGATGATTAAGTCGATTCCTGTTAGTGTTTCTAGTGCTTTTATGTTTCTTCCTTCTCTACCTATTATTCTTCCTTTCATTTCGTCGTTTGGAAGTGCTACAATTGATACTGTAGTTTCTTGAGAATGGTCTGCTGCACATTTTTGAACTGCATAGCATAGCATTTCTTTAGCATTTTTCATTATTGTGTCTTTTGCTTTTTGCTCTTGTTCTCTTATTAGTGCTGCTTTTTCTGCTGTTAATTCTTTGTCCATTTCAGATAATAATCTTTGTTTTGCTTGTTCTTGTGTTAGTCCTGCAATTTTTTGTAATTCTACCATTTCTTTTTGGTATAACTTTTCGATTTCTTGTTTTTCTTTTTCGATGTTTTGTAGTTCTTTTTCTACTTCTCTTTCTTTCTTTTCAAAGTTATCTGAACGTCTTTCCAAGTTTTCTTCTTTTTGAATTAATCTTGCTTCTTGTTTTTGTACTTCGCCTCTTCTTTCTCTAATCTCTTGGTCTAATTCTTTTCTATTTGCCATTATTTCTTCTTTAGCTTTGAATATTTCTTCTTTTTTCAAGTTTTCTGCTTCTATTTTAGCTAATTCTACTATTCTTTTTGCTTCGTTTTCTGCACCTTGTATTTTAGACTCTGCAACTTTTTTTCTATATACCATTCCTACTGGTACACCTATTGCAAGTGAGATTAAGATAGCGGCGATTATGATTATTATATTCATAATCAATACACCTCTTTCTTATTTAATTTTCAATGTTCGAATAAAATATATATCTATTGTGTTTTTATTTTAATATATTTTTTCCTACTATACTATTTTAACTTTATTCTCCAAAACTGTCAAGTGCTTTGACTATAAAATATCTGGATTATCTTGTAAAATTTTATTAACAATATCTTCTTCAAGGCTAAATGGTACTACATATCCACCTAAATTTCGCGCTTTGTCAGATAAAACAGGATTTTTATCATTTACATAGATTTTAGCTTTTCCTTTTCCATTTTTTGCTTCTTGCACCAAGTTTGATACTGGTGAATTTCCGTCAAATGCCATAACTACTGAACTTCTTCTTTCAAAAATTTCGTAGTTAAAACTTTTGTATATTCCCATTTCATCACTTTCAATGGAAATTCTAACTCCGTCTAGGTCTTCTTTTAGTAATCTATCTGATTCCGCTTCTGATACCATTTTAGGAACTATAGCATCTATCTCAAATTTTTTGTTTAGTTTATTACTTATGTTGATTATTTCTTTTTCATAACCTTCCATTTTGTGTCCAATTACAAAATATGCTTTTTCTGTGTCTATTTTTTTAATTAATTCCTCTAAAATCATCTTTCCTTCAGGTGTTACTTCTGTATTTCTTCCTTTTTTGTTAAAACTTCCACCTGCAATAATAATTGGAACTTTATTTATTGGAAGTTGCTTTATTTTCTTTCTCAATTTAGCTTCTGCTTCAATGTTTTTGTTTATTCTCATAGGTTGATTATTTGCTTTTCCCTTTTCAATATTCTCTTTTTCTAGTTCGGTCAAAGCTTCTGTTATTGTTCTTCCATTTAAAAATTTTTCAAATTCTGCTGATTTCTTTTTAAAATATACTTCTCTATCTGCAATAATTTCATCTTCTACTTTTCTCATTTTTTGAAAATCTGCGTCTGTAAGCCCTAATAAATTTTGAAGTGCCAATTGCTCATCAATTGTATCAACACCATAAAATCCACATCCATCTGTTCCTTGAACACATTTAATGCCATTTTTCAAATATGTTTTTATAGGATGTAATTTCAAATTGCTTAGATTATTCAATCTTACATTTGATGTTAATTGAAATTCTAATACAACATTTCCTTCTTTTAATTCTTTTATTAACTTCTTTCCTTCTTTAGTTTTTAAATCTGCTGTGTATAAACCATGTCCCAGTCTTACTTTTGGCATTTCTTGACCTGGTTTTAATGCTTCTTTTATACATTCAATTGATTTTGCCACATTATCTCTTAAACTATCATTTTCTCCTGCATGTATTCTTATTGTAAAATCTTTGTCAACATCTGCAACATATTCAACTAGCTCTTTTATAGCTGGTTTTAAATCTGATATATCATTTATTTCTTCTCCCATAAAATCGCTGCCTACAACATATGGGCTTTTTGCAACTGTTTTTAGAACATCTAAGTTTTCTCTTAAATAATTTCCACCTATCATTTGGCTTTGAATAATTGTAAGTGGAATTCTTCTCATAGCTGCTAATAAACGAATTTTTACACCTGTTTCTTTTTCTATGTATGGCATTATTCCATGCACTTCTTTAATTAATTGTATTGCTGGTCCATTTGCTTTTACTAAATCTGAATCTGCAATTTCTGTATAATCAATTTTCTGTTTTTGATATTCTCTTGCAATCCACAAATATTTATCTTGTCTTAATGTTATATTTTTTAACTCTGGATTTTCATTATCTTTTAACATTTGTTTTAGTTTTGTTTTTACCCCGTCTTTAGGGATTTTATTTATCTTTTCTATATCTAAGTCAATTTTATAATCAGCTTCTTTTCCTTTTGTGAAGGCATATCTATAAATGTATAATTTTTCAAGGTTGGTAAAAACCGCTTGCCCGTCTTTTAATATTGATAGACTATTTCTTATTTTTGCAATATTATGTGATGCATTTTCTAAATTATTTAATATAAAATCTGCAAAATTTATAAAAGTATTATCATCAATTTTTCTTATTTTATGTTTTCCTTCTAATTTACAATATTTATATTCTTCCTCAACTTCTGCTCTTTGTTTTAATATTTTTTCTTCTTGCTCTTTACTCATTATTAATTTTAATTTCTTTATGTAATATAATGGATATCTAACTTGATGTTTTATTCCTAGCGCAATTAATACATCAGGAGATAAATTTGCATTCATATGTGTATGCAAATCTGTTCTAAACTTTGATTTTTTTAATATGTTTGACTTAACAATTGTCTTTTTTAAATGTAGATTATAATTTTTCGTCTGTGACATTAATGTTTTCGTAATAGCTGGCACTTTTGCTCTTACTTCAATTGTGCCATCTTCATATATATTTGCTAATTTTATTCCACCTAGTCTTAATATATATACAATTTCATTGTCTCCATTAATACTTGCAGGAATTATTCCTGTAATAATTTTCATATCATTTTTATCTTTTACTGTTTCCACATCACATAACTTCGCTAAATTTGTTATCAGGTTTCCTGTACCATGGTTTGGTGTTTCAATAATGTATCTTAATTCATCTTCATTTTCACGATACATGCTTACTTTTATATCTTTTTCTTTATCTAAATAGAATTTGCTTAAACGTGTTTGCTTCATATTCCCCTCCTCTTACTATTATATCTCTTTAAAGTTGTTAAGTTCCATTGTAACATATTTTATGTTTCTTTGCAACTTTTTGGGACAGGCCAAAAAAGTTTTGCTTACGGACGTTTTGGGACTGTCCCAAAAAATCCAAAGGACTGTCCCCAATGGCAAAAAATTGCCAAAAAGGTCCGTCCCCTTTGGCAATATCATTACTTAGTTGAAATATGTATATTATCTATATCTGCTTTCATTTCTCTCGAAATAATATTCTGAATTTTAGCCACATCTTCTGGTTTCATTTCTTCACTCTCAACAATCACACTAATGCTTTTATCATTTACAAAAATAATACTATTTTCAAAACCTTTTGTTTTAATCAAATTTTCACATATCATAATGCTATTTTTTAATTCATTTATTCTTGTTATTTCTTGTGTTGCTGTTTGTTTTTGAGTTTCTAATGAATTACTACTGTTTAAAACTTTTTCATATGTTTCTAGCATTTGTGAATACATTGTATCTCTTTCTAATTTTGATTGTACAAAATAATCGTCTTTTGTTACTTCACTGTTTGTTTTCACTTCTTCTCCTTTTTTTGCATCGGCTTGTTCTGTCCCTTCATTATTGCTATTTTCCTTTTCACTTTTAGTTTGGTCCTCACTAGTAGGTGTTGTTTCTTCTCCTGTTACTACATCATTACTGTTTACTAGTGTTGCGTCTCCAATGTCAGCTAATAGTGTGTCGTCTTTTGCTTCCATTTGCATACTTGTTTCTATTGATTGATTGTCATTTGTATTTGTCGTAAAGTTTAAATATCCTGCTGTCATTATCATTATTGCAATGACATAAATGATTACTTGATTTTTCTTTAATAATTTCATAAAATCTCATTCCTTTCACATTTTTCTTTAAAGTCACATATCGACCTTTCAAACTACCATTTGTCAAAAATTTAATTCATTTCGAAAACTTGAATTTTATGTGTGGCAAGACCTGTTACCGCTTCAACCGCTTGTATAATATTGGTTTTAGTGCTTACATTTCCAGCACCTTTAGCTGTAATAATTGCACCTTCGATTTTTGCCTGCACAACTTTTTGTGTAATTGGCGTTTTTTCTCCACTATCTTCTTTAAATATGATATCTTTTTGAGAGTTATTTTCTTGTATTTTCCTTATTCCTCCTGATGTGTCTGTTTCTTCTGTTGTACTTACTTTTGAATTTTCATTATACATTGCGACAACTTCATTTGACTCATTATAATTTATGCATACTTTTACATCTCCGACCCCTTGTATCTTTGACAAAATATTTTCCAGTTTTTCTTCTAAGTTGTCTGTTGCCTGTATACTTTCCGAAGGTGTTGTATTTATTGCAGAACTTGCTAATTTTTTGCTTGTATCATTATTTGATTCTACTTTTTTCTTGTTATTTCCATTCCATATTATGTTTATAATCACAATTGTTATAATTAATATTATTACAAAAAATACTAAATTTTCTATTTTCTTTTTGTCATTTCCTTCGCCATCTTCTTTACTTTTGATTAAGCTTTTTAGTTGATTTTTAAACATTTTTCATTCACCCCATATTCTTCTATTAAAAATTTTTTTACATTTTGAATGTCTGTGTTTGTAATCTTTTTCTCTTGGTTTGAAGTTTTTTCTTCTTTATTTATTTTTGTGTCTATTTTTTTGATTTTTTGTACTTCTGTTACTATTTTGTTTTCAACTGTTTCGGTTTCTTTTTCTGGTTCTTTTCCTTTTTCTATATTTAGCTGTATTTGGTTGATTTCCCACTCTTGCTCGTCATTTCTGGTTGTATTTATTTTTGCACTTTTCACATTATAACCTTTTTCTTCTACTTTTTTTGTAATATCTTTTTCTAATTCCTCCTCATACAATTTATTTATTCTCTCGTCCATACTTGTTTGGGTTACAGTACTTGTTGTCTGTACTGTTGTGTAATCTTCAATATCTAAATTGCTCAAATCTAACTTATCTTTATTTTGAATTAATGGAGATATTATGTTGAATATTACAAAAACTCCTAATACCATTCTTATATATTTCTTCGTTTTGTTATTAGGTAAAAGCATTTCTAAAATTGAAACTACTACTATTGTTACACCTAATCCTTTTGTCCAACTACTCAAAAACTCTATCATTTGTGTGCTCCTATCTATACATCATACTACTATTCGACATTTTCAAAACCAATGTTGTTCCTATTATCAACATAAATGACATTGCACTTAGAATTCCTAAGAATATCTTGAAAATATCTCCTATTTGTTCTAGTAAACTCACTATATTTTTGTCTGCAATTGGTTGAACTAGCGCTGAGAGCAATTTGTATGACGCTGTCAGAACTGTAAGTTTTAAAATAGGCATAATGCAAATTCCTAAAATAACAACAACTCCAACTAATCCCACAGCATTTTTTAGAACAACTCCACAGCCTAAAACTGTATCAACAGCATCTCCTAAAATCTTTCCAACTACTGGTATCGCCGAGCTTACAACCGCCTTGCTAGTTTTTGCAGTAATTCCATCAACACTACTAGATAATGTTCCTTCCAAAGAAACCACACCTACAAATATTGTTAAAACAATGCCTAAAAACCATACAATTCCTGACTTCAGAAATTTTGACAATTTATCAATTTGTACTTTGTCAGATATTTTTGAAATTACTACCAAACTTGCAAATATCAGAACAAGTGGTATAATTAAATTTTGAATCATATTTCCAACAAAATTTATCATAAACAAAATTATCGGTTCTATCACTGTACTTGTAGTTATACTACCTGTATAAAGCATTAATGTAACAAGTAGTGGAACTAACATATTCATAAATCCCAGCAAATTACTTGTAGTATCTTGAACTAGTTTTATAATATCTGAAAAATTAGTCATTATTATAGTTACAATTAATATATACTGAACATAATAAACTAGTTTTGCTATTCCATCATTTTCAAGGCTTTCGCTGATTGACTTCAAAATGCTGTGAATTACTATAACCGCTAGTATTCCAACAATTGCTTTTACATTTGCAGTCACTTCTTTTCCAAGCAAATTTAATATTCTCTTTGCAAATGTACTATTATCAACATTGCCCTTTATAGCCTGTTCTAAAACATCACTAACATTTATTCCTTCAAAAAATTCACCAGAATACTCCTCAGCACCTTTTATAAAATCTTGTATTTTAAATTCTTCTTGTTGTTCCTTCATCGTTTGTGTTCCAGTATCTGCACAACTTGTGCCACCAACTGCCACCACAGAAACAACAACTATCATAATCAATAAAAACTTTTTCATTTGTTCCTTTCATGTCCATTGGGGACGTTTCCTTTTGGACATTTTGTCCATTTGGGGACACATCTTCTTTTCAAAACTTTTTTGGCCTGTCCCAAAACGTCCGCGAGTGAAACTTTTTTGGCCTGTCCCAAAAAGTTTAGGGCAGTATTTTTAATATTATTTCTAGCAAGCTTGATATGATTGGTATTGACATTGATATTATAATAATTTTTGTGCCTATTTCTATTTTACTTGCTATTGCTGCTTCTCCAGAGTCTTTGCATATACTTACTGCAAATTCTGATAAAAATGCTATTCCTGTTATTTTTATTAATAAAGTCAGAAACGTGCTATTTATTGATGTTTTGTTTGCAAGTGTTTGCAGTAAATTTATTATTCCTGTTAGTTTGTCCATTACTAACAATAAGATTAGTACTCCTGTTAACAAACTTATGTATATAGCAAATTCTGGTCTATATTGTTTTAAAAGTATTATTATTATTAATGCTATTAAGCCAATTCCAATTATTCTTATAACTTCCAAATTGATTTTCATTCCTTCCGCTATTTTTATAAATTGAATATTGTTCTTACTGTTCCAAACAAAGTGCTTATTTCTTTTATTACCATTGTTAAAACTATAACTAAACCGAGCTAATGTTGTCATCATTGCTTGGTCTTCTCTTCCTGCTCTTACTAAAACTTGATGTAAAACAGCAACTAATATTCCTATTGCAGCGATTTTAAATAATAAATTGATATCCATATTCGTTTTTATCCTTTCTACAAATTAGAATTTAGCATTTTAACATAATACTATTACTATTGCTAGTCCCATTATTGTACCAAGTCTTGTAAATAATTTTTCATTTTTTTGTTTTTCGCAAAATGCTTCTTTTATTTGATTTTCTAAAAAGTTTTCTGTTATTTCTATTTGACTTACTTGTCCATCTACATCTGTTTGTCCTAATAATTTTGATAATTTTTTTATTGTTTGTTTATCTTGCATTTTCAAATTTGTCTCTGTTTCTTCTACCGCTTGTTCCCAAGCAATATTGGCTGTTGTTGTCTCCATTTTTTCACTTGCTTTTTTAAATATGTTTCCAACATTTTTGTTGGTGTTTGATGAAATTTCTTTGAAAATTTCTGGTATCGGTTCATATGTAAATTTAATTTTTGTTTTTAATATGTTTAAAGCATTTTTTATTTCTTCTAATTCTTCTAACCTGTATACGTATTTTTTCGCTAAAAACTTTCCAATTAGACTTGTCCCTAGCAAAATTAAAAATAATATAAAATATTTGATTATTTGCATAATAAGTTTGTCCTTTCCTTTTTCTTATATTGTATGCTTGCCAAATTTTTTTAGAACCTTTTTAATATTTTTTTATATACGAATTTTAGCCTAAAAAAATAATTTTTTCTATTTGTTTTGTCTCTATTAGAAAATCAATTTCTTTATTCATTTTCACATCTTCAATTGAATTTCCGTGCATCGTAAATATCCCTTTAACACCTGACCTTATTGCTTTTCCGTATTGCTTGTACATCTTCTTTTGAGCCAATTTCGTCACACGCAATTACCTCTGGCGCCATAGAACGAATTAGCATTTCCATACCTTTTGATTTTGATATATTTTCAATTACATCTGTTCTTATTCCTATATCATTTTGTGGAATTCCTTGATACATCGCTGCTATTTCTCCTCTTTCATCAACTACACCGCACTGTTTTGCCTTGAAAATTTATATTTGCAATTCCATTACTTATGTTTCTTATTGCATCTCTTAGCATTGTTGTTTTTCCCATGCCTGGCGGAGATACAATCAATGTTGTATAAATCGTTTTATTTTCCATATCTAATATTTCATTCAATATTTTATTGCTACAACCTATTACTTGTCTTGCAATTCTAAAATTTAAGCTTGTTATATATTTTAAATTGATTACATTATTATTTTCCATTACTGCTGTCCCTGTTATTCCAACTCTGTGTCCTCCTTTTATGGTTAAAAATCCGTCACATATCTGATTTTTATATGCATAAATCGAATTATTGCAAAGTCTTTCTACCGTTTGCAATATTTCTGCTCCACTTACATTATATTCTATTAATATTGTTGTTCTTCTTAGCTTTAATAAGATTGGTCTGTTTGAACGTATTCTAATTTCTTGTAATTCTTCTGCAACTTGTCTATTTTGATTAATTGTATTATCTAACAATGAGTATATATTACTTGGAAAATATCTTAGTATTTCTTCTTTAATGTTCAATATCCATCCCACCTTTTTATTTTATTTGCATAAAAAAAGAACATATATAATATATATATGCTCTTTTTTGTATTTTAGAACTATTTTTCGTTTATTACAGCTCTGTATATTGCTCCTGTATTTTCTTCTTTTTCAAATTCTATTTTGTAATTTTTTTCTGTTGATATTTCTTGTTTAATGAATGATATGTTTTCTCTTGTTGCTTCATATTCTTCTCCATTGAAGTTTATTTCTTTTATTTTGTATCCATCTTTTTCGTTGTTTTCACTTATTATTGTCATTAATCCTTTTGTTGTTACTCCTGGTGAATTTGTATTTGCATACATTTCATATTCTGCATTTGTTTCAGTTATATTAGTTTCATCAAATTGATTTTGATTATTCAAAAAGTTAAATTCTGTATTGCTTTCTTCATCTGAAATTTGATTAAACATATTGTTTGATCCTGATGAAAGTAGTGAAGCTACTGGGAATAGATTAAATAATGGGTTTTGGCTTTCTTCTAGCCCTAACTCTTCCATTTGTTGCCTATTTACATCTGTTATTCTTTGCGTTACCGCATCTAAGAAGTTTGTAACTTGTTCATCTTCAAAATCATTTAATACAGTACTATTATCTTGTGTAAAGCCTTCTATATCTACACTTCCAGCAAAACTTACATTATTATTTATAATATATGTTACACTTTGTTCTTCACTTGCTTGTATTGTTACTTGATAAGTTTCTTGCACGCTTTCCATAGTTTCTAATCCATTAAAAGCCCCAGCTATTAAAACTTTAATCACATTGTCTCCATTATTAATTTCCAAAGAAATGCTTGTACTATTTTGGTTGTTTCCTCTTATTTTATCTATTACGACAGCTATTCCTTCTGTTGATATTTTTAATTTTGATATTTTTCCTTTTTTACTGTATACTGCAATTTCAAATTGTTGATTTTCCTCTATTTCCATTTCGTTGAAACTTTCAGCTATTTCTTCTATTTTACTTTTTTCTATTTTATCTGTTGTTCCCAAAGATTCTGCATATTGGTTCAATTTATCTAAAGCTAATTCATCATCTTTTAATGTTTCTAATAATTTTACTGTTATACTCTTCATATCTTCTGTCGTTAATGTTAGCTTATAGCCTGTACTACTTGTCTCTTGAGTTTTAGAAAATTTTTCATCACCTATACTTTGCATTAGAACTTCTGTATATCTGTTTATTATTTGTTCTTTTTCTTGTTCTGTTATTTCTATATTTTTTGTTTCATCTTTTTTGTCAGATGCATCTTTTATTTGATTTACTATATTTATTATAGAATTTAGTGTTGCATTTGTAGTACTTGTGTCAGTTGTATCAATTGCCACAAAACTTTTACTTATATATTCTGTTTGAATTCCCATAACATCTTCTATTTTTCTATATGTTAATGGAAAATTAACATCATTTGAATAGTTTAATGATATTTCTTGTTCTGTTTTATTTGCTTGATTATCTGTTTTCCCTTTGACAGTTATGTTAAACTGATTTACTGCTTTTAATAATTCTTCTTCATCTTCCATTTTGATGTCAGTCTTAAATGTCGCACTATTTGTGTATGGTGTGTTTTCTTTCTTTTCAAAATATTGAATTGTTTGGTTGTCTATAAATCCCGTTTCTTCGTTTCCTGCTTGTGCTACATATTTAAAAAATAGTGTTTTATTGGTTTTAAACATATCTGTTTGAAAATATAAATATGCAATTACACCTATTAGTATTAATACCATTATTGATATTGTTATAATTAAAATTTTTAATATTTTTGCATTTTTCCTTTGTTCCATATCTTTCATTCCCCTATTTTTTATTCTTCCCAGTTGTGATAAATATTTGCAACATCATCTAAATCTTCTAATCTTTCTATTAGTCTTTCCATTTTTTCTATGCCTTTTTCGTCTAGGCTTACTGTTGTTGTTGGTACCATTTGTACTTCTGCCTCTAAGAATTCTAATCCTGCTTCTTCTAATTTCTCACGAACTTCTGAAAAATCGCTTGGGTCTGTAGTTATTTCGTAAATTTCTTCTGATGCTTCAAAATCTTCTGCTCCTGCATCTAGTGCTAACATCATTAATTCTTCTTCGTCCATTTTTGTTGTTTCTTTTTCTATTACTATTATTCCTTTTTTGTTAAACATGTATGATACACATCCACTAGTTCCTAAGTTTCCACCAGCTTTGTCAAATACGTGTCTTACGTCTGCCGCTGTTCTATTTTTGTTGTCTGTTGATGCTTCTACTATTACAGCAACTCCACTTGGTCCATATCCTTCATATGTTATTTCTTCGTAGTTTTCATTACTGCTTGATGCTTTTTTTATTGCATTGTTTATTGTATCATTTGGCATATTTGCTGCTTTACATTTTGCTATTACATTTTTTAGTTTTGAGTTTCCTGCTGGGTCTGGTCCACCTTCTTTTACTGCTATTAGTAATTCTCTTCCTAATTTTGTGAATATTTTTCCTCTTGCTGCGTCTGCTTTTCCTTTCTTTGCTTGTATGTTATGCCACTTGCTATGTCCTGACATATTTAATTCCTCCTTTAATTTTCCTTGTTCTACTTATATATAATAGCACATCTTTTCCTTTTTGTGTAGTCCTTTTTGCGTATTTTCGATTTTTTATTAATTATCATTAATATTTGCAATTTTATGTAACATGTGATATAATAAAAATATGCAATTTTTCAATGCTTAGATTATGGAGGAAACAGCATGAACAAGAAAAGACAAGCTATTAATCGGCATCCGTTAGACACTCCAGTGTCAAACCCCAAAGAAAAATTCGAGCAGCTTTATGAATGGGTACTGAGTGTTATGGAAGAAAAACATTTAGATACTTTGTACCTTTCAGATACTGTTTGCAGGCGGATTTTTGTTAGACCTCTTGAAACTTATTCTAAGTTTTATTTTGAGGAAAACGATATGAGGTTATTGGTAGATATGCTCAATAGTAGTAAAATGTATAGTGCTACTTTTAACGAGCCCGGTTTTGTCGAATGTAGCTTTGTAAAAATCGAAAAAACAGCTACTAACTAAGCAAAGAGCTCTTACATTATGTAAGAGCTCTTTATATTATTTCATTACATATTAAAATACATAATTAATCCACCAACAAGAGCTAATATAAATCCTAATATTTTTAATCCATTTGAAGCTTCGTTTTGGTCTCCAAAACCAAAAAATCTTTTAGTTATTATCCTAGCATCAAAAATCAATATTACTCCTATCAGAAGTATAATTGCTGAAATTAATTTTATTATTATTGAAAACATTTTATCTACATCCTTTTACTTTTTACAAATATACTATACTATTTTCGACAGAAAAAGTCAATCACACTTTTTCAAAACTTTTTTTGGCCTGTCCCAAAAAGTTTAAATTTCTATTCTTTTTGCGAACTTATCTCTAATTAAATTTTTTAATTGTTGATTTTTCTCTTGTTCCAGTTTAGGGTCTTCTCCTAATATCTTCATTGCAACACTTTGCACCATTTTAAGCATTTCAATATCTTCAAACAAGTTAGCAATTTTAAATTCTGGCAGTCCATGTTGCATTGTTCCAAAAAAGTCTCCTGACCCTCTTAGTTCTAAGTCTTTTTCTGATATTACAAATCCGTCATTTGTTTCTACCATTACTTTCATCCTTTTTCTTGTGTTTTCACTTTTCCCTTCACATTTTAATATACAATATGATTGATACTCTCCTCTTCCTACTCTTCCTCTTAATTGGTGAAGTTGTGCTAATCCAAATCTTTCAGAGTTTTCAATTACCATTATATTTGCATTTGGAACATCAACTCCTACTTCTATTACAGTTGTTGAAATTAAAATGTCTATTTCTTTGTTTTTGAATTTTTCCATTATTTCATCTTTTTCTTTTGGTTTCATCTTTCCATGGATATATTCAACTCTATATTCTGAAAAGGCTTCTGTACTATATGTTTGGTATAATTTTTCTACTGATTTTAAGTCCATTTCTTCGTTTTCTTCTACTAGTGGACATACTATATATGCTTGTCTTCCTTCTTTTACTTGCTGTTTTATAAAGTTATTTATCCTGTCTGTCATATTTTTTCCTACTGCTATTGTTTCTATTTTCTTTCTATTTGGTGGTAATTCGTCTATTATTGATATATCTAGGTCTCCATATAGTATTAAAGCCAGAGTTCTTGGTATTGGCGTTGCTGTCATAACTAATACATCTGGATTTTCTCCTTTTTCTGCTATTTTAGTTCTTTGTTTTACTCCAAATCTATGTTGTTCATCTGTTACTACCAGTCCTAAATTTTTAAATACTACATTTTCTTCTATTATTGCATGTGTTCCTATTAGTATGTCTATCTCACCATTTTCTAGCCTTTGTAATATGTCTTCTTTTTTCTTTTTAGTTATTCCAGAAATTAATAATTCACACTTTATTCCTAAGTCTTCTAAAATATTTTTGAAGTTTTCTAAATGTTGTGTTGCAAGTATTGCTGTTGGTGCCATTATTGCTGCTTGATATCCTGATTTTACCGCTTTATATGCAGCACACATTGCTACTACTGTTTTTCCTGAACCTACATCTCCTTGTAATAGTCTGTTCATTGTTTTGTCAGATTCCATATCTTGCTCTATTTCTTCTAAAACTCGTCGTTGTGCATTTGTTAGTTTAAATGGTAGTGTGTTTATTACATCTGATATTTTGACTTGCTTATCAAATTGAATTCCTTTTTCTTTATACATATAGTTATTTTTCAATTGTAATAATGCTAATTGTACACTTAGTAATTCTTCAAATACTAATCTGTTTCTTGCAGTATTGAAATCTTTAAATTCTTCTGGAAAATGTATGTGTTTTGTTGCTTCATTTATGTTTTCTAAATTATATTCTTTTCTTATGTATTCTGGTAAAGTCTCATCTAAGTTACCATATACATCTTTTAGTCCTGCTTCCATAATTTTTCTTATTGTGCTTTGTGGTAATCCATATGTTAATGGATATATTGGAATGATTCTTCCTGTATTTTGATTTTTTTCTTCGTTATCATATACAGGTGAATTAAATGTTATTTTTCCTGCTCTTTTACTTACTTTTCCAAAAAACTTATATTTATTCCCTATGCTAAATTTGTCTCTTAAATATGGTTGATTGAACCATGTTAATGTTGCAGAAGCTGTTTCGTCTCTTACTATTAGCTTTTGCATTGTTTTGCCTTTAAGCCTTATACTTGTCATTTTGTTGCATGCAACCGCTTCTATTAATACTTCTTCTCCATCTTCACATTCACATATGTATTTAGGTTTATTTCTATCTTCATATGTTCTCGGATAATATGTTATTAAATCATTTAATGTAAAAATACCTAATTTGTTTAATAGTAGAACTCTACTTGGACCTACCCCTTTAATATATTTTACATCTTTTTGTAAATCTATCATTTTTTCTCCTTGGCTTTTATTTGATTTTCAACAATTTAAAATCTAGTCCGTCTGCACTAACTAGTTTAAATTCTATCCCAAAATGTTGACCTTCTATTGCCTCTTCTATTGAGTTTCCGTGTAAGTGACCATAATAGCATTGTTTTATGTTATATTTTTGCATAATTCTAATAAACTCATTTGATTCATTTTTATCTATATTGGTTTTGTTTATTGGTGGATAGTGCATAAATGCTATTATTTCTCTATTATTACCATATTTATTTAGTGCGTCTTGTATTGATAGTTCTAATCTTAGTGCTTCTCTTTTTATCATCTTTTTATCTTCACTATCATCTGTTAAACTCCAGCCTCTAGTCCCTATTATGATGATATTTTCGTATTCATATGAATTATTATAAATAAAGTCTATGTTCTCAAAGTTATTTTCTTCAAGAAAATTCCTCATACTTTTTAGGGTTGTCCACCAATAGTCGTGATTTCCTTTTAGTAATAATTTTTTGCCTGGTAATTGGTTTAAATATCTAAAATCTTCATCTGTTCTGTTTAAATACATTGCCCACGAAAAATCACCTGGTAATACTACTAGGTCATCTTCTTTTACTTTTTTAATCCAATCTTCTTTTATTTTTTCTTCGTGGTTTTCCCAATTATCTCCAAATATATCCATTGGTTTATTTTCCTTAAAAGATAAATGTAAATCCCCAATTGTGTATATTGACATAGTTCTCTCCTTTTATAATTTTAGATTTGGTACAGCGTTCAAATTTAGGTTGTCTCTTCTTCCTTCTATGAAATTATAATATCCAGCTGACCCTATCATTGCTGCATTATCTGTACATAGTTTTAAATCTGGCATATATACTTTTATCCCTTCATTTTCTAGCTCTAAAAACTCTTTTCTAATATATGAATTTGCTGATACTCCACCTGCTAATACTACTGTTTTTATATTTGTTTTTTCTAACGCTTTTTTTACATTTTCCATTAAAGTTTCTGTTACATTTTTTTGAAAACTTGCACATAAATCTGCTTTGTTTATTTCAGGATTTTTATGATATAAGTTTATTACTGCTGTTTTTATTCCACTAAAACTGAAATCTAGTGTATCTCCGTCAAAATGTGTTTTTGGTAATTCGATATTTGCTTGTCCTTCTTTTGCTAGATTATCAACCTTTGGCCCACCTGGATAACCTAGTCCAACTACTCTTGCCACTTTGTCAAAAGCTTCACCTATTGCATCATCACGTGTTTTACCTAAAACTTCAAACTCTGTATAGCTTTTTACATTTATTATTTGAGTATTTCCTCCAGACATCATAACACATATAAATGGTGGTTCTAACTCCTTGTATGTTATGTAATTTGAAGCTATATGTCCTTGAATATGATTTACACCTACTAGCGGCTTGTTAATTGCTAAGCTTAGCGCTTTTGCGTATGATAACCCAACTAACAAAGCTCCAACTAGTCCTGGTCCATATGTTGGTGTTATTGCGTCAATGTCATTCCAAGATATTTTTGCTTCATCTAATGCTTTTTTTGCTACTCTTGAAATTGCTTCTATATGGTTTCTTGAAGCTATCTCTGGTACTACTCCACCATATTTTTCGTGTATTGGTATTTGTGTGTCAATTATATTTGATAGAATCTCTCTACCGTTTTTTATTATTGCTACTGATGTTTCGTCACAACTTGATTCTATTCCGCATTGTTATTATATCTTTGTCCATTTTTGCTACATTCCTTTCTATGTTTCTAAAAAGCTCTTTATATTTATATAATTTAAGACAGGTTTTGTACCACCCCTTTTATTTGGATAGACAAAACCTGTTCTAATTATCTTATAATTAAATTTCCTAAGCTAAAAATTCCTGTTGCTACCCAACTTATTACTGGTGAAATTATATCACCTGCTATTCCTGTTACCCATAATACAACAAATATAATATAAAATATTTGCTCATTGTTTATAAACCATGATTTAGCATTATATGGTAAAAAAGGCATAATTATTTTTGAACCGTCTAGTGGTGGTAATGGTATTAAGTTAAATATTCCTAGCCCAATATTAATAAGTATTGTATCATAAATTATTGTCATTATTACTTTTCCAACTGTTGCTGTTAAAAAGGTAGCTCCTGCAAATTTATCTATTGCAAAATATATAAGTGTAAATATAATTGCAAGTAAAATATTCATTACTGGTCCTGCTGCTGAAACTATCGCTTCTCCTTTTTCCATTGACATTTTTCTTGTATAATTATTTGGATTTACATGTACTGGTTTTCCCCAGCCAAATCTTGCAAATAACAACATTATAAAACCAATTGGATCTAAATGGTCTAATGGATTTAATGTTAGTCTTCCTTCATTTTTAGCTGTATTATCTCCTAATTTGTATGCTGCAAATCCGTGTGCAAACTCATGAAATGTTATCGCTATTAGTACTCCTGGTACACTAAATAATAGTGATACTAACATTGTCGGATTAGTTATATATGTTAGCAAGTTAACCCCTATTAACACAGCTAATATTATATACATTGTTCTTTTATCAAACGAAAAATTAAACATAATTTTACTCCTTTTTGTCCATTTGGGACGTTTCCTTTTGGACATTTTGTCCATTTTGGGACACATCTATTTGCTATTTTTCTATAATAAATGCGTTTGGCAAATATCTTTCACCCATTGGTGTTGATGTTTTATTTACTACTTTTCCATTGTAGTACATGGTTGCAGATGAACCCCCGTCTAAATTTGCTGCATTATATGCTCCATATCTTTCAAATATATTTTGTAGCTCTAATAGGCTTGTTCCTATGCTATATCCAGGTTGCCTTCCGTCTATTGATACAAATAGCATTGTTCCGTCTTTCTTTTGTCCTATTGCCATTCTTGGGTGTATTCCACCTGAATTTGAATTTTTTATTTGTTTGTTTCCATTTACTATAATAAATGGTCCGAATTCTACTGCATTTTCAATTCCTGCATTTAATGCTTCTTGGAAATTGTATTTTCCTAATATTAGTTTTCCTTCTGAATTTAATCCTATTAAGCTATATCTTGTAGATTTATTCCCATATAATAATTTTTTATTCATAATTACTGTATCTACAAGTATGTTTCCTGAGCCTACTCCGTTTGGATCTGCAAATCCTCCTGCGTTAATTCCACCAACTGCATTGTGTTTTTTTACAATTTCACTTAGTTTTGAGCCTCTTCCGCTTTTGTCTTCCGTCTACTAGTTTTACTTTTGATGCATCTGGAACTGTCATAACATATCCTACATAGCCTTTTCCTGTGATTTTTTCTACGGTGATTTTCTTTTCTTCTTTTGGCTTTTCTACGACTATGTTTTCAGAATTAGAGTTCTCGTTGTTTTCTACTTCTAGGCTTTTCATTATTTCTGCAATTTCTTCATCTGATAAGAACCATGTTGCTAAGTATTGGTGGTTCATTGTTGTCATGGCTGTTTGTACCCATATTTCTTTGTATTTTTGGAATAGACTTGTTTTGAAGAATAAGAATATTCCTATTATTCCTAGAATTATTAACGCTATTAATATTTTCAAACATAAGAATATTCTCTTTTTTATTTTCTTCTTTTTATTCTTTGCTTCCTTTTTCTCTCTTTCTATTCTTTCCTCTTCATAATATTTATCTAAGCCATATCCTCTTTTGGGTCTTTTTTGTTCTTTTCTTTCTATCGTGTTTTGCTTCATTTTATTCTCCTGTGTTTTCTACTTTTAAAATGAGACAAAGTGAATCTATGTCAAGTTTTTGGACACAAAAGCGTGGAATTTTTACGCTGACATTT